>NZ_AP014938.1:0-327530 GCF_001548235.1 Rothia mucilaginosa
TCTCTCACACACCTTCGCTACAGATTTGTCGGTGGTGTATTCACCGCAGCTGGGGCGTTCCAGCGTGCACATGACGAGCCTCGATACCTGAGCCTCCACAGCTTTTAGATTTTCCGGTGGTGGTTTGGGTGGCACGCAAGAGATGCGGTAGAGGTGCCCTATGTCTTGTGAGTGGCGTATCCCTAGCACGCCTACCCCACCCAGGCCGCCGCCGGGTTATTCAACTATCCGTTGTACACCACAGAAAGACACATCATGAAAATCACGAAGTTCCACACCGGCATTGCCCTGACCACTTCCCTACTGCTGGCTGCGCTGACCGGTTGCGGGCGCCGCGAACACCGCCTCCTCCTCGGGTTCGGCTTCGAGCTCGGTGTCCGCTTCGGCTTCCTCTCAGAGCTCGAAGAAGCACACCAGCTTCTTCGTGAAGGATAACGGTGACGGCACCAAGGTCATCAAGGACATTGACGGCAAAGAAGTCACCGTCCCCACCACCCCGGAGCGCATCGCTGACCTGTGGCACGCAAACAACCAGGTGGTTCTGCTGCTCGGCGGTGCTGAGAAGCTGGTGTCCACCACGACTAACGTGAAGTCCCTGGCATGGTTCAAACAGGTCTACCCCGGTATTGAGAAGGTTGACGCGCCGGTGAAGGGCACCGACGTGAACATGGAGCAGCTGCTTGCCGATAAGCCGGAGGTGCTGCTCGCCTCCTCGAAGGAGCAGATTGCGAAGGCAGCTGAGGCGGGTATCCCGGCGGTGCACGTGGAGTTCCAGAACTTCGCGGACCTCAAGCGCACCGTTGAGCTGACCGCCGAGGTCATCGGCACCGACGAGGCGATTGAGCGTGCCGAGAAGTACCTGGCGTACCTGGAGAAGAACGAGAACCTCATCAAGGAGCGCCTCAAGGACGTCACCGAGTCCCCGAAGGTGCTGCACATTTCCGGCGGTTCTGACCTGACGAAGGTGGACGGCTCCAAGTCTCTGATTGGCGAGTGGATGAAGCTTGCGGGCGCGAAGAACTCCCTGGACGGCGTGGAGAACCTGAAGAACATTTCTCTGGAGCAGATTATTGCCTCGCAGCCGGAGTACATCATCATTGGCGGCGCGGATGCGCAGAAGGGTGTGGACGCGATTAAGGCTGACGCCGCGTGGGCTGACGTTCCCGCGGTGAAGAACGGCAAGATCATTAAGAACCCGGTCGGCACCTTCAACTGGGACCGCTACTCCGCCGAGGAGGCTCTGCAGATTCTGTGGGCGGCGAAGCTGTTCCACCCCGAGAAGTTCACCGATGTTGATCTGGTGAAGGAGACCCGCGAGTTCTACTCGACCTTCTACGGCTACAACCTGACCGAGGATGAGGCGCAGCGCATCATCAATGGTCAGGGCCCGGCAACTAACTAACGTGATGGCAGCTCACCTGGCGGCCGGTTAGTGACCGGCTAGTTCGTTAAACACATACCGCCCAGGACCGTGCTCACAGCATGGTTCCGGGCGGTATTTTCTTGGTTTGTAGCCGTGGGGTTCCTCAGCGTTAGCGCACCTCCACGGTGGCTCCAGCGAGGCTCATCAGCCCCCGGTTCGTCAGCGGAAGGTACCCATTCAGGGCGCTCAAAATCAGCTGCATGGTGCGCTCTTCATCCTCCACGCTCAGCCCGCGCGGAATACCCACACCCGGCACGCAGATGCGCTGCTTATACAGGTCAATCACCGCGCACACGGTTCGGTTCGGCACACCCAGCACCGGCAGCATGCCGCGGTGGTTGACGGTGCGCAGGCCCTTACCGACTACGGCGGCGGTGCGGATATCCGGCAGGGCATTCCCCTCAAACCGGGAGGTGCCCACACCGTTCGCAAAAGCGGCAGGGTCGGGAATACTATTGGGCACCGCGCTCTTCTCGTTCAGCACAGACAGCAGCGGCTCCCCCACGGCGGCGGTGACCGCCACGTAGCGTACCTGCCGGTCCATGGCGTTGAGGAAGTCCAGTTCCGCGTACTCCTCCACGCGGTAGTTCTCGACTAGACCGGCTTCACCCGACCCGGTTTCTTCCACGGTTCGGGTGATGACTTCTTCATCGTAGAAGCTTGCCACGCACACCTGCGGGGCGCCTCGCTCAATGCGGGCGCGGCACCGATAGTCGTCATCGAGTAGCCAGAGGGACAGCTCGTAGCCATCGGGTACGTCGCGCACACCGGTCGCGAGCAACACCTCGCTGCTCTCCAGGGGGAACGGCTCCCAGCCTGCCGGTTCAAAAGCGTTAAGGGCACCGTCCAGGGCGGGGTTGCAGGATCCGAGGCTCGGCGCCTGCTCAGCCGGAGTGAATGCCTCGGTGGAGGGCATGGCGATGGTGAGCCCGCGCATCCTGCCAGCAAGGCAGAGCTCAACCGCCATGAGTAGGTGGCCCGCGCCTTCACGGCTGAGCGCTGGGCTCTGAACCAGGTGCGCCACGCCGGAGTTATCCAGGCTGAGGTATTCGCCGACTCCGCGGGCTGCGTTGGAGTAGCGGTTGTGCAGGCGCACCAGCTCGTCAATGGGCAGGGCGCGGCCCACGGCGCCGAACGCCTGGGCGATAGCGTGAACATGTTCGGGGAAGACGCGGCAGAGCCTGCCGAGCTGACGGGCAAATTCTGCCGGACGCTGCGTGAGCACGCTCAGCAGGGTGCCGAGGTTCTGCTGGCGGTAGGCGTTGAGCAGCTGGGCGACGGTGGCGGGTTCAAGCTGCTCAGCGCTGTTCCGCTTGTGGAGGCGCGTTCCTGCGCGGTTGAGGGTTGCGGTGCCGCCGCGGCTGCCCGCGGAGGATTGCTCCGATGAGTTTTTGCCTGCTTGTTCGACTGCTTGTTCTCGGTAGGTTCCCGACTGCGTCACGTTTTCACGACCTTGAGCTCTTCAGAGCGTTCGTTAGCTGATTCTTATAGGTGACGGGCGAGGCTCGGCGCCTACCAGCAGATGGTTCGCACACACACCACCGTTTGCCAGATTGTATAGTACCGGCATACAGCTGTGCCTCGTTCCTTGAGTAACTAAGCTATAGCTTCAAGACGTCAGCATCAGGATCTCAGCACTGAGATAGTACCCAGTTCTCCGCGCTGAGATGTCAGCGTTGAGCCCGCCCGTCAGTGCGGGCGCACCCGTTCCCTCGTGGAGGCGCCGGGCTGGGTTACCGCTGGTGATGAACCCGTTGCCCATGCTGTGGAGGGGCGCGTGCGTTCCGCAACGCTTTTTAGGCTATCAGCTTTAGCAGGCAATTACTAGGGTTAGAGTAACTATTAACTAAGGTTGAGCTATATTTCAGGTTTTGAGAACTTTACGCGGGTGCTTTAGCCCGGAAATCCAGAAACGGGAATCCAGGGCCGAAAATCTGGGAATGGAAATCTAGGATTGGGAATCTAGCGCCGGTACCCGAAGCCGGCAACCTAGACCGGCAAATCCACCCACTGCGTATCGCCCCAGGTCACGCTCGCCGCACCGGAACTCAAGCTCACCACCAGCTCCTCGGCACGCTCCAGCTCCTCCGGGCGGTCAAACACACCCAGGGAAATCGTGGCACCCTCCGCACCGTACTCGGTACCCAGCACGTTCAGGCCGGCGGCGCGGATTTCGTTCTCCAGGCGGCCAGCATCCGCATGCGAACTGGGAACCTGACCCACACGCAGACGCTCGCGCGAATCAAATAGCGCACCGTCCAGGGTCTGCACCACCGCATCAGTGTAGGCACGCACCAAACCGCCCGCGCCAAGCTTAATGCCACCGAAATAGCGCACAACCACCGCAACCACATCCGACAGGTCGGTGGTGCCATCCTCGCGGGTCTGACGCGCCAGCAACGCCTGCATCATCGGCACACCGGCGGTACCGGCGGGCTCACCGTCATCGGAGGAACGCTGAATATCGCGGTCAGCACCAATAATAAACGCCGAACACACGTGGCGGGCATCGTGGTAGGTCTTGCGCACCGACTCGATGTAGGCGCGCGCCTCCTCAACGGTGCTCACGCGCTTGATGTGACCAATAAATTCGCTACGCTTAATTTCGAGGAGGCTCTCATAGGGCTCATCGCCGCGCGGCACAAGGTAGCGGTTGGCGCGAGTTTCTTCCTGCATGTGTCCTCCTCTGATCAGTACCTATCTATTGTGGCACAGCCCGTCAGGAGCACCGTCCATGTCCCAGCCTTCTTCCCCCGCTTCTACCGCCCTGCGCCGTTACGCCCTCACCGGCGGTATCGGCAGCGGCAAGAGTACCATCGCCTCCCTCTTCGTTGAGCAGGGAGCATTCCTGGTGGATGCGGACGCTATCTCCCGCTCCCTCATGGAGCCCGGCGAGGCGGTGCTCGCCCGCACGGTCGCGGAGTTCGGTGAGCATCTGCTCGATGAGGACGGCCGCCTCAACCGCCCCGCCCTGGCGCGTATCGTATTCAATGATGAGCAGGCGCGCCTGCGTCTGAACGCGATTGTGCATCCCGCTATTCGTGAGCGTGCCGCGCAACTGGTGGAGCAGGCGCAGTCCGAACCCGGTTTTAGCGGCGTGGTGCTGGAGGATATTCCCCTGCTCGTGGAGACCGGCGATCCGTCCGCCTTTGAGGGCGTGGTCGTGGTGCGCACTCCCCTGGCGACTCGCCTGCAGCGCCTCGTATCTTCGCGCGGCATGAGTGAGGAGGATGCGCGCGCCCGCATCGCCGCGCAGGCTACCGACGAGCAGCGTGAGGCGGTCGCAACCTGGATTATTGATAACGGCGGCTCGCTGGAGGAAACCGCCGAGCAGGTGCGCGCCGTCTGGGCGCAGATGATTGCCGCATAAAATCCTCCCCGGCAGCACTGGGCACAGCAACACAAGGCACACGCCCCGGCTCCCAAGGCGCCCAGCTCCAAACCTAAACCCCCAATAACGCAAAGAACCCCCTCACCTCCCAAACGGGAGATGAGGGGGTTCCTCTGCTCTAGGCACCCCACGCGGGGTTACCTATCGGCTATTACGCCTGATGAGTGCTCATCTGAGCGGCAGATTAGTTGCCGGTCAGCTTCTTGCGGAGCTCAGCCAGTGCCTCATCCGATGCGAGGGTACCTGCGGAAGCGGGCTCCTCGGAGGAGTAAGAGGTCGGTGCGGGCTCAGCTGCTGCGGGAGCTGCTGCTGCAGCCTCTGCGTCAGCCTCGAGAGCCTTAGCAACCTGAACCTTGTGAGCCTCGAAGCGAGCCTGTGCCTCTGCGTACTGTGCTTCCCAAGCCTCGCGCTGTGCGTCGAAGCCTTCCAGCCACTCGTTAGCCTCGGGGTCGAAGCCCTCGGGGTACTTGTAGTTGCCAGCCTCGTCGTACTCTGCAGCCATGCCGTACAGAGCGGGGTCAAACTCGGTAGCGTTGGGGTCAACGCCCTCGTTTGCCTGCTTGAGGGACAGGGAGATGCGGCGGCGGTCCATGTCGATGTCGATGATCTTAACGAAGACCTCTTCACCAACGGAGACGACCTGCTCAGCCAGGTCAACGTGGCGGGTTGCCAGCTCGGAGATGTGGACGAGGCCCTCGATGCCGTCCTCAACGCGCACGAATGCACCGAAGGGAACGAGCTTGGTGACCTTGCCGGGAACGATCTGACCCAGAGCGTGGGTGCGAGCAAATGCCTGCCACGGATCTTCCTGGGTTGCCTTGAGGGACAGGGACACGCGCTCGCGGTCCAGGTCCACCTCGAGAACCTCGACGGTAACGGGCTGGCCAACCTCGACAACCTCGGACGGGTGGTCGATGTGCTTCCAGGACAGCTCGGAAACGTGAACCAGACCGTCCACGCCACCCAGGTCCACGAATGCACCGAAGTTGACGATGGAGGAGACAACGCCCTCGCGGACCTGACCCTTCTCCAGCTCGTTGAGGAAGGAGGAGCGAACAGCGGACTGAGTCTCTTCCAGGTATGCACGGCGGGACAGAACAACGTTGTTGCGGTTCTTGTCCAGCTCGATGATCTTAGCTTCGATCTGCTGACCGATGTAGGGAGCGAGGTCGCGGACGCGGCGCATCTCAACGAGGGATGCGGGCAGGAAGCCACGCAGACCGATGTCGAGGATAAGGCCACCCTTGACAACCTCGATAACGGTACCGGTAACGACGCCGTCGTTTTCCTTGACCTTCTCGATGTCGCCCCATGCACGCTCGTACTGTGCGCGCTTCTTGGAGAGGATCAGGCGACCTTCCTTGTCCTCCTTGGTGAGGACGAGTGCCTCAACCTCGGAGCCGAGCTCGACAACCTCAGAGGGGTCGATGTCGTGCTTGATGGACAGCTCGCGGGAGGGGATGACGCCTTCGGTCTTGTAACCGATGTCGAGCAGAACCTCATCGTGGTCGATCTTAACGACCTGGCCGGAGACGAGATCGCCGTCGTTGAAGACCTTAATGGTCTGCTCGACAGCCTCGAGGAATGCCTGCTCGTCGCCGATGTCGTTGATTGCGACCTGAGGGATGTTGGTGCTCATGTAGTGAGGGCTCCAATTGGATTTCTAATAGGTCGACGCTGCCGGTTCACCGCTCAACACCCCCGGGTGGAGGCGCCGACCGGCTCACTGTTTCACCCCGGCGCGCACGGCATAGGACCGCTAACGCCTTTGAATGGGGTGAGGAAACGTCGAGCTGACGGATACTTACAATGTGTACCACCCACCGGAAGCAGATGCTTTTAGCAGGGTGTACGAGCAGTCTGTACCCGTTTTCTTAAGGAGAAAAAGAGCATAGAAAACCCGTACGTTGGTACACGCGATTAATAGTGTACGGGAATCCCGGGCGTGTCGTCAATGGTTACGCGCCCGGTTTTGCTCCCCTATTTTGCAGGCAGGACGGGCCTAGCTCGAGGGACGGTGCTCGTCCTCGTTCCTCTCACCATGGGAAGGGCGGGGCGCCGCATATTTCCTCCGCGCCTACGCAGGGGCACCCGTCACCCGGACGCTCCGCCCTCTCCTCGCTCCGCATCGGAGAGCGTCCGGGCTGACACCCTGAGGGCGCATCCGGAAAACACGGCCGCACCCGCACAGTACCCCAGCGCGGAAAGGCGGTATCGTCCGAAAGTGACATCAGGGTGCCCGAAGCGAAGCGAGGGCGGGTTCCCTGTAGGAACGAGGACGATAACCACCTTTCCAAGCGGAACAGTGCATCCCACGCAGAGCCAAGCTGAGCACCGCTTTTCCATGCGGAGCCAGGCGGAAGAAACGCGCCTAGTGGCCCGCCTCCTGCCAGGACTTGCCCCAGCCGACCTGCACATCCAGAGGAACACGCAGGGAGGCGGCACCGCTCATCTCCTCGACGAGCACGCGTTCGGCGGCTTCACGCTCACCGGTGGCGACTTCGAGGATGATTTCGTCGTGCACCTGCAGCAGCATGCGGGTCTTCAGGCCCTCTTCGCGCAGGCGGCGGTGAATGTTAATCATGGCGATCTTGATGATGTCCGCGGCGGTGCCCTGAATCGGGGCGTTGAGGGCGGCACGTTCGGCGGCTTCACGGCGTACACGGTTGGGCGAGTCCAGGTCGGGCAGCACGCGGCGGCGGCCAAAAATGGTTTCGGTGTAGCCGTCCTGGTGTGCCTGCTTGAGCACGCCGCGCAGGAATCGTCCCACGCGTCCGAAGCGTTTGAAGTAGTTGGTGCGCAGTTCGCCTGCTTCGTCGGAGCTGATGTTCAGCTGCTTGGCGAGGCCGAATCGGGACAGGCCGTATGCCAGGCCGTAGGACATGGCCTTGACCTTGGAGCGCTGCTCGGGGGTGACGTCCTCGGGGGCGACACCGAAGACCTCGGAGCCGACGTAACGGTGCAGGTCCTCCCCCGCCTCGTAGGCGGCGATGAGCTTCTCGTCGGCGGCCAGGTGCACCATGATGCGCATTTCGATCTGCGAGTAGTCGGCGGTGAGCAGACCCTCGTACTCCACGCCGTCGATGGGCTCGGGAGCCACGATGAAGGCACCGCGGATGCGGCGGCCCTCCTCGGTGCGAATCGGGATGTTCTGCAGGTTCGGCGCGGTCGAGGAGAGTCGACCGGTGGATGCGGCGCCCTGCTGGAAGGTGGTGTGCACGCGTCCGTCCTCGGTGGCGGCCTTCTGCAGGCCCTCGACGGTCTGGGCGAGCTTGATGTTGTCGCGGTAGGCGATGAGCGCACCAAGGAAGGCTGCGCCGTCGGATTCAGGCGAGATCTTGGAGAGCAGCTCGGTGACGGATTCGGCGTCGGTGGAGTAGCCGGACTTAATCTTGCGGGTGTGCGGCAGGCCGAGGGTCTCGAAGAGCACGGTCTGCAGCTGTTTGACGGAGGCGAGGTTGAGGGGTTCTTCGCCGTCCTCGGTGGCGACCTCCCCGCCGATGATGGCTCGGGCGGATTCCTGCGCCTGGTTGGCGCGTGCCGAGAAGGTGTCGTGCAGCTCGGTCAGGAGCGCATCGGAGACGGCGATGCCGGCCTGCTCCATGTCTGCGAGCACGTACAGTAGCGGCAGCTCGATTTCTTCGTAGACCTTCAGCTGGCCGTGCTCTTCCATTTCGTAGTGCAACAGGCGCGCGAGTTCGTGGATGATGCGGCTGATTTGCGTGAAGTAGCGCAGGTTATCGACGGGTTCGGCTTCGCCGGGCAGACTGAAGAGGGAGGGTTCTTCGCGCGTCTCGGGCTGGAAGACCAGCTGCGCGTAGGGTTCCTTGGGGATCCAGAGGTAGCGTTCGGCGAGGTCTTCCATGCGTTCGGAGAAGAGCTTGCGGGTTGCGGTGGGAATGAAGCCGCACATGTAGGAGGACAGTGCGGGGTCTTCGACGGCGCCGGCGAGTTCGTAGCCGTAGGCGCGCAGGAGTTTGCGCTGGTTTTTGAGGTCCATGACGATTTTGCGGGCTGCTTCGTCGGAGAGCCAGGCGGCGAGGGCGGCGTCGAGTTCCGGGTCGATGGTGCGGGTATCGATCCAGAGGCTGGTGCTCTTGCTGGTGAGGAGCACGCCGAGCAGTTCGGGGTTTTCTTCGGCGGCGCGGATCTTGGTTTTGGTGACCTTGACGGCGGGGGCATCGCCGATGGCGGGGCGCGCTACGGGCAGGTTGGTGACCGGGTAGAGGGTCACGGCGCTTTCGAGGCGTTCGGGTACAGCGATGGGCGCGCCCTGTTCGTCGGTGCCGTAGTTTTCTTCGGCTGCGGCGGAACAGAAGGCGCGGAATGCTGCTGCGTCTGCGTTTTTGGTGGGTGCGCTGGTGGCAATGGGTGCGTAGACGGGGCCGGTGGGTGCCTTCTTGGGGGCGCCCTCCTCCCCTGCTTCTGCGGCGGAGCTAGTAGCGCCTGCGGATCCGGCGGCGCGCACGATGGGGCCGAGGGTGTCGGCGGCGCGCTTGCGGATGGTGCGGAACTCTACTTCGTCGAAGAAGGTGTTGAGTGCATCCAGGTCGGGGGTGAATGCGGTGTCTTCGAGGGTGACGTTCAGGTCGAGGTCGTTGACGAGCTGGTTGAGGCGACGGTTGCGCACCACGTTATCCACGTTCTCGCGCAGCGCCTCGCCCTTCTTGCCGCCAATCTTGTCGCGGTTGTCGAGCACACCCTGCAGGGAGCCGTACTCGCCGAGCCACTTGGCAGCGAAGCCGGGGCCCACACCGGGTACGCCGGGCAGGTTGTCCGCCTGCTCGCCGGTGAGGGCGGCAAGGTCGGGGTACATGTGCGGGGGTACCTTGGTTTTCTTTTCGACGGCGGCGGGGTCCATGCGCTGAATACCCTTGGAGGGGCCGGTGGTGACCGGGTAGAGCAGGGTGACGTCGTCGGTGACGAGCTGGAAGATGTCGCGGTCGCCGGAGAGGATGAGGACCTTGTAGCCGGCTTCGGTGCCGCGGCGGGTGAGGGTTGCGACGATGTCGTCGGCTTCGTAGTTTTCGTAGGTGAGCGCGGGGATGTTGAGCGCGCCGAGCATCTTTTTGATGAGGTCGATCTGGCCGTTGAAGGCTTCGGGGATGGCGTTGCGGCCGCCCTTGTATTCGCCGTATTCGGCGGTGCGGAAGGTGCCGCCGGGCAGGTCGAAGGCTACGGCGATGTGGCTGGGCTGGTTGTCTTTGATGATGCTCAGCAGGGTGGAGAGGAAGGCGTGGACGGCTTCGGTGTGCTGGCCGTCGCTGCGCACGAAGATGTGCTGTCCGGTCTTTTCGGCCATGGTGTAGATGCCGAAGAAGGAGCGTAGGGCGAGGGAGTGTCCGTCAATGAGCAGGAGGGTTTTGTTCTCTGTAGTCACTCCTCTAGTGTATCGAGTCTGAGTTTTCTTGGTGGTTGGCTTCGTGACAGAGGGTTTCGTGACGGGTGGTTTTGCGGTGGCTGCGGGTTAGCCCTGTGGGGAGGCGCCCGCGCTGTGTTGAGTGCCGGTGCTGTGCCATATAGCGGAACTAGGGGGCGTGTGGAAAGAGTTTTACCTCATATATAAGTGCCGGTGGGGTACGTTTGGTGAATTTTCTTCCCAAAATTGTGCCCCAAGCCACTATATAAGGTGGATAATAATACAGTTTCCAGATAATATATAACCTTATTATCGCCTCCAGCGTAGGAACCCCCACACCCCGTGTATTCATAGGCAGAACTCTACCCAGAATTCACCGGACCGTGAGGGCACATCCCGCGCATAACACACAACGAACCCTCATTTAGGAAACTATGAAGGCACTCAAAAAACTACCCCTTCTCGTATGGATCCTCATCGCGATCGCATCGGGTGTACTCATCGGCTTGCTGACCCCCGGAATGATTAGCGGCATCAATGACGCCACCGGCGCATCCATCGCCACCGACTTCATTGTGCAGCTCTTCGTCTCCTTCTCGACCGTGTTCAGCGCCTTCCTGAGCTTCGCTATCCCGCTGATTATTATCGGTTTCATCGTGCCCGGCATCGGTTCCCTCGCGCAGGGTGCGGGCAAGATGCTCGGCATCACCGTGGGCCTGGCGTACATCTCCAGCATCTTTGCCGGCTTCCTGGCGCTGACCTGCGCACTGCTGCTCTACCCCATCATCCTGAAGGGTCAGCAGCTCGCGTCCTTCGATAACCCGGAGAACGCACTGTCCAAGGGTTACATCTCCTTCGAACTGACCCCGATTATGGGTGTGCTCAGCGCGCTGATTCTCTCCTTCATTCTGGGTCTAGGCATTACCGCGCTGAAGACCCGTGCGATGCTGAACCTCTTCGAGGACTTCCAGGTCATCGTTGAGAAGATGCTCAGCTACGTGATTATCCCCCTGTTGCCCGTGCACATTGTGGGTGTGTTCGCGAACATGACTCTCGCCGGTCAGGTGGCGAAGATCCTCTCGGTCTTCGGCCTCGTCTTTGTCATGGTGATTATCCTGCACTGGGTCACCCTGGCCCTGCAGTACTCGGTGGCTGGCGCGGTATCCCGCCGCAACCCCATCCAGATGCTCAAGACCATGCTCCCGGCATACTTCACCGCAATCGGCACCCAGTCTTCGGCTGCGACCATCCCGGTGACCGTGCGTTCGGCGAAGAAGGCTGGCATCTCCCCCCGCGTGGTGGACTTCGCTATCCCGCTGTGCGCAACCATCCACCTCTCCGGCTCCATGATTACCATTACCTCCTGCTCGGTGGCAGTGCTGTTCATGACCGGCAAGAACCCCGACTTCGGTTCGCTGATTCCCATGATTCTGGTGCTCGGCGTGATGATGGTTGCAGCTCCCGGCGTTCCCGGCGGTGGCGTGATGACCGCAATCGGCCTGCTGCAGTCCATGCTCGGCTTTGACGCCTCCATGATTGCCCTAATGATTGCTCTGTACCTGGCTCAGGACTCCTTCGGCACCGCAACCAACGTGACCGGTGATGCGACCATCGCAGCCCTGACCGAGCGCATTTCTAAGGCAAGCGGCGTGAACCCCGATAAGGAAATCCGCGACGAGGACATCGAAAAGGCAGAAGCTATTTCCGCTTAATCCTCATCCGCTCACACAGCGTTTTTCAGCCCCGTCTCCTGGGTTCAGGAGGCGGGGTTGATGCGTACCCGCAGACTCCCCCGCAGGTCAAAGGCACCCTAACCAGGGAGTACACTGGAAGTCATGACTGAAAACAACACACAGCACCCACCCGTCCGCGCGGCAGCACCCACCACCCTCACTACAGAAGAAATCAAGGCGCAGCTGACCGAAAGCGGAATCCCTGAGCACCTGCACCCCTACTTCCCCCGCGGCCTGGGCGAGCTCATCCCCGCCATGGGCATTAAGTTCCAGGAACTCACCGCAGAACGCACCGTCGCAACCATGCCCGTCGCCGGTAACACCCAGCCCATCGGCCTGCTGCACGGCGGCGCCAACGTGGTTCTTGCCGAGACCCTCGGCTCACTCTCCGCGGGCGTACACGGCGGCGAAAACCTCGTAGCAGTCGGCGTGGACATCAACGCAACCCACGTGCGCCCGGCAGTCTCCGGCCTGGTTACCGCAACCTGCACCGCCGTCAAGCTCGGACGCACCCTGTGCATCCACACCATCGACATTGTGGATGAGCGCGGCCGCACCACCTGCACGGCGCGCATCACCAACATGCTGATCCCCCGCCCCACTGCATAAAGCCCTACAACCTCAGCAAGTAGCCTAAAATCGTAGAAGCACGGGGTACACGGCACCCCACCAACACCCCACCAGAAGGTACGACCAGAAGGAGCACCATGGCCCGCGAGCGCACCCCCTATTTCAAGCGTTACCCGAAGATTGTGCGCGCCAAGCGCATTGTCCTGCCCATCGCAATCGGTGTGATGCTGGTGTGCCTGGTGACCGCCATCAATAACCCCGGTAGCTTCTGGTGGCTGGGCGTGATGCTCGGTACTGGCGGCATGCTCTGGGCAGGTTCCCCCACGGACCGTCCCATTAGCGGCCCCAACAATGACGAAGACGATTTCAACCGCTACCTGCGCTAAGCCTGCCTGCGCTAAATCTGTCTGGCACGGCAGCTCTTGCGGCATTGGGTTACCCACGGCACCGGCGCAGAAACGCTCCGGGTTTAGAAACGTTCCGACTGCCCCGGCAGGATGCGCGCTTCAGAGGTTAAACATTAACGCCCCGTCCCTCAGCTTCATTGTGAGGGATGGGGCGTTAGTGCGTCATGAAAAGGTGCCGGCCAGATGCTGACCGGCTGAAGGTGTGTACGGACGAATCCTAGTCTTCGTCGTAGCGTGCGTTCGTACCTGTACCGTTTGTACTGTGTACGTCTTTAGGAGAGCTGCTTGATGATGGTGTCGGAGACTTCGCGCATGGACAGGCGGCGGTCCATGGAAGTCTTCTGAATCCAGCGGAATGCTTCCGGCTCGGTCAGGTTCATCTTGGTGATGAGCAGCGACTTTGCGCGGTCAACCAGCTTGCGGGTCTCGAACTGGTCGCGGATGGTGCCAACTTCCTTCTCGAGAGCGCGAATCTGCTCGTAGCGGCTGATTGCCACCTCGATTGCGGGGACCAGGTCGTTCGGGGAGAAGGGCTTGACGACGTACGCCATAGCGCCTGCCTCAACGGCACGATCGACGAGTTCCTTCTGGCTGAATGCGGTCAGCAGAACGACGGGAGCGATCTGTTCCTTCGCGATTTCTTCGGCTGCGGTGATGCCGTCCATGATCGGCATCTTCACATCCATGAGGACGAGGTCGGGGCGGTGCTTCTGCGCTAGCTCGACGGCGGTCTTGCCGTTATCGGTTTCTGCAACAACATCGAAACCCTGGTCCTTCAGAATTTCGACGATGTCGAGGCGAATCAGTGCCTCGTCTTCTGCCACGACGACGGTGCGGGCCGGGCCCTGCTCCTCCGCCTGGTTTTGAGTGGTCAGCTCTGACATTACTCTTCTCCTTATCAAATTGAATCACTTAAAGTCTACAGGAGGGAATAAATGTTCATCTACTTTCTCGCCCTGTCCCTCGCGTGTTATATGCGTCCTATGTGCAGGTGGGAGGAGTTTTCTGACGTTATTTTGTGACCCGTTCAACGAATCTTGCACCTTAATGCATATTTTTGTTCTATACTGCTTATAACCACAAAGAAAAACCGCACACCATAGACATCACGCGGTGAAATTCACACCTAAAACATAGACCCGAAAATGACTCTGACATGCACTAACACACCCTCGGGTTAGACACAAACGTAATAAACAAAATATTTATACCGAAACTCCATCACCTGCCAAAGAAGGCCGATACACTGGAATGGATTATTCTCCTCGACTTCTCCGGCACTCGCATTTGACCACCCATACTCGATACCCGGAGGGGATTCATGTCAATCACCCGTCAAGCACGCACCCTGTACTCAGACTTCGTCGAGTACAAGGAACTCGATCGCGCCCCGCTGACTTCCATTCACCCCGGAATTCTCGTCGCCTTCGACTCCACCGCGCTTGCATGCCTCTACAACTACCCAGCCCACATCAGCGACGAAATCCTCCGCGTCTACTCCCAGCTGCGCGGACACGCATTCCTCCCCCACCAGGCACTCAAAGAATTCTGGGCAGCACTCGACGGCACCTCCCCCGTACCCGCCGCCGCAGACCGCGTCCGATCAGCGCTCGCATCCTTCAAAGAAACCCTTCCCGAAGAACGCAACTCCCCCTGGAGCGCGCTGCGTTCAGTCGCGCACCAGCTGGACCACTCCATCGCGCAGATCATGAGGATTCTCGAACCCACCACCGACACCGGATCCATCAACGTGGCACGCCGCGAAGACGACACGATCCTGCCGCGGCTGAACCGCATCTTCACCGGACACGTAGGTGCCGCCCCCAGCCCCGAACGCCACGAACAGCAGTGCCGTGAAGCACTCGAACAGGGCCACCCGCTGCTCGCTAACGCCAGCTTCGACGCCGACTTCGCGCTCTGGAACCAGTGCCTTACCGAAGCAACCACCCGCGTGAAAGGCACCGACTGCGTGTTTGTCACCGGCGGTGTGCGCGACACCTGGCTGCGCAACGGCCCGCAGGTACGCGCCGCATCGGGTGGCAAACCCGTGCGCCAGCTGGCGAACCGTCAGCTGCTGCGTGAATACGCGCAGGCAACCGGAGGCGGCGTGTTCCGCATCTACACCGTTGAGGAGATCCTGCGGCTCGCCTCCAACCAGTACGGCGTGACCGTCAGCGACCCTACCTATAGTGCGATTCGCGCGGAACAGCCCGTTGCCGTGTAAAGTCGCGATATAAAGTTGCCGCGTAAAGCCACCATGTAAAGTCACCGGCGAGAATAATCCCACCACACTAACCACAAATGACGCTAAGAAGCCACATGTGTTTGATGCACATGTGGCTTTTCAGCGTCTATCCTTCGCGGCTGGCGCGGTACAGCTCCGCGGCATGCTGCTCCAAGGAATCGTCATCGCCCAGAAGCAGGTAGCACAGGTACAGGGTGAAGGCGGCGCGGCGGTCGTCAGCGAGCGCATTAGTTCCTTCGCCGGGCGGGGTGCTGAAAGCGATAACGTCATGCGCCTGAGGCAGTGCGGCAATCAGGTGTGCGGCGGTCTCGTAGCCGTCCCGATTGCCGGGCAGGGTGACGTGGTGCGGCTCCTGGTTCTCGTCAGCAGCGCCGACTTCCGATCGGGCAGCCTGGAAATTAGCCTTGAGGACGTCCTCAACACGGGTCATCAGCTCATCATCGGGCAGCGTGCGGTCTGCATCTGCCAGCGACACGTGGATGCCGTTCAGAGTCTCGTAGGGGTGCTCACCCGCGAAGTATCCGGCGGCGAGCGCGTAGCCAGTCAGCAGGTGCGCATCGGCGGCAATGAAGATGCCGCGCGCCTCACGCAGGGCGGGCAGCAGCAGCTCAGTCAGGAGCGGGTACAGGGACTCGGGGGCGTTCGCGGTAGCCTCCTGCAGGTACTCTTCCGCCTCTGCGGTGGGCTCGGCGTTGAGTAAGGTCAGGAAAGCCTCATCGGTGCCCGCCCAGCAGCGGGCAATCAGTACGAGGGTCGCGATGAGCGCGAGAAGGTCGCGGTAGTTGCCGGAACGGTCAGCACCGAAGGACTCAGCAACAACGCGGGCAAGCATGCGGGCGGCAATGTTCTCGAGGACGAACTCGTCGTAGGCGTTATCGCCGGGCCAGTTTGCGGGGTCGGGCAGGTAGGTTTCGTCCAGGTACCGCAGCACGGGCTCGAGGGGCGCGGGCGCATCCGCCGCGAGGTCGGGGCGGCACTGCTCAACCCAACTGTTCACGGTAGCCTCGTCAGCGATGCCGGTAGCCTCAGCAAGCTGGGCGCGCGACAGGCTATACGGTGCAACGAGCTGGACGAGGTCCTCGCATGCGCCGTTGGAGCGGTAGGTGGGCCGGTAGTTGGGGGTGGGAAGAGTTCCGGGGAGGTTGGGGGCTGCCATTGGTGGCTCCTTCGCTGAGGTTCGGGGTGAATTGGGTTGTATGGTGTGCGATGCGCGGGGCCACCTGACGGGTCAGAGCGCCTTGCGCATCTTCTGATTTCAGAATATCCCAGAGCTCCGAATCGTGTGCTGCCCGTCGTCATTACCCGCCCATTAACCGCGAGAAGCCACATGTGTTTCGAAAAGCCACGTCTTTGGTGGCTTCTCGAAACACATGTGGCTTCTGGAGGCAGCTAAGAAGCGCCCGCCCGCAGGAATTCAAAGAATATATTCCCCCAACCCCGCACCCAGTCCGACAATTTTTCGCTTACCCCGGGGTAAACCAAAAAATCTCAGCCACCCTAAACCCTCACCCTATCGTTGAGGTACAAGGTCACTGCACGACCACCACCCCACCTGCCCCGGTGTAGGCCCACACGGGCCGGGGCAGATTACTCCAGATAGGAGAAAACTCATGGAGTTTATCAACAAGTACGCACCGATTCTCATCCCCTTGCTCACCGCAATTGCAGGTCTCCTTACTGCATGGTTCAAGACCCGGGCAGCCCGCGCCGAAGCCAAGAAGGCTGAGGCGGGTACCAGCACCGGGGGTACCACGCAGAAGCTCAGCGTCGGCACCATCAACGGCAATGGCAACCGCGTGCAGAACACTCACCAGCAGGTAGGCAACGGCTCCGCAGCCATTAGCGGCGACGGTAACCGCACCACCATCGACAACAGCCAGCACACGCACAACCATGCACCTTCCAAGAAGGGTCATGAAAGCGATGACGATACCTGGGGCAATATCGCGATTGCTTTTGGTGGCGGCCCCCTTATCATGGGCGCGTTCCTCATCAGCTGGCCCACTATCAGCTGGACCCTCGTAGCCTACTGGGTTACCTGTCTCGCACTCATCGGTTGGCAGGTAAAGCTGCTTAATGCCAAGAGCACTAGCTCCTCTGCACACGCCATTCTGAATGTGCTCTACCCTGCTTCCCTGCTGGCGATTGTTGGTGGCACTTGGTTCACTCTTATCGGGGCGGGTAAGTACAACATGGCGACCATCTACACCACCATCAGCGGACACTACGAGTCTCACCCTCAGGGTGGTATGGCTATGCGTTTCATTGAGGCAGTTACTGCGTCATACGGTGCTGCAGGCTTCACCCTGATCATGCTCAACCTGCTTACTGTCGTCTTCATGGCTGCGGCTTTGCTCCAGTGCTTCAAGTACTCGGTTAAGGCTCTGAACGCACTCTATCGCGGCAATCTCATTCGCCCTTCTGTTCAGGAGGCAAGCATGAGCTTCTTCCTTGCTGTTGTGAGCCTGGTAGCATGCCAGCCCGCGCTTACTGAACATCTGATTGCACAGATCAACAAGTAGCATCCAGTAACTAGATGCTGGGCCGTATTCACTCAACTTATCCACACCCCTCTCGTCGAGAAGCCACATGTGTTTCGAAAAGCCACGTTTTTGGTGGCTTTTCGAAACACATGTGGCTTTTCGGCGTAATAACTAAACGTAACACTTGAACATAAATACTCTCATTTGATGCAATTAAAACATGTTTACCAGAGAAGAACTATCAACGATGATACGCACCCGCACCGAACTCATCACCTCAGCCGCCCACACGCGAATCACCCTGAGCCATGCCCTCAACCGCGGCGAACTCACTCGCATCTCAAAAGGGCACCTTCTCCCCACCCAAACCTGGAACAACCTACACCCCAACGACCGACACTACGTGTGCATCCTCGCGCACCTCAACGAATACCCCACCAATATCCTTGCATCCCAAAGCGCAGCCATCGCCTGGGGCATCTCCTCCCTCACCCCACCATGCCACATTCAAGTACGAGGAACCGGAGGCGGCCGCCGAGAAAACATCCAGCGCATCCAAGACACACTCACCGCGGACAGCCCCATCGTGTACACACCCGAGGGGATCCCCACCGTCACACCACTAACAGCTATCACCACCTGCGTAAAAACGCTCCCCTTTCGCGACGGGCTCATTCTGGCCGAAAGCGCCCTTCAGCGCTTCGCTCAGGAACCGGATATGCTCACCTACGAAGAGCTCAAGAAAGAGCTCTCATCTGCATCTGGCCGCGGGTGTCGAACCGCTCGCCTCGTTGGACATGAGCTCAGCCCGCACTCAGAATCCGTTGCTGAAACCTGCATGCGGTTACTTCTCGATGACCAGGGAATCCACTACAAGCAGCAGGAAACCATCATCTACGAAGGTCATACCTCTCGAGTGGACTTTCTGCTACACACCACTAGCATCCACGGCAGGCCCGTCGTTCTGGAGGTAGACGGCAACATCAAATACAACGACAAAGAGGACCTGGTTCGGGAGAAGACCCGACAGGATCGGCTACTCCACGCGGGGTACGCCGTCGTCCGTATTTCTGCTAAGGATGCTATTTACCGTCCGAGGCGGGCCCTGCAGGTGCTGCGTGCTGCTGGAGTGCCCCAAATTTAACCGCGAAAAGCCACATGTGTTCACAACACATGTGGCTTCTCGGCGGAGTGGAGTATGAGGATGTTAGTCCAGCAACGCGTCCACGAATGCTTCCGGGTCGAACGGCGCCAGGTCGTCCGGGCCTTCACCCAGGCCGATGAGCTTGACGGGAACGCCGAGCTCCTCCTGGATAGCGACCACGATGCCACCCTTTGCGGTGCCGTCGAGCTTGGTCAGCACGATACCGGTGACGTCCACGATATCGCCGAAGACCTTCGCCTGAACCATGCCGTTCTGGCCGGTGGTCGCGTCAATCACGAGCAGAACCTCGGTGACCGGCGCTTCCTTCTCGATAACGCGCTTAATCTTGCCGAGCTGATCCATCAGACCGGACTTGTTCTGCAGGCGGCCCGCGGTGTCCACGAGCACGGTGTCAACGCCCTGCTCCTTGCCAGCCTTCACGGCGTCAAACGCGACGGATGCGGGGTCGGCGCCTTCCTTCTCGGAACGCACGGTCTTCACACCCACGCGGTCACCCCAGGTGGTCAGCTGCTCAGACGCGGCCGCACGGAACGTGTCCGCAGCACCCAGGAGCAGGGTCTGACCGTCAGCGACCATCACGCGGGCAATCTTACCGACCGTGGTGGTCTTACCGACGCCGTTCACGCCAACGACCAGCACCACGCCGGGGTTGCCGTCGCTACCGGCGGTCTTCAGTTCGCGGTCCATGTCGGGGCGAACAATCTTCACGAGCTCCTCGCGGAGCATCTTCTTCACGGCGGCGGGGTTGCTCGTACCCTCAACGCGCACGCGCTGTTGCAGTGCCTCCACCAGGCGGGTGGTCGGCTCAGAACCGAGGTCGGCGAGCAGCAGGGTTTCTTCGACCTCGTCCCAGACGTCCTGGTCGATGCGGTCGCGGGAGAGCAGAGCCAGCAGGCCCTTGCCGAGCATGTTGTTGGAGCGTGCCAGGCGGGCACGCAGACGCACCAGGCGACCCGCGGACGGGTCGGGCATATCAAGTTCAATAGCGCGAGGTGCCGAGCTTTCGGGTTTTTCCGCCGATCCGCCGGAGGCTTCTGCCGCCTCCTGACGCAAAGACTGCAGGTTCGCGGTCTTCTTGGGTCGGCGCAGAACGGCGAAAAGTACACCGGCGATCACCAGTACACCCAGCACGATTGCGCAGATTATCATCATCGTTTCATTCACACTACTAGCTTACCGGTTTGGGCGGTTTGGCTGGTCGAGATTACGCGCATGCCCGACTGTCGGCGGAGTAGACTGGACACTGTTAAGTTTTTTTAGCCGAACACATGTTGGGCAGTTGCGGGTGGGGCCTGCGACTGCCGCACGGCACCGCACGATTTCGAGGATGAACATGAGGAACCCTGCCACAACACCGCCTGTTTTTGACCCGCGCACGATTGACCCGAACCGTGTGCCGACCGGTTTGAAGGTTCTGATTGTTGCGTCGTTCATGATTGCGGTGGGTTTTGGTTTGGTGGCGCCGGTACTGCCGAATTATGCGCAGAATTTTAATGCCACGGTCACTATGGCGACGATGGTGGTTTCTGCGTTGGCGATTACGCGCCTGATTTTTGCGCCATCTGCGGGTCAGCTGATTACCCGTTGGGGTGAGCGTCCGGTGTACACGATTGGCATGCTGATTGTGTCAATCACCTCGTTTATGATTGCGTTTGCCTGGGATTATTGGGTGCTGTTGGCTTCGCGTGCGGTGGCGGGTATCGGCTCGGTCATGTTCACGGTTTCTGCGATGGGTCTGCTGGTGCGCCTGTCCCCTGCGCATATGCGCGGCCGTATTTCTGGCTATTATGCGACGGCGTTCCTGCTGGGTAACCTGCTGGGCCCGGTAATTGCGAGCGCGCTTGCGCCGTTTGGTATGCGTGCGCCGTTCATTGTGTATGGTTTTTCGCTGTTGGCGGCGGGCCTGATTGTGTGGTTTTTGATGCCGTCGCAGGCGGCGTTGGAGGCGGAGCGTGACGCGATTATGGAGGCGGCGGCGCTGGCTGAGGGTAAGGGCACCGGGGTGTTGCCGTCGGCGGCGCCTTCGCCTGCTGGAGCATCCGGTCAGGGGGCTAAGCCTGGGTCTTCTTCGGGTAAGAGCGATCTGCCTGCGATGAAGGTTCGTGATGCGTTGAAATTCTCGAATTACCGCTCTGCGCTGGTTTCGAATTGGGCGATTGGCTGGTCGGTGTTTGGTGTGCAGTCGTCGATTATTCCGTTGGCGGCGGCGTATTTGGCGACCGGTGGTGACATGTCTAATTCGGTTGCGGGTACCCTGTTGGCTTCTTTGGCGATGGCGACGAACTCGTTTGGTAATGCGTTGACGCAGACGTTCTCGGGGCGTTTTTCGGATCGTTTTGGTCGCCGTGTGATGGCGTTTTCGGGTCTGCTGTTGGCGGGTTCTGCGGTGACGTTTATGGGTTTCGCGCCGGTGGCGTGGGTGTTTGTGTCGTTGACGGCGTGCCTGGGTATTGGTGCGGCGTTTATGGGCCCGTCGATTCAGGCTGCTGTGTCTGATGTGATTGGTACTCGCCGCAGTGGTGGCCAGGTGTTGGCGGTGTATCAGATGTTTAGTGATTTTGGTATGATTCTGGGTCCGCTGGTGGCTGGTTTGATTGCGGATGCGTGGGGCTTTGTTCCGGCGTTCATTATCAGTGGTTTGTTGTTGGTGGCGGCGGCGTTTACGTGGGCGCCGTTCCGTAAGGCGCGCTGGCCGAAGGATATTGCGGACGCGGACTATACGGGCCGCTAAACGCTCGATGACAAGTGAAAAGCCGGTGCCTGCTTAGTAGCAGGCACCGGCTTTATCCATCTATTTTGTTTTTAGGGCAGCAACCAGACGGGCCCAATAACGTCCGGGCCGCCCCAGAGCAGGCGCATCCACAGGGCGGATCCGAGCAGACCCGCCAGTACCAGCAGGAAGCGGTACATGCGGCTCTTCGGCAGATAGGCTGCGATTAGCAGCGACAGGGGGAACACCGGCAGCAGAATACGCACGGTGGATGACGTGGGGAGCCAGAAGATGAACAGGTACCCGGCGTAGCAGGCGGTCCACAACCACAGGGCGGGGTGCAGCAGGGTGCGGGTGAATTTCTGCGACATCCACCAGTAGAAGCTCAGGATGAGGAGCACCAGGCCCGCCCACATGATGATGGCGGGTACGGAGCCTACGAAGTAGAGGTTGAACTGGTGGACCCACTGGGAGAAGTACTGGTGGCCGTCTTCAACCTTGCGGAAGCTCCAGCCGAGTTCCGTGGCGAGGTACGCATCCATGCGTCCGGTGCGTAGAGCCGCGTGTAGGGGGTGTACGAAAGCAAAACCACACACCAGCAGTGCGCCGAGGAGCTGGCCGAAGCGTCCGCGGAACGCAACCCACGCGTCCGACAGTGCGGACTGTGAGGGTTCATCGGCGCGGCGGGCAAGATAGTCAGAAACGGTGCACCACAGCCACCATAGGCCTACGAACGCTCCGAGTGGTACACCCAGCGGGCGGGACAGTGCCGTCATAAGAGCTACGGGCAGAAGCAGAATGTAGCGGCCACGCACCACACACCACACACTCAAGGCAAGGAGCAGAGTGGAAAGAGCCTCGGCGTAACCGGTGACGAAGATGGGGCTCGCGGGGCTGAATGCGTACACGGCAAGCGCCCACAGGGCGATGCGGTTTCGGCTTTCGTCGCCAACGAGTGCGCGGGTGTCGAAGGTGCCGCGGTCACGCCAGTTCAGGCTACCGATGAAGAGGCGGTAGAGCACAACGGCCAGGGCGAGGCCAGCGGCTAGGCTGACTCCGACTGCGGCGAGGCGGTACTCGATACCGAAAATTTCAGCGACTTTACCGCTGATCATTGAGTGGAGGGGCATGAAGGCCCAGGAATTGAAGGATACGGACCCGTCAGCGCGCATGGGCAGTTCGGTGGGGTACCACTCTTTGTAGATGTCCCGGTACCAGCCGGCGTCCCAGATGTTGAGGTAGGAGAGGAAGCCTTGGTGGTTTTTGTTTTCGTTGCTGAGGGGGTTGCGCTGGTCTTCTGCGAGTGAGTATGCGAAGGTTGCGAGGTGGGTTGCGCAGGCTAGTGCCCAGATGATGAGGGCGGGCATCCAGGTGCGGTAGGCGGCAAGTTTCTGGGGGCTGGATGGCGCGGTGTTACGCACCCGGGTTTCAGCGGAGGGACGTGACGCTTTGAGGGTGGGTGCGGGACCGGTGGAGGAACCGGATGAGAGGTCGCGTTCGATAAAGGACACAGGTTTTCCTGGGGATTGAGCCATAAGTATTCTCGCGGGTGTAGTGTGGACGCATGATGGACATTCCAGCGCCGTATCGTTTGAGTCGTGTCTATTAGATGTGGCGGGTGCTACCCGGTCCAAAGCGGGTGGTGCAGTTTGGTGAAATATCCATGTGTAGACTATCAACGAACTGACTGCGTCTCAATGTGAACGCGCTATTCCTGCTGATTATGACGAAAGAGATGCGTGAAGCCGGTGCCTGCTGAATAGCAGACACCGGCTTTATGCGTATGAGAGGTGAGCTGATAGAACAAGCTAACAACATGGAACCCCAGATACAGGCAAGCCAACTGGAGAAGGTAACCACCTACCAACTCCCCTAATACCCCCAGACCGAGGCGAGCTAACCCGAGAAGGAAACCACGTACCACCCTCATATACCCCAGACCAAGACGAGCTAACCGAGAAGGTAACCACCTACCAACCCCCTATATCAATCAACCCGAGGGATAGGCGACCTAGAGGGCGTACCGGACACGCGAAGCGGGGGCTCCGTCCTCAAGGCGCCCCAGCGCCGCAGAGGGGGCACTCCCCCGCGAGTGTTGTCCGGTACGCACTTTCCAAACAACTAACCCACGGAAGCCTCGCTCCCCCGCGAGTGTTGTCCGGTACAACCTCTCAAACAACTAACCCACAGGCTAGCGGGTCACCGGCACCTTGGAGAATTCACGCACGGTACCTTCCGGGTCGCCGGAGCGTACCAGTGCTTCACCGATGAGTACCGCATCGGCACCGGCGCCTGCGTAGGCGCGTACGTCCTCGATGCTAGCGACACCGGATTCGGCGACCTTGATGACGGAGTTGGGCAGGTGCGCTGCGAGGGATGCGTAGTGTTCGTTGTTGACTTCGAGGGTCTTGAGGTTACGCACGTTGATGCCGACGATTTTGGCGCCGATGCGCTGGGCGACCTCGATTTCTTCGGGGGTGTGGGTTTCGACGAGGGCGTTCATGCCGAGCGATTCGGTGAGTTCGAGGAATTCGCGCAGGGTCTGCTCGTCGAGGGCCGCCACAATCAGCAGGACCAGGTCGGCGCCGTGTGCGCGTGCTTCCCAGATCTGGTATTCGTCGACGGTGAAGTCCTTGCGTAGCACGGGGATGTTCACGGCGGCGCGGACTGCGTCGAGGTCGGCGAGGGAGCCGTTGAATCGGCGCTGTTCGGTGAGTACCGAGATTGCTGCGGCGCCACCTGCCTCGTAGCGTGCGGCGAGCGCGGCGGGGTCCGGGATTTCGCCGAGCGCACCCTTGGAGGGCGAGGAGCGCTTCACCTCAGAGATAATGCGTGCGGTGGTGCCGTTGCCGCCGCCGGGTACTTCACCGCGGAGGGAGGCGAGCGCGTCGCGGGCGGGTGCGGCTGTGAGGGCGCGCTTCTTCATTTCTTCGAGGGGAACCTGCTGTACGCGGGCGGCGAGGTCTTCGCGGACGCCGACGATGATCTCGTCGAGAACGGTGCTCATGGTGTCTCCTTGGGTTACTTGGTGGCGTTGACGGCTGCGTCTGCGTCCAGGGGTGCTAGGCCGGAGGCGGTTAGCACGGCGCGCAGCGGGGCGGCGGACTTGTTGACGGTTTCGAGGGTTTCGGAGTCCGGGTTGGAGTCCATGACGAGGCCCGCGCCTGCCTGTACGTAGGCGGTGCCTTCCTTGAGTACGGCGGTGCGGATGGCGATTGCCATGTCCATGTTGCCGGCGAAGTCGAAGTAGCCGCACACGCCGCCGTAGACGCCGCGGCGGGTGGGTTCGTATTCGTCGATGAGCTGCATGGCGCGCGGCTTGGGGGCGCCGGAGAGGGTGCCTGCCGGGAAGGCGACGCGCAGCACGTCGTAGGCGCTGAACTGCGGGTCGAGTTCGGCGCTGACGGCGGAGGAAATGTGCATGATGTGGCTGAAACGCTCAATGATCATGAACTGGTCGACGGACACGGTGCCGGGCTTGGCGATGCGCGAGAGGTCGTTGCGTGCCAGGTCGACGAGCATGAGGTGTTCGGAGCGTTCCTTCTGGTCGGCGAGCAGTTCCTCGGCGAGTGCGAGGTCCTCTTCGCGGGTTGCGCCGCGCGGGCGGGATCCGGCGATGGGGTGGGTGCTGGCGATGCCGTCCTTGAGGGTGACGAGAGCCTCCGGGGAGGAGCCGACAATGTGGAAGGGGGTGCCGTTGCTGTCTTCGAAGTTGAAGAGGTACATGTACGGCGAGGGGTTGGACTGGCGCAGTACACGGTACACGTCGAGTGCCTTGGCGTTGGTTTCGGCTTCGAATCGGCGTGAGAGCACGATCTGGAAGACGTCGCCGTCGATGATGTTCTTCTTGGAGCGGTCGATGGCGTCCTTGAAGCCCTGTTCGCTCCAGGTGAGGGTGACGTCTTCGCGGACCTTGCGGTCAACGTCTGCCACGCCGGAGAGAATGGAGGTGGTCGTTGCGGCGCCGCGCTGCAGGCGGCGGAGCATGCTGTGCAGGCGCGCTACGGCGTCTTCGTAGGCGCCGTCGACGTTTTCGCTGGTGCCGTTGAAGTTGATGGCGTTGGCGACGAGCAGGACGGTGCCGTCCTTGTTGTCGTGGATTGCCATGTCGGAGACCATGTTGAGCGCGAATTCGGGCAGGTTCACGTCATCTGCGGGCGGGTAGGGCAGGTGCTCCCAGTGGCGCACGACGTCCCAGCCGAGGTAGCCGACCAGGCCGGAGGTGAGCGGCGGCAGGGTCGGGTCGGGTTCGGTGTAGAGCATCTGCAGGGTCTTGGCGATGGCTTCTACGGGGTCGCCGTCGACGGGTGCGCCGGCGGGGGTGCGTCCCTGCCAGTGGACTGCGCCGTCAACGGTGGTGAGGGTGGAGCGGGAGGACGCGCCGATGAAGGAGTAGCGGTCCCAGGCTGCGGATTCGCCTTCTGCGGAGATTTTGGCGGATTCGAGCAGGAAGGTGCCGTGGGCTGCTTCGACGGGTTCGCCCTGGTCGTTTTGGAGTACGAGGGATCGGTAGATGCCGATGGGGGTGAGTGAGTCGGCGAGGATTTTGATGTGTACGGGAATGACGCGGGTGCTGGCTGCGCGGGCGCGGAATTCTTCGAGGCTGGGGGTGATGGTGCCCAAATCCTGCATTGCTGTACTCCTTGGTGTTGGGTTGGGGGCGCGTCGGTGCGCTGTGTCCCTTAGCTGCCGCGCGGGGTTTTACCGGTGCATGAGGGTTTTACCGTATGTGCCGGCGTGTCTATCTGGCGCATACATGCCAGATTCATCACGCCCGATCATGCCTGATAAGGCCCGGTAAGCCCTTTAAAGCCCGGTAAGCCCGGTGCGCGGGTTGTTTCAGTTTAACCGGTGCTACGGCCCAGTTCCACGGTGAAGAGTCAATAGTTCTCTTCGTGAAACTGAGCCGCATACCGTTCAGCCGTATTAGTTGCTGAACTGCTTGAGGGTTGCTGCGGTCTGCAGTGCCGCTGCGGTCGCCTCGTAGCCCTTGTCTTCGTTGGAGCCTTCCAAGCCTGCGCGGTCGAGTGCCTGCTGCTCGTTATCGCAGGTGAGCACGCCGAAGCCGATGGGTCGGCCGGTCAGCACGGACACGTCGGTCAGGCCGTTGGTTGCGCCCTGGCAGACGTAGTCGAAGTGGGGGGTGCCACCGCGGATGACCACGCCGAGCGCGACAATTGCGTCGAACTTCTCGGCGAGGCGGGTTGCTGCGACGGGCAGTTCGAAGGTGCCGGGAACGCGCACGAGGGTCGGCTCGATGCCTGCGTCGCGTGCTGCACGCTGCGCACCGTCAATGAGGCCGTCCATGACCTGGGTGTGCCAGCTTGCCGCTACGATTGCGAGCTTGAAGCCCTTGTAGTCTTCAGGGTTGAGGGTGGTGTCTGCTGCGCCTACGCCGCTCATTGTGTTCTCCTTGTGGGTTGTGGTTTTTGAAAAGTTTAGTGTGCAGGGGTGCCGCTACGCGCTTTTGAGCACGTGGCGCATACGCTCACGCTTGGTCTGCAGGTAGTGTGCGTTCTCGACTCGGGCGGGAATTTCGTCCGGGATGATTTCGGTGACCTGCAGGCCGAGGCTTTCGAGCGCCTCCTGCTTGGCGGGGTTGTTGGTCACGAGCCTCAGCTCGTTCACGCCGAGTTCCTGCAGAATCAGTGCCGCCTGCGAATAGTCGCGCATGTCGCCGTCCAGGCCGAGCGCCAGGTTCGCGTCGAGGGTGTCGAGTCCGGCATCCTGCAGTGCGTAGGCGCGGAGCTTGTTGACCAGGCCGATGCCGCGTCCTTCGTGGTTGCGCACGTAGATGAGGTACCCGCCGGTGCGGCTGATGATGCGCAGGCCGTTC
The DNA here is from genome assembly GCF_001548235.1 of Rothia mucilaginosa. Lineage (NCBI taxonomy): Bacteria > Bacillati > Actinomycetota > Actinomycetes > Micrococcales > Micrococcaceae > Rothia > Rothia mucilaginosa. The sequence goes on from NZ_AP014938.1 coordinate 27,323, forward strand.
TCCAGCTGGGGGCCGCAATCGCATCGGAAGGAACCGAAAATGTCGCCGGTGGCGCATTCGGAGTGGATGCGTACCGCGGGTGCTCCCCCGTCCTCGGCGGGTACGGGGGTGCCGTCACGGTCGAGGGCGCGGGCGCTGATGTGCTCGGCGCCGTCTGCGAATCGCCAGGCGCGCAGACCGAACAGGCCCTGCGGGGTGGGTACGGCGACCTCTTCGGTGCTTTCGACCAGTAGCGGGCTGGGGTTGGGCACCATGTCGAGGGGGCTGACTCGGTAGCCTTCAGCGAGCTGGGAGGCGATGCGCAGGGATTCGGCGCTGAGCTCTTCAGCCTGCGCCTCAATCGGCTCGACCAGGGTGCCCGGCTCTGCCAAGGTGACAGCCGCGGGGGTACCCGATGCGGAAGTGCCCGGCGTTGCCTGGGTGTTAGGGGTTTCGCTCATGCGTTCTCCTACGCCTTAGCTACGTACTTGATGAGGTCTTCGATAGAGATCATGGGCAGGTTGTGCTCGGTTGCGAAGGCGCGCAGTGCGTCGAAACGCATCATGGAGCCGTCGTCGTGCACGACCTCGGCGATAACGCCCACGCCGGACAGGCCCGCCGCGAGGGAGAGTTCCACTGCGGCTTCGGTGTGGCCGGGGCGCTCCGCCACGCCGCCGTCAACGGCGCGCAGCGGGAAGATGTGGCCCGGGCGGGTGATGTCAGCCGGGGTGGAGGATGCGTCCGCGAGGATCTGCACGGTGCGTGCGCGATCTGCCGCGGAAATGCCGGTGCTCACGCCGGATGCCGCATCGCAGGAGACGGTGTATGCGGTGCCCTTGGGGTCTTCGTTGTTGGTGACCATGGGCGGCAGGTTCATCTCATCGGCACGCTTGTTGCTCAGGGGTGCGCAGACCACGCCGGAGGTGTAGCGGATCATGAAGCCCATCAGCTCGGGGGTTGCGTGCTCGGCGGCGAAGATGATGTCGCCTTCGTTTTCGCGGTCTTCATCGTCGACGACGACCACGGCGCGACCTGCGGCGATAGCGTCCACCGCGGTCTGCACGCTGTCGAGGACGCTTGCAGCGTCGGCGCGACGCGGCGCAACCTGCTCGGAGGAAGAGGCCTGGGACACGCCTGCGAACGCGGTCAGACGCTGCACGTACTTGGCGAGCGCATCGGTCTCAAGGTTCACGCTATCGCCGACCTTGAGCGCGCCGAGGTTGGTTGCCTTCAGGGTTTCGGGAATCAGGCCGACCTCGAACCATGCGGGGGTTTCGCCGGGCTCAGATACCGCGGTGACGGTCAGGGACACGCCAGAAACCGCGATGGAGCCCTTCTCAGCGAGCAGGGGCGCCAGTTCGGTGGGCAGGTTGAAGCGCAGTGTGCTCCACGCCTCGTGCGCGGTGACGGATGCGAGGGTACCGACCGCATCCACGTGGCCCTGCACGACGTGACCGTCGAGGCGGCCACCGGCGGGCAGGCAGCGCTCCAGGTTGACGGTGTCCCCGGGGTTCAGGTTGCCGAGGTTGGTGCGGCGCAGAGTCTCACCCATCGCGTAGGCGCGGAACTGGCCGGGCTGCAGCTGGTCGAGGTCGATAGCGGTGAGGCATACACCGTTGACGGCGAGGGAGCCACCGTGTTCGAGGTCGGCGACAATGTCACCGGCGCTGAGGGTCAGGTAGGCTGCGTCGCTACCTTCGATGGGGGTGATGGATTCTACGGTGCCGAGGGCGCCAATGATTCCGGTAAACATGTGTGCTTTCCTTTTCTCGCCGTGTCCGCCGGGGCGTCGTCGTTGAGGGCGACGGGCGGCGATGGTTTGTTCGTCGGTATAACTATACGTATTTTTCGAATATTCCCCGTGACGGGGAGGTTTTGTGCCAGCATGCGAACCAGCCGGCATAAATCATCTGGTACAAACTAGCCGGGCGGGGAGCCTTGAGGTGCTACTCCCCCGCCCGTGCTTAGTCCAAAGGCGGCTAACCCAAGCGAAGCTAATCCAGCCGCGGTTCCGGCGCGTGGCAGGCGTCCAGCTTCGGCAGGGTACGCCGCTCACCAGGCTCCTCCGCTGTTCCGCGAGGCGCCGGCACCAGGTGCGTTGCGGTGTCATTGCCGAGCACGCGCACCGCCGGGAACATGCCCAGGTCGTCCAGTTGCAGGCGCGGTGCCTGCGCGAGGGTGTCCACGAGCAGGCGGTAGACGGCGCTCTTGCCCTGCCCCATAATCATGGGGGCGCGGTACCAGACCATCTCGTCGATGAGGTCTTCACCGGCGAAGAGGCCGACCATGCCGGGGCCGCCCTCAATCATGAGGTGCCGCACCCCGCGGGCGTACAGCTCATCGAGCAGTTCGCGCGGGTCGTGGGTGAAGACCTGCAGGAAGTTCTGCGGGTCCGCCTCCACGCCTTCGGGCGGGTTGAGGCCGCGAATCCGGTAGTTCTCGGTAATCTCGGTCTTGCCCATGACCACACGCAGCGGCTGCTTCTCGAAGCGCTCCCCGTTGGCATCGCGCGCATCCAGGGTCGGATCATCCATGAGGGTGGTACGGGTGCCAATCATGACGGCATCGGCGCGGTGGCGAATCAGGTGCCCGTCAATGCGGGCGGCAGGACCGGTAATCCATTTGCTCGTGCCGTCAGCTGCCGCAATGAACCCGTCCAGGGTGGAGGCACTCTTAGCGGTGATGAAGGGGCGGCGTTCGGCGGCGGCAATGAACCAGCGCTCATTCAGCAGGTAGGAAGCGTTCGCGAACTCCTCCATGGCGTGCACGGTGACGCCCTGCGAGCGCAGGTAGGCGGCGCCTCCGGCTGCGTTTTCAGTGTCGTCGCTGTAGGCGTAGTAGAGTTCGCTGATGCCCGCCTCGGCGACGGCGTGGGAGCAGGGGCCGGTGCGTCCGGTGTGGTTGCAAGGCTCGAGGCTCACGTACATGCGGGCGCCGGTGAGGTCGGTTCCTGCGGCACGGGCGGCGGCGAGGGCGTCGGCTTCGGCGTGCGGGGTGCCTGCGCCTCGGTGGTAGCCCACGTGCAGCAGGTGCCCGTGTCTGTCGGTAATAACGGCGCCAACGAGGGGGTTCGCGCCGCGGATGCCCTGGCGTGCCGCCTGCAGCGCCAGGGTCATGGCGTCTGCGTGGCTGAGCGTCTGCTCGGGGTCGGGCAGCTGGAGGGTGCGTGCGGCGGGCAGCCCGGCGAGGTGCCCATACTCCGCAGCGGAGTAATCCAGGTCGTTGTGCGGAAGCGGCACAGTCGAGGGCGTGGTCGCGGGCAGGTAGCCCGTGTCTTTGGGAATGGGTCGCTCGTGCACGGCGGCGATGGGCTCAGGCAGGGTACCCGCCGGGCCCTGGGCCTCGTGCTGGCGGTTATGTGAGGTCATGGCAATAATTCCCCTTCTACGCGGCTTCGTTCTTGGGCGCGCTCTTGGTGACGGTTTCGCACTCTGCAACGGAAGCGGCGGAGGATAGATCAGCCACGTCCACGGTCACGTCGGGGAACTGGGTCTGCACCCGAGTCTTCTGCGCCTCCAGGTTGCGGGTGCGCCACCAGACGAAGAAGCCGACCAAGGTGAAGCACCCATAGAACACGTACATGAGGGAGGTCGCGTAGTAGCCTGCGCTCCACAGTAGCGGCACGCCGACCAGGTCGACGGCCACCCAGATGAGCCAGAATTCAACCCAACCGCGCGCCATGCCGTAGGTGGCGAGCAGCGAGCCGGTGAAGATCCAGGCGTCGGACCAGACCGGTTCGTAGGAGCCGAGGGCGCGGAAGATGGGGGTGAGCAGCAGGGTGCCTGCAACCATGGCGACAACCAGGCCTGCGCGTTCGGTGTTGGTGGCCCACTTGGGAATCACTGCGGCACCTGCGGAGGCATCACCACCGGCGGCGCGGGTTGCGCGCCAACGATGCCAGCCCCAGATGGACACGGCAATAAACATGATCTGGCGGCCTGCCTGGCCGAGCATGGTCACGGGGTGCGGGCTGCCGACGAGGGCGCCCAGGAAGACGGTGAGGAGCAGCAGGTTGCCGAGAATGCCGACGGGCCACGCCCATACTTTGCGTCGCATACCGCCGAGCGCCGATGCCAGGCCGAATGCGTTTCCGAGAACTTCGCGCACGAGGAGGGACTGGTCCCCCACGTGAATTTGTGCGTCGAAGAGCCACCGCAAGATGTCCATTGTTTCTTTCCTCTCTGAGTTGGACCGTGTGTCGGATGCGCTGGGTGCGCATCTGCGGCGGCTCCGGGGAGAGGAACAGAAAAGGGCGGCTACCGCGGGCATCTTAGGGAGTGCCCAGTATCCGTGGTGAGGCGGGAGCAGCGAATCAGCCAACCGCGGCTGAAATCAGTCGGCTACGGTCGAGGGGAATAACGTACCGGCGCCTCGGAGGCGCCTCTCCCCTGTCGCGCAGAAAACCGCTGTGCTGAAAATACTGTGCTGAAAACCGCTATGCTCTCAACTATTTTTCGCGAGTAGCAATTCTCGCAAGCAACAGTTTTCTCAAACAACTGTTTCGGTGCACCCTGCACGCCACCCCGAGGTTTTCGGGAGGTGCGGCGGAGTGCGCTCCTGCCTTTTTCTGCTCGTGCTACCTTCCATCCAGACTGTACTGTCGGCACCGGATTTTCACCGGTTCGGCCTCTCTTGCGGGCGGGCGTCTCTAGCGGAGTCTTGGCGTCCTGCGCGGATGCGAAGATTCGTACGATTTTTGCCTGCCTGCGAGAGCGGTTCGCGGGCTGTGACCGCCGGTTCGGAATTTCACCGACCCCGGAGCACGATGTCGATATTGATTATGCCACAGCGCACGCCGGGGGTTTAATTTGTTTTCTCTGGGATAACTTCCGTGACAAGATGACGTTTTATGACTGTGCCCGCAGTGCGTCTCCACGTCCCCTACACAACTGCCCGCGGTAGCCACACAGTAGCCACCCACGGGACCACATGGGAACCCGGTCCTTCATTCTTCGGGGACGATTTATCACGGTTTCATAACGGTGGAGAGCAGCAAACAGACCAAAGGGTTACGGGGACCTCCAGGGGGTCATTCAAGACACATTGAACACCCGTCAATACCTTTATGACAAGGAATTATAACAATAAGGTTAAATTATTGGTTTAAGGTTTACTCCAGGGGTGATTTAAGGTTATTCTTATCTACAGGAGCTCCCATCACCGATAAACCGGTTCCGTTGAGAGCGACATGATTCGGACCATCCGAGCACTCACATCAAACCCTTAAGCTTCTGCCATTTGAAGCTGGAAAACTGGCCCGCGGACTGCATTCCCCGGATGGTTTTCACGCAGCATCTGCGCGTACTGGATTGCGCAGTATTGCGGCGCACGATGTTGATGTGCTTCACCATCGGGAGGCAACCACACCGAATTATTTCTCAACGGAACCGGCGTGGGAGCTCTTCCGAATAAACTTCCGGAAGATCGCACGGTATGCGCCTTTGTAAACCGTTATGAGGGGCGTTGTGCGTGTCAAACGGTCATAAGCTCCCGTTCTTCTGTCGTCGCCTACCGTGGTGCGCGATGGGGGTTACGGGAACCTTGCGGGATGGTTGATCCCGCGCGCTCTGCATTGTCTTGTGGAGTGTGGTGTGTTTGGGTGGCGTATTCGCAGTGCCGGAGCGAATACGCCACCCGTTTTTAACCCATAAAACGTTCAGCAACCACGTACCCAAACAAACTGGCAGCGTAAGCCTGCCACAGGCCAGCCCTACTCAATCCAAATTTTGGCGAGCTGACCAAATGCCCTAACCGGGTACCAAGCATCTATATCTACTCCCCCGAGGGATAGGTGACCTAGAGGGCGTACCGGACACGCGAAGCGGGGGCTCCGTCCTCAAGGCGCCCCAGCGCCGCAGAGGGGGCACTCCCCCGCGAGCGTTGTCCGGTACAACCTCTCAAACAACTAACCCACGGAAGCGGCACTCCCCCGCTTCGTGTGTTTTGGTCGCCTTCTGCAAACCCTAGCCTACAAACGCAAAGGTCGCCCGCGATAGTTAACTATCACGGGCGACCCTGTTTGTTGCCAAGCCTATATCTATAGGGGTGCCTCGGACATGCGTGGCGGGGGCTCCGTCCTCAAGGCGCGCCAGCGCCGCAGAGGGGGCACTCCCCCGCTAGCATTGTCCGACGTGCCCTTCCTATGAGGCTGTCGAAGAGTTTTAGCCCTCTACGGAGCGGAATGCTACAACCGCGTTGTGGCCGCCGAAACCGAAGGAGTTCGACAGCGCCACAATCTCGCCGGCGGGCAGCTCACGTGCCTCGGTCACCACGTCCAGGTCAATCTGGGGGTCCTTGTTGTCCAGGTTGATGGTGCAGGGTGCGGTGCGGTGGTACAGAGCCAGTACGGTCAGCACAGCCTCCAGGGCACCGGCGCCGCCGAGCAGGTGGCCGGTCATGGACTTGGTTGCGGAGACGGCGATGTTCTTGGTGTGCTCGCCGAAGGTTTCGTGCATTGCGGTTGCTTCGGGCAGGTCACCGGCGGGGGTGCTGGTGGCGTGCGCGTTGATGTGCACGACGGTCTTCGGGTCGATGTTGCCGTCTTCGAGGGCTTCGCGCAGTGCGCGGGTTGCGCCGAGTGCTGCGGGGTCCGGTGCGGTGATGTGGTAGGAGTCGGCGGAGACGCCGGTGCCTGCCAGTTCCGCGTAGACGCGTGCGCCGCGTGCCTTGGCGTGCTCTTCGGATTCGAGGATGAGTGCTGCTGCGCCTTCCCCCATGACGAAGCCGTCGCGGTCGACGTCGTAGGGGCGGGATGCCTTTTCGGGTTCGTCGTTGCGGGAGGAGAGTGCCTGCATCTTGGCGAATGCTGCCATGGGAAGCGGGTGGATTGCTGCTTCGGCGCCGCCGACGATGACGACGTCTGCCTTGCCGCTGCGGATCATTTCGGCGCCGAGCTGCATGGCTTCGGTGGAGGATGCGCATGCGGAGACGACGGTCTGCGCTGCGGCGCGTGCCTTGAGGTTCATGGAGACGGCTGCTGCGTTGCCGTTGGGCATGAGCATCGGGACGGTCATGGGGAGGACGCGGCGGGGGCCCTTTTCGCGGAGGGTGTCCCATGCGTCGAGGAGGGTCCACACGCCGCCGATGCCGGTGCCGAAGGCTACGCCGGTGCGCTCGGGGTCGACTTCTTCTGCAGATTCGGCGTCGGGGCCGGTGAATCCTGCGTCTTCCCATGCTTCGCGTGCGGCGATGAGGGCGAGCTGGCCCGAGGGATCCAGGCGCTTTGCTTCTACCTTGGTGAGGCGGCCGGATTCGAGGGCGGGTACGGCGAGCTGGCCTGCAATGTATACGGGCAGGTCGTATTCCTTGACCCAGGGGTGGTCGAGGGTGGATACACCAGATACGCCCTTGGTGGCGTTTTCCCAGGTGGTGGGGACGTCGCCGCCAATGGGGGTGGTCGCGCCGAGGCCGGTCACCAGCACTTTTCGAGACATTGTGGCACTTTCTCTTCGGTGGTCGATTTGGTGGTTTATCCGGTGGTGTGTGGATAAAAACCTGTAGGGCCCGGGGGTCTGCGGTGTGCGTTTTCACGCGGTGTTTCACGCGCGTTTCACACGGTGCTTCACGCGGTGGAGGGTGCTGTCGTTGCGCCCTGTGAGTTCCGCGCTGCAGATTCCGCTCTGTATTCCCGGGGGTGTGTTGGATTGAAAGCTGAGTGAATAGCGATGCGGCGCGGGCCGGTGAGAGCCCGCGCCGCCTCGTTATTGGTTATAGCTTAGGCAGCGTTCGCGATGAACTCGACTGCGTCGCCAACGGTCTTGAGGTTCTGGACCTCTTCGTCCGGGATGGTCACCTCGAACTTCTCCTCAGCGTTCACGACGATGGTCATCATCGAGATGGAGTCGATGTCCAGGTCCTCGGTGAAGGACTTGTCCAGCTGAACGTCCTCAACCTCAACGCCGGTCTCTTCGTTAACGATTTCTGCCAGACCTGCGAGGATCTCTTCCTTGTTAGCCATTCAGGGGCTCCTTTGTTTTTTCGATGGTCATCGCACCCGCCGGGTGGGGGTACGCGTGCATTACCGAGTTTATCGTGTCTGCGTGGTGTACGCATGCGTCAACTCGGAGTTTAGGGGATGCTTTCCCGCTTTATTTTCTTTCTCGTGCACCGGCGCGGTGCCGGTCGTGAGGGGCGGTAAGCATCAGGCTCCGGGGTTTTCCTTAGGGAAGGACGACTACCTGAGCTGCGAATGCCAAGCCGGCACCGAAGCCGATCTGCAGGGCGAACTTGCCGGAGAGTTCCGGGTTCTCCTTGAGCAGGCGGTGTGCGGCGAGGGGAACCGATGCGGCGGAGGTGTTACCGGCATCGACGATGTCGCGTGCCACTGCCACCGTGTCGGGAAGCTTGAGGGTCTTGACCATCTGGTCAATGATGCGGGCGTTTGCCTGGTGCGGGATGAGCGCGCCGAGCTCGTCGGGGGTGATGCCGGCGGTTTCGAGTGCCTGCTTGGCGACCTTCGCCATTTCCCATACTGCCCAGCGGAAGACGGAGGGGCCGTCCTGGCGCAGGGTGGGCCAGATCTTTTCGCCTTCCTGCACGGGGTTTGCAACGAAGTCGCGGTTGCGGATATCCAGCAGGGAGTGAGTCATACCCACAGTGCCCCAGCGGGAGCCGTCCGAGCCCCATACGGTGGGGGCGATGCCGGGTTCGTCGGAGACGCCTACGACTGCTGCGCCCGCGCCGTCGCCGAGCAGGAAGGAGATGGTGCGTTCGGTGTTGTCGATGAAGTCGGAGAGCTTCTCAACGCCGATGACCAGCACGTGCTTTGCGGTGCCCGCGCGAACGAGGGCGTCTGCCTGGGCGATGCCGTAGCAGAAACCTGCGCACGCTGCGGAGATGTCGTATGCGGGGCACTTGGAGCCGATTGCGTCGGCGACCAGGGTTGCCAGGGAGGGGGTTGCGTAGGGGTGCGAGATGGTCGAGATGATGACCGCCTCAATGTCCTCACCGGCTACACCGGATGCCTCGAGGGCGTCCTTGGCGGCTTCGATGGCGAGGTCGGTTACCGACTGGTTTTCGCTGGCGCGGTGGCGGGTTGCGATGCCGGTGCGCTGCTTGATCCACTCGTCGGAGGAGTTGATTGCCTCAACGATGTCATCGTTGGGGACGATGACATCACCGCGGGCTGCGCCGTAACCGAGGATGCGGGAGTAGCGGTTGATTTCGTACTGCTTGAGGGTAGTCACGTATTCAATCCTTAGTGCTGATGCTCGCAAGACACTGTGTGCCTCGCATGTCTAAAGTGATGTCTAGTGTGAAGGCTTCCTGGCGTGAGGAGAGCTGGGGGCTCTCCTGCGACGTTTAGCCCTTCAGCGAGGCGAGATCCTCGGGGGTGTTGATGGAGGTGCCGGGCACACCGCGCATCGCGCGCTTTGCCAGGCCGACCAGGGTGCCTGCGGGGGCGACCTCGATAATGCCGGCGACCTCACGCTCGAGTAGGGTTGCCATGCACAGGTCCCAGCGGACGGGGCTGGTGACCTGGGAGACGAGGGTCTTGACGAACTCTTCACCGGATGCCACGGCGGAACCGTCGCGGTTGGTCAGCAGTGCGGAGGTCGGGTCGGATACCTGCAGGGATGCGGCGAACTCTTCCAGGGCGGGCACGGCGGGTGCCATTGCCTCGGTGTGGAATGCGCCAGCGACCTTCAGAGGGATGACGCGGGTGCGTGCGGGCGGGTTCGCGGCGAATGCTTCGATGGCGGGGATGGGGCCTGCGGCTACGATCTGGCCGCCGCCGTTGGAGTTTGCTGCAACGAGGCCTGCTGCGTCGATGGCTTCGCGGACGTTTTCTTCAACGCCGCCGAGTACTGCAGCCATGCCGGTCGGGGAGGCGGCTGCCGCCTCCGCCATACCGTTGGCGCGCACGCGCACGAAACGCATTGCGTCTTCGTCGCTGAGTACGCCCGCGAGGGCTGCTGCGGTGATTTCGCCGACGGAGTGGCCCGCGAAGATGAGTTCTTCACCGTCGAGTTCGCGTAGTGCGAGGCGGCCGGTGACGATACCTGCAGCCACGATGAGCGGCTGGGCGATTGCGGTGTCCTTGATGGTTTCTTCTTCGGCTTCGGTGCCGTAGTGAATCAGGTCGATGCCTGCCGCTTCGGAGAGTCGTTCCAGGTGCTCACGCACACCTTCAATCTCGAGCCAGGGGCTCAGGAAGCCCTTCTTCTGGGAGCCCTGTCCGGGGCAAACGAGTGCGCGCATGCGGTGCGACCTTTCTGGTTTTTAGTACTCGTACGCGGTGCCTCCGCAGAGATGGAGACCACGGCTAGTCTGTTACCTATGCTACCTTGTTCAGCCGCTTTGCATAAACATCGCAGTGCAAGAATTTTGGGGTGCACTGGGAGCCTAGACAGTGGTTGAACAGTGTATAGCTTAGATTGAATTCACCCATTCGTACAACCCGAACGGGCAAGGTTCAAATAGAGAGACAGCTAACTTTAGGGTTGCCACCCCTAGGCTCGCGGATGCGCCCGCGCGTATGTCTCCGCCAAACGCTTCATCGACACGTGCGTGTAAATCTGCGTGGTCGCCAACGATGAATGACCCAGCAGCTCCTGCACCGAACGGATATCGGCACCACCATCGACCAGGTGAGTCGCCGCTGAATGACGCAAAACGTGCGCGCCCGACGCCTGAGTGTTCTCCACCGTGCGCAGCAGGCGGGTCAGGTCCTCACGAATCTGACGGGCATTCGCACGCCCACCACGAGGGCCAATAAACAGCGCCGTCACGCCCTGAGCGCCCTCCGGAATCCACTGCGGACGACCATACGACACCCAACGATTTAACGCCTTGAGCGCCGGGGTGCCCAGCGGCACTACGCGCTCCTTATTACCCTTACCCAGCACGCGCACCGTCTTATTCGCCCGGTCCACGCTCTGCAAATCCAGGCCGGTCAGCTCAGAAATACGCATGCCCGAGGCGTACAGCACCTCAACCACGGCTTCCAGGCGCAGCAGGCGTGCATCACGAGGATCCTGCGCCCGGCGCTCCTGCAGGGTAGTCAGCAGCTGGTTCATCTGCTCACGGCTCAGCACCGGCGGCAGGTGATTCTCCCGCTTGGGGGTGCGCATACCGCGCGTGGGGTTGGCGTGCACCAGCTCCTCCTCCTGAGCCCAGGTGAAGAACGTGCGCAGGGTCGAGCCGCGGCGCGCCACCGTAGAACGAGCCGCCTGCCGCAGATGCAGCGAACCCAACCACTCACGAATCAGGGACGCGTCAATGCTATCCAGATGCCGCACGCCGCGGCGCGCCATGTAGCCGAAGAAGCCCTCCAAATCCGAAATATAGGAGCGGATTGTCTCTTCGGAACGGTGCTTCTCATAGCGCAGAAAACGCTCAAAACGGTCCAGGACGGGGCGGAACACCTCGCCGGAAACGCCCAGTGCCGATTCAGGTAGAGCAGAGCCGGGCAGGGCAGAATCTGGACCCTCAGCCTGGGCGCCGGGATAATCAGCGGCGAGGCTACGGGTATAGGTCACCGGCAGGGTCGTGGAGGGAGCCTCATCTCGGTATTCTTCCCGGCTCTCGCTCCGGTTTTCGTGCTGGCGGGCGGGGGTCATGCGTCCCTCCTTTCGTGGTTCTTGGTTCCTGGTTCTAGCTACGTTTCTAGCGGCGTTGATGCTTCTCAACAGCCTATTTCTATCCCCCGGCGCATCTGCCGTTAGGACGGCGGGGTAGGCTCCGCGCCAGTACGCGCGAGCCTACCCCAATTGTAGAGAGGTTCAGCCTCCCCCACGTGCCGTCCTGTCATGATTGACCACCGCATCCCGCTATAGCCGGGTGTTCAGCCAGGATGTTCGGCCGAGGTGTTCAGCGGGGGCTCTCCTACGCTGCGGCAGCCGGGCGGACCTTCCTCCAGCTCGTTCCACTGCTCTCCGCCAAACCGCAACGACCCAGGTGGAACAGGTCAGCCATCACATCGCGAGCGCTCAAGCCCAAAGCGGCGGCAATCTCGTCCACGCCGCGGTAGGAGCGCGGGCTCAAATCATCCCAGACCCTACCCTGCCGCTCCGTCAGCTCATCCAACGCACTGGAGGAGGCAGCCCGATCCCATTCGCTCTCGTGCTCGGTACCCAGCTCAAAACCCGCGGCGGCATCGTAGTCGAGAATATCGGCGGCCTCGGTGAGCGTTTGCGCTAGTCCATCGCGTAGCAGACGGTTCGTGCCCACCGAGTTCGGCGAGTTAATCTGCCCCGGAACAGCCCAGAGAGTACGCCCAATCTCCATCGCATGACGAGCCGTATTCAGCGCACCGGAACGCCAGCGCGCCTCCACCACAATGGTGTGCCGCGCCAACGCCGCAATCAGGCGGTTACGCTCCAGAAAACGCCAACGCGTCGGGGTGTTACCCACGCTCACCTCGCTCATGATGAGCCCGCGGTCAACAATCATGTTCAACGCATCCGAGTTCTGCGCCGGGTACAGCCGATCCAGCCCACCCGCCATGAAGGCGATGGTCGGCAGGTCGCTGCCCTGCTGGGTCAGCGCCGCCCGATGCGCCGCAATATCGATGCCCATCGCACCGCCAGAAATCACCGTGTACCCGCGGCGTGACAGCTCGGCGGCAAGGTGGGTCGTCGCCTCCGTACCGTAGATGCTCGGGTCACGCGAACCGACCAGCGCCACGCTCGGAGCAGACGCCAAATCCAGCAGGTGCCGCGAATCGCCTCGGCACCACAGCCCGTACGGTCGGGCAGGCCCCAAATCGTTCAGCTGCGGAGGCCACAGCGGATCGGCGGGAGTGACCAGCCACGCCCCGCAGGTTGCCGCCATGTGCGCCTCCGCGTTCAGGGTGCGTTCCATACGGCGGTTCCAGCGCAGGCGGCGAGTCGCGAGCGCCTTGCCGAACTTATCGCGGCTCATCTGATGCTCACCCGGTGTGTAGTAGCCATTCGCGCTACAGAACAGGGTGGACTCCCCCTCGGCGGGCGCGCCCACCGAGTGCAGAAATTCGCTGAGCTGCGCATCCGGTTCGCCGTGCTCCCAGGTGTGTTCATCCGGGATGTGCCCGGTCAGCAGATAGTGCAGGGTCAGCGGCGCACCCAGGCTGGTGAGGGATTCGACCACGAGCTCATCGGCGGGTTCGGCGTAGCGCATCAGCTGGGCGGTGCAGCAGCGGATGTACTCGCGGCACGCTGCCTCAAGCTCCTCCGCGCTGAGCTCAGGGTTGAAGAGAGGTGCGGGGTGAGGACCGCTGGAGGCTGTACCCGCCGCAGCTTCGGGACGCTCGCCCTGTAGCCCCTCGCTCTGTGGCTCCTCCCCCGGCTGTTCCTCCCGGTGCATCTCCTCTAAGTACACAGGGTCTTCTAGATACACCGGGTTCAGGCAGGAGGCGAGGAACCCCGGCAACCGCGCCGCGTTATACGGGCTCGGCGAGGGTTCCTGCCCCAGCGACAGAATATGCGCAACCCTCTCACGCACCAGGGCGTGCGCATCCAGGGTGCGGCCTGGCAGGCGGATCTGCAGTTCCTCCTGCACAAAATCCCCCACAACGCTCTCCTCAGCCGCGCTCGCTTCTGGCAGGCTCACTTCTGGCACACGCTCTTCCAGCACTGCTTCTCTCAGCGCATTTTCTTTCAATTCGGCCTCTTCAGCTCGTTTTCTGAGCTTCTTCTCACCCATGATGTTCTTCTCCTCTCGTGAGTGATTCCTTCTATAAACCGGCACGCTATGTCCACTGTCCCTATTTCAGCTGGCACATTATTTCAATTGCCCCTGCTGCCGCAGAAAAAGCGCCACATCCAGGTGCTCCCGGCTCGGGTAGGCGGCGCCCTCCAAATCGGCGAGAGTCCAGGCGATACGCAACACCCGGTCGTAGCCGCGAGCCGTCAGCGTTCCGCGATCCACGGCGGCGTTCAGCTCGCCGGTGAGCTTCGCATCCAGACGCAGCGGACCGCGCAGAATCTTGCCGTTCATCTCCGCATTCGTCTTCAACCCGTACGGTTCCAGGCGCTCCTTCTGAGCCTGCCGCGCCGCCATGACGCGCTCACGAATCTGCGCCGAACTCTCATTCACCTGACCGCCCGCAAGCTCCGTGGAAGACACCTTCGGAACCGTCACATTCACATCAATGCGGTCCACCAGCGGGCCCGACAGTCGCCCAAAATAGGCGCGACGCTCACGCGGGGCACACGTGCACTCCGTACCGGTACCCACGTTCATGCCGCAGGGGCACGGGTTCGCCGCCAAAATCAGCTGAAAACGCGCCGGATACGTCGCCGACGCACTCGACCGATCCAGGGTCACGGTCCCTGACTCCAGGGGCTGACGGAGCGAATCGAGCACCGTGCGTTTGAACTCCGGCGCCTCGTCGAGAAAGAGCACGCCGCGGTGCGCTTTAGACACGCAGCCCGGGCGGGGAATGCCGCTGCCGCCGCCCAGAATCGCCGGCGCGGAGGCGCTATGATGCGGCGCCTCAAACGGCGGCTGACGCACCAGCTCACTCAGGTGCTCCCCCGCCGAGCAGAGGGAACGAATCGCGGTCACCTCCATCGCGGCGTCGTTGTCGAGGGTCGGCAGGATGCTCGGCAGGCGCTCCGCAAGCATGGTTTTACCCGAACCGGGCGGGCCGGTCAGCAGCATGTGGTGACCACCCGCAGCGGCGATTTCGAGGGCGAAACGTCCCTGCGACTGACCGGCAACATCGCTCATATCCGAAGGGATTTCAGCCGGTTTCGCCACCGGTGCGCTCGCCTCCGTCTGAGGGGCGGGCGGGTAGGTCAGCTTCTGGCTCTCGGCGCCGAGAGCGGCAAAAACCTCCGCCAGGCAGCGGAAACCGCTCACCTGCGCGCCGGGAATCAGCGCCGCCTCCTCAGCATTTTCGGCGGGCACAATCACGCGGTGGTGACCGGCATCCACAGCGGCTTTGACCGCTGGCAGGATACCCGGCACGGGGCGTAGCGTTCCGTCCAGTCCCAGCTCGCCCAGGAAGACGCTATCGCCGCTGGGGTGCAATTTCTTCTCCGCCTGCAGCGCCGCAACCACGATGGCTAGGTCGAACGCCGAGCCGCGTTTGGGCAGGGTCGCCGGGGTCAGGTTCACGGTAAGCCGGTGCTGGGTGAGGGTGATGCCGGTGTTCTTCGCCGCGGAGCGCACACGCTCTTTAGACTCGTTGAGCGCGGTATCGGGCAGACCCAGCAGCACGAAGCCGGGCAGGCCCTGCGAAATATCCGCCTCAACATCAACAATGTGCCCGCGCAGGCCAACCAGCGCCACGGAATAGGTGCGTGCGAATCCCATTACGCCACCGCCTTCAGGTGCTCGAAGGTGAAGGTTTCGCAGGTCCCGGTCACCGCAATTGCGTCAATGCGAAAACGCGGAAAATCCAGGTTCTCACGCAGCCTGCACCAGAGAATCGCCAGCGAGCGCGTGCGGCGCGCCTTATCGCGGTCAATGGACGCAAACGGGTGCCCAAAGTCTTCACTGCTGCGGGTCTTGACCTCAACGAACACCAGCTCGTCCTCGGGGTCAATGGCGATGAGGTCGAGCTCCCCGCGAATCTGTTCGTGTTCCAGTCCGGCGGGCGGGCGCCAGTTCCTCTCCAGGATGCGGTAGCCGTTCGTCTCAAGGATGCGGGCGGTCAGCTCCTCACCCCAACGCCCGACGCTGTGGGCGCGAGGCGGGGTTTTGTGGAGCTGGGTTCGCTGAGACCTGGTTCCCTGGAGCTGGGTTCTGCCGAGCAGGGATCTGTTGGGTGCGCTTCGGGTTGCGGCGCGGGCTGTTATTCGGGCTGGTGTCATGGGTCTCTCCCCTAAGTAGATAGCGGTTGTGCTTCTACTGTGCCCGCCGCGCGCGTGCCCGAACGCGGTTAACGAAAAACTGTGGATAACCTCGGCTTCCAGAAGGAATTAGAGGTTATCCACAGTCGTTTATTTGAAATTTTGGGGTATATTTTTCAAAAACACCGCCCGTGCGCCGATTCGGCGCGTCATATTTGCGCAGGTTCGTCGCCTAGTTCTGCGCGCGCTTTCATCACTCAGTCCCGCCGCCCGGCAACTTGGGCACCCACGCGCCTACCCCGGCGAGGTATCGAGCTAGGCGTTATTTTAGGCGTTGAAGTCCGGCATTTCCGGCACGGTGAACTCCTGGTTGGGCAGGCGCTCCTCCACGTTCACGTCACGCACCGAGTAGGCGTGCACCTTCTTTACAAAGCGGTTGGAGCGGAATACATCCCACACCCACACGTCGCTCATGCTCACCTCAAAGTAGAGGGTGCCGTCCTGCACGTGCGGGGTGACGTCCACCTGGTTTGCCAGGTAGAAGCGTCGGTCGGTTTCTACCGCGTAGCTAAAGAGCGACATGACGTCTTTGTATTCGCGGTAGAGCGCCATTTGGGCGTCGGTCTCGTAGTTTTCGAGGTCTTCTGCGCTCACTACTCTTCCTTTCCTGGGCTTTCTTAGTACTGATTCAGCGGTGGCACGTTAGGCTTTCGCAGGCTTCCGAGGCGCGGTTTTCAGGAACATCACGCACCCTAGCCGCGCTGTGCTGCTGCCGCCTCAATCTGCTCGGCGGTTGCCGGAAGCGACCATGATAGGCGATGCTGCGGGCTGGGGCCCTGCACGCTAATCGCCTCGCGGTGAGCGGCGGATCCGTAACCCTTGTTCTTTGCCCAGCCGTACCCCGGGTAGCGGGCGTCCAGCTGGACCATCAGCTCGTCACGTTCCACCTTCGCAACCACCGAGGCGGCGGCGATGGAGGCGCACTTGTAGTCGCCCTTGATGACCATGGTCACCGGCATCTGCGCGGGCTCACCTGCGCCGCCTTCACCCGCGCCTTCCCACGCCTGGGCGAGCAGGGCGTTGTAGTGTGCCTGCGCCGGGCCCGGTGCCAGCGCACTGAACAGGTCTTCCTGCGGAGGGGTGAACCAGTCGTGCTTACCATCCAGTAGGGCGGCGTCGGCACGGTATCCGCGGCGCGCCAGTTCGGCGAGCGCACGCTGGGCGGCAAGTCTCAGCGAGAGGGTCATGCCGAGCCGGTCAATGTCCGCCGGTTCCACGTGCCCGACCGCCACGGCGCACCACTGGCGGATTTCGGGAACCATGGATTCGCGGCGTGCCGGTGAGAGCGCCTTGGAGTCGATCAGCCCGCCCACATCGAGGGTAGCGTCCGGGGTGAGGATTGCGACGCCCACGGTGACCGGGCCCGCCATGGAGCCGCGGCCCACCTCGTCGATTCCGGCAACCGTGCGGGCGCCGGAGGCGAAGAGCTGCTGCTCGTACTCGAGGTCGGCGGCGGGCGGGGTTGCCTTCGAGGGCTTAGCTTGAGCGGGTTTCGTTGCGCTCTTCTGAGCGCTCACCATCATTCCCAAGCTCGCTTACTCGCTCGGGGTAGAGGTCGGCTCGGGAATCGAGGAGAACACCGAGCTCTGATCCTGCAGCAGACCGAAGTGGTTCAGCGGCCACGCCACCACGAACACGTTACCCTGCACGTCGTCCTTGGAGATGAACGCGGTACCGTCGCTAATGTGGTAGCGGGAGTCGGCGGAGTTGCTGCGGTGGTCACCCATCACGAAGTACTTGCCGGCGGGCACGGTCACCTTGAAGGGCACCTCCGAGGGCGGGTTGCCGGGGTACAGGTACGGTTCGGTAATCTCTACACCGTTGACCTTGATTTTGCCGTTGCCGTCGCTTTCGACCACGTCACCGGGGGTGCCGATAACGCGCTTGACCAGGAAGTTCGAGGAGGTATCCGGCAGAATACCCGCGAAGGACAGGGCGTCCTTGAGCGGGCTGCTGGACTTCTGGGTGGAGGGAATCCAACCCTGAGAGTCCTTGAAGACGATGACGTCGCCGCGCTTGGGCTCGCTAAAGTAGGAGCCCGCCACGTTAATGAACACGCGGTCGTTCACCTGCAAGGTCTGCTCCATGGAGCCGGAGGGAATGTAGAAGCCGCGCAGCAGGAAGGTCTTGACCAGGAACGCGATGACCAGCGCGTAGAGGATGACGGTGCCGCCCTCACGTGCCTGCACCCAGAACCATTCGCCGAGGCGACCTTCTTCCTGTGCCTGGGAGTAGGTCAGCTCTGCCTGTTCGGCGCGCTTAGCCTTGCGGCGTTCCTTGGGGGTCATTTCGGAGAAGTCCTTGGTGGTTTCCACGTCTGCAGCGTTCTCCTTATCGGTGGTTTTTTCGCCCTCGGTATTCTTCACTGCGGCACTCTTCTTCGCATCCTTCGCGGCGGAAGAAGCTGCGGCGGCACTCTCAGATGCACCGGTGGAGGCGGTGCTCGCCTCGGCGCTAGCTACCACCTCGCGGGTGCTCTTGGTATCGTCTTCGGTCGCCTCCGTAGCGCCCGCGGATGCCGTCCAGGGGGTATCCTTCTCGGTCGCAGTCTTCTCAGCGTCCGACTTCTCTGCTGCCGACTTTTCGTCGGCGAGGCGCGCAAAGTATTCTTCCATTTCGCGGCGCTCACGGCGGCTTTGAGGCTGGTATCCCTCAGGGAAGGGGCTGGTGTTCGCAGTGTTCTTATCGTCTGCCATGCTGGAGTGAGCCTTTCGTTTGAGAGATACCTAGCTCGAGTGAAACGGTACCTAGCTATTGTATCGAGAGTGCTTGCGCTCTTGGGCTTTTATTTTCTGAGAGCGGCAAGGTTCTCAGAATATGCAAAAACCGCTCCGTGCCCGCGGAATGCGGTTGGGGAGCGGTTTGCAACAGAATTCTGTATCTATAAAGATTAGAACTCGCGCTTCTCGCGGATACGAGCAGCCTTACCGTGGCGGTCGCGCATGTAGTACAGCTTTGCACGACGGACGTCACCGCGGGTCACAACCTCGATCTTCTCGATGGAGGGAGAGTGAACGGGGAAGGTACGCTCAACACCAACGCCGAAGGAAACCTTGCGGACGGTGAAGGTCTCGCGAACGCCTGCACCCTGGCGGCCAACGACGAAGCCCTTGAAGACCTGGATACGGTGGTTCTTACCTTCAACGATCTTAACGTGAACGTTCAGGGTGTCACCGGGGCCGAATGCGGGGATGTCGTCACGGAGGGACTTCTTGTCGAGGAAGTCAAGAGTCTGCATAGTTGTAGATCTCCAGAGTCATCTGCCGCAGGTCAAATAGACTCAGATTGCTCTGCCCCACTGCGGGACAGAAAACCTCATGCTTCGGACAGGATTGGTGCCCGAAGGTTGACATCGTTGGTCGCTCTCCCCCCTGCGGCAGGGGCGTGCCCGATGTCAACACAATGCTCCATTATCCCAATGCACCCGCGTTTATGCAAGCATCCGGGGAGCACTTTTAGAAGGGGGGTTCGTCACTCTGCGCTCCCCCGTTCTGTGCTGGAGCGCCCTGCGCGGTCACGCCCGGCGCCTCCGCGTTCTGCTGAGGTGCGTGCGGCGGGGCATACTGCGGCGCGTACTGAGGCGCCTCCTGAGCAGACGCATACTGCGGCGTGTCCTGCTGCGTTGCGTTCTGCTGCGGCGCCCCCTGCATGGCACCCTCGTTGACCGTGCGCTTTTCCACGGTGCGGGCGAAGGTGCTCGTACCGTAGTTCAGGTCGTGACCGATGCCCAGGGCATCCACTTCTACCGTGGTGCCCTGCGTGCCGTCTTCGCGGTTCCAGCGGCTAATGCGCTGGCGGCCGCTCACGACCAGCGGCTGCCCCTTCTCAATGGAGGTGGCGATGTTCTGCGCGAGGCGGCGGTAGGCTTTCACGGTGTACCAGTTGGTGGTGCCTTCCTTCCAGGTGCCGGTGGCGTCCTGCCAGCGCGGGGTGCTGGCGAGGCGAAAGTTCACGACGGGCACCCCGTTGGGCAGGGTGCTCAGTGCCGGGTCGGAGGCGGTGAATCCGCGGATCAGGATGGTGTCGCTCATGGTTTCTCCTTAGAAACTAGTGGATGGGGTTCCTCCACCCTGCCAGGGCTGAGCCGACCCTGCATCCGCTGACCACTGCATCTGTGGATAACCTTGCGTTTTGCGGTTTTGAGCGCCGCCTGTGGATAAAATTTTTGAACTTTTCGCCTCGTTTTTTCAAAATTTGCCCGCCGGCAACACACTCCCCGCAGAAATATGACGACTGCTCCCCCACCCTCATCACGCCCGCGCCCCAAAGCTACCTCCGCAAAACCCCACCCCATCCGGCATCGTGATAGGTATCTCAGCGTCGAGGCGGCTATTTTTGCCCTCAAGTTCACTATTTCAGCCCCGCGCACTCTATCCTTGATGATGCGGTGCACTCAGCCGCATCCCGTCTACCCGCCTTGGAGAATCCGTGAGCAAAAAGCCTGCGAACAACAACCTGCCTTCTTTGCAGGAACTTCAGCAGCTGCAACGCAACCTGCCCAAGCTGCCCGATTCGATGGACCCGCAGAAGAAGCGCCTCATTTACGGCCTGCTCGCCGTGCTTGCCGTCATTGTGCTGATTATTGGCCTGGTCTACGTGAGCAAGAACGGCGTGGACGGCCTGCTCGGCTCCGATAAGAGCACCTCCGCCACCGATGACGAAGAGACCAACGTTCAGACGGAAACCCTCGCCGAGGTCAAGAACCCGTACAAAGCGGTTGATCCCGCGACCGCGCTCGCACCGGATCTGGCGACCGCGAAGAGCGAGCTGGCGTCCCTGCAGGTGAAGGAACGCGCCTCGAAGAATGGCTACTCTCGTGATCAGTTCGGCCCCGCCTGGGATGACGTTGACGGCAACAAGTGCAACACTCGCGACGACATTCTGCGCCGCGACCTGACCAATGTTCGTTTCAAGGTCAGGACCCACGCATGCACCGTAATCAGCGGCACCCTGAATGACCCGTACACCGGCAAGACCATCGAGTTCAAGCGCGGCAAGAAGACCTCCTCGGCAGTGCAGATTGACCACGTGGTGGCCCTTTCGAACGCATGGCAGACCGGCGCGCAGGATCTGACCGCAGAGCAGCGCCGCCAGCTGGCGAACGACCCGGAGAACCTGCTGGCTGCAGATGGCCCGGCAAACCAGCAGAAGTCCGATGCGGACGCCGCCGACTGGCTGCCGAGCAACACCGCCTACCGCTGCACCTACGTGGCACGCCAGGTGCACGTGAAGGCGAAGTACAAGCTGTGGGTGACCTCGGACGAGAAGAAGGTTATGGAGCGCGTCCTCAACTCCTGCAAGGACACCAACCCGACGAAGAATAAGAAGTAGCCTCCCGGCACCTCGCGGCGCACCAACGTAAAAGCATAAAGAAAACCGCCCCGCACCCTGAGTTTAGGGTGCGGGGCGGTTTTTCTATGTGGCGCCCCAGGAGGGAATCGAACCCCCGACCAAGAGATTAGAAGGCTCCTGCTCTATCCTCTGAGCTACTGAGGCCTTCCTCTAGGGTACATGAGAATTTATGCTTCTCATGCACAGCACGTGCCACGCCGGGGCTACTCCGCTGGGCGGTGCATCCGGTGAGCACGGCATCCGACGAGCGCGCCGGGGGTTTACACCGGGATTTCGCCCCGGGAGTTTACACTGGGTGTTCGCGCTAGGAGCCTACCTTGGTGGCTTCCCGTTCTGCCTTCTTCACCTCGCGGCGGCGTGCACGGCGGCTTGATGCGCCGGGGAACAGCTGCCACCACAGGCGGATGGTGGTGCGGCGAATCTGCGTGGGGTGCAGGCTCACGTACACCAGGCGGCGGGTTGCCGGGTCGAGGGCGACCAGGTAGATGATGTAGCCCAGGCAGATGACCGTCGCAATGAGTCGGCCCATGTCCTGGTTGAAATCGCGCAGGTAGGGCGACACGTTCAGCTGGTCGCTCACGCCGTACGCAATGAAGAACAGCGTGGTGATGAAGTACCACATGAGCTGGAAGTGCGAGCGCAGGCCGGTTGCGGCGAGCATCGGGATGGCCCAGAGCAGGTACCAGGGCTGAATCATGGGGCTGCACAGGAGCATGAACAGGATCGCGAGGCCGGCGTGGCGCACGATGTTGCGGTCGCGTCCGACGAATGCCATTGCCATGGCGCCAAGCATGCCGATGCCCTTGCCGACGGTCTCGATGAGCTTGCGGATCACGTCGAAGGCGTCGCCCTGAACGAACAGGGAGGCGGCGCCGATGACCAGGCCGAAGGGGGTGTACCAGATGTACTGGCCGCCGGTGGTGGACAGTGCCTTGATCCAGCCGAATTCCAGTCCGGTTGCCCAGCCCATGAGCGCCATTTCGGCGAGCAGCAGCACGCCGGCGAGCGCCCAGAAGATGAACTTGCGCGGCCAGGAGGCATTCTTACCCGCCCAGAGCAGACCCACGAAGGGCAGCACCACGAGGGCGAGCGGCTTGACGGCAACACCGAGGGCTACGAAGGTCACGCCGAGCGGACCGCCCCACCAGGTGTCGCGGTAGCGCTTGGCGTAGTAGAGGCCGCCGAGCATGAACATGGTCATGAGCGAGTCGTTGTGGCCACTGGCGATGAACGATGCGATGAACAGCGGGTTCGGGCCGATCTGCCAGAGGGCGCGGACCTGGTTGAAGCCGTGCGCCTGGGCGAGTTTTGCCACGTAGAAGAGGATGCCGATGACCGCGAGCACGGAGAGCAGGCGGAAGTAGAAGAGGGAGAGGTCGATGTTCTCCCCCGCCAGGCGCACAATCCACTCTTCGAGCTTGAGGGAGACCGGTCCGTACGGGGGCGGGGATTCCGCCCACATGGGGTCCGCACCGTTCTGCATGAAGTTCGAGATTTCGGAGACACCGTGCTTGTACGGGTTGAGGCCGTGCGCCATGACCATGCCCTGGCCGTAGTAGGAGAACATGTCGCGGCTGTAGATGGTGAAGGCGAAGACCTGCGGCAGGGACCAGCTGGTGATGACGGCAATCATCCAACGCATGGTGTTGGGCTCGTCCCAGTCGCCCATTTTCTGGTAGATGCGCAGCCATTCGCGGCACATGATCATGGCGCCGAGGGCGAGCATGATGATGCCAGTGATGACCCATGCGGCTTCAAATCGGATGGCGCGGATAGTGTCGTAGCGCCAGAAGCTGGAGCTGTCGGCGAGCCAGCCGACGGCGTAGGAACCGAGGGTGACCATGATGGAGCCGATGGTGCCGATAATCAGCGTGCGCAGACGGTGATTATTGACGTAGTCCAGGAGTTTGGGTGAGAGAGGTGCGTCGTGTGCGCCGGGTGTGGTGAGCCGGTGTGCTAGCTCCTTTGGTGCGCGCATAACTCCCTTTCTGTCTGCATCGTCGTTCTGGTTTTTATCATACCGGAGCCCTTGGATGCACTGGCGAGAATCACTGCCGCGAAGACGCTTGTGGACACACCGCAGGGCACACCGGATAGCACACCGGGTAGCACGCAGAGTGGCGCTATTCTCCCCCGCTGCCGCTGTTTGTGCATCCACCTGTGTCCTTCTTGCACCATCTTGTACCCCTTTTGTGACGTGCTGCCCGCCGGGCCGGCGGCGTTTGGGGGTAGAGTGGGAGGGTGAGTATTTCTAGTGAACGTATTGTATGGATTGACTGCGAGATGACCGGCCTGGACGTGGAGAATGACGCTCTCGTCGAGGTGGGCGTTCTGGTCACGGATGCCGATTTGAACATTCTGGGTTCTGGCGTTGAGTTCGTCATTAAGCCCGGTGATGAGTCTCCTGCCGGTGCGCTGGAGAACATGAATGACTTTGTGCGTTCGATGCATGAGGCGTCGGGTCTGCTGCCCGATATTGAGCACGGTGTGTCGATGGATTACGCGCAGGAGCAGGTGCTTCGCTACATCAAGAAGTGTGTTCCGGTGGCGGGCAAGGCGCAGCTGGGCGGCAACTCGGTGGGCATGGATAAGCGCTTCTTGGAGCGCTACATGCCCGAGGTCATGGCGCACCTTCACTACCGTGTGATTGATGTGTCGACCATTAAGGAGCTGGCGGCGCGCTGGTACCCGGCGGCTCGTCACAGCGCCCCGGCGAAGACCGGTAACCACCGCGCACTGGGTGATATCAAGGACTCGATTGATGAGTTGAAGTATTACCGCCGCGCTATTTTTGTGCCGCAGGGCCCTGATGCGATTGCTTCGGCGCAGATTGCGCGCGAGGTGGAGGCTGAGCGTGCCGCCCGCGAGGCGGCTGAGCGCGAGGCTGAGGCATCCGAGGCGTAAGCACGGCATGTAACGAGCATCACGGCTTTTCGACTTGGCAGGTTTCTGAATCTCCTGTACAGTAGTATCCGTTGCATATCGCAAGGGAAACCAAGCGAAGCACATGGTGGTCGTAGCTCAGTTGGCAGAGCGCCTGGTTGTGGTCCAGGAGGTCGCGGGTTCAACCCCCGTCGATCACCCCGATGGAAAGGGTCGTTATGGTTATCCGTAACGACCCTTTCGCTTTACCCCCTGTTCGGTTTGCCTGTACACGGTTCACCCGCACACGGCGTACCGAATTAGAGCCCTACACCCGCACTTTAAACCAGCGAGCGGGAACAGGGTGCGCCCCGCGCATCTTCACACGGCAAGCACACCCGGCAAGTTCCCGTTCAACACAAGCAAAGGATAATTCCGTGGCTATTCGCCCCATCGTTATTCACGGCAACCCCGTTCTGCACCGCCCCGCGGCACCCGTCACCGAGTTTAATGATGAGCTCAAGGAGCTCGTGGCTGACATGTACGAAACCATGGACGCATCCAACGGTGTGGGCCTGGCGGCACCGCAGATCGGTGTGGGCCTGCGCATCTTCACCTACAAGATGGAGAATGAGGACGGCGTTCCCCCGCGCGGCTGCATCATCAACCCGGTACTGACCCTGGGCAAGATTTCTACCGCCGACCCGGACCCGTACGAGGAGGAAGAGGGCTGCCTGTCCTTCCCCGGTTACGGCTTCCCCCTCAAGCGCGCCGAGTGGGTGACTGTGAACGGTCTTGACGAGCACGGCAACCCCGTCCAGTTTGAGGCGACCGGCTGGTTCGCACGCTGCATGCAGCACGAAACCGACCACCTGGACGGCAAGCTGTACGTGAACCGTCTGAACAAGAAGTGGACCGGCAAGATGAAGAAGGTCGTGAAGAAGGAAGGCTGGACCGTCGACGGTAACTCGTGGATGCCCGGCGTGGATCCGGATCCGTTCGGCCACTAATCACGAGCTCTTCTGAAGGTCAGAGACCTTTCGAGAAGTTTAAAACGAAGACCGCGAATGCACTCTAAAAGCGCATTCGCGGTCTTCGTTTTCCGTCGGCCGATGATATTTTCCATCAGTCAACGGTAGCGTGAAACGGGTCATCCTATGAGCCGGGTTCTGTCTAAAACGCCGCCCGAAGGGGCGTTTTGAGGCAATCATCTATCTAGAACGTACGTTGCCGCACGTCTCAAGCAGCCTACCCGAATACGCACCCCACCTCCGTGAAGGAAGCTGACGGGGATCGGGCGCACTACCCTACCATGGCGTATTCTGTTTGACCTTGCTCCGAATGGGGTTTACCTAGCCGGGCACGTCACCGCGCCCGCTGGTGGTCTCTTACACCACCCTTTCACCCTTACCGCGGCGAACCGCGGCGGTTTACTTTCTGTGGCACTGGCCTGCGGGTTACCCCGAGTGGATGTTATCCACCATCCTGTGCTGTGGAGCCCGGACTTTCCTCGAAGCACGTGTGCCTCGCGATTGCCCGGACGGCCCGTTTCACCTCACCCATTATACGCACACCCCCGGCGGTGGCTATTTCCGCAGGTTCTCTCACAACTACACTGGACCTCACGTACGCTGGGCCTCACGTACGCTGGGCCTCGCGGGTACACTGGAGAGATGCTGATTCTTCTTCCCCCCTCCGAAGGTAAAACTCCCGCCCCCGCAGGCAACGCGCCCGTCTGCTTTGCCGACCTCTCGTTCCCCGAACTGACGGCTGAGCGTGAGAGCGTCCTGGAGGAGCTGACAGCTGTCAGCTCGGGACCCGACGCCCTGGCGGAGCTCAAGGTGGGTACATCCCTCGAAGCAGAGGTGGAACGCAACACGCGCCTGCTCACCGAACCGGCGCAGCCCGCGATCCGCACCTACACGGGCGTACTCTTTGAGGCGCTGGACTACGCGAGCTTCTCCCCCGCCGAACGCGATGCCGCGCACTGGTCGCTACTGATTTCTTCGGCGCTGTGGGGTATTCTGCGCCCCGAGGACGCGATCCCCGCCTACCGCCTATCGATGGGCGTGAAGCTGGGTTCGGTGGGTGCGCTCGCATCCTTCTGGAAGGGTGCGTTGGGTACCACCCTGGAGGCGACCGCGAAGGACCAGCTGATTCTGGATTGCCGTTCTGCCGCCTACGCGAAGTCGTGGGTGACTCCCCCGGCGCAGACTCTGGCGGTTCGTGTGGAGCGTGTGGCGGCTGATGGGTCGCGTAAGGTCGTCTCGCACATGGCAAAGCATTACCGCGGCCTGTTTGCGCGCTACCTGATTCAGTCGGGTTTGGCGGCTCGTCCTATTGACGGCTCTACGGCGGGTATTGCCGAATTTTTGGAGGCGGTCAGCGAGGACTGGTCGGTGGAGTGTACCCTGCCGACGGCGCGTAAGGCGGGCGTTTTGACTCTGCTGGTGCATGAGCAGTAGGTCGGCCAACTATTTGTTTTCGCCTATTTTTTGCATCATATTGAAAATTTTTTAACTATTTTTCTAGGGGCTTAAGCCTGTATTTCCCCCTGTAAAACCATATTTCCCCACATTGAGCGGGTAGGTTTTTATGGGGTGCAAGGCGGGTAGTGTCTATCTATCCGCCTTCTTTTTGTGCACAGAAGTGCTTATAGTATTAAACGTCTCGCCATTGGTGGCGGGTAATTCGCTCACAAACGCTCATATTCTCAACTCAGCACACACGAAGCACGACATGCCACGTACGTATAACAAACTCGCAGAGGCTTAACCAATGGTTATTGGTTTGCTAGCGTAGAAGTGAACACTCAGAAACACGTCGATGGGACAATATCATGTCTATTTTTTCCTCTCGTCGCGCCCTTTTTAAGGGTGCGGCAGCACTAACAGTCGCTGGCGCTTTGGGTGCGCACCACGCCGGCGAGCAGAGCGCCCAGGCTGCCACCTTGGACGTTAAGACCACCCCGCTGACGTTCAAGGTTACTGAGGCGTCATTTGATATTAGCGGCTTCAACCTCAGCTACGAGATTACCGGTCTGCAGGCTGTGCTTGATACCGGCCTGTACACCCCGTACATTGAGGCCGGCTACTACACCAAGGAGAAGGGCTTCAGGCAGTTCTATTTCTTCTCTCTTGAGCCGAAGAAGCGCATCGAGAATGATGTCTACATTAGGCACCACATCATTAATCGTGATATCACCGGCGGCCCGAATGCAAACTATGGTATTCGTCTGTCTCTTCGTCCGCGCCGTGAGCAGTACACCATTCTGCGCACTCTTGAAGTTCGCCCCACGATTGACACTGAGTTCGCGTGGGCACCGTTCATTGTGGACATTGATATGGATGGCGAGTACGCTCCCGATATCTACAGGTCATGTAAAGCGAAGGTTCTGCTACTCGATAAGGACCGTTGTTTCCACCCCCAGCGTGCGGTGACCCGCGGCGACCTGATGGATGCTATCTACCGAAGCGCCCGCTCGCCGAAGGTGAAGCTTCCTGCGCGTTCTCCTTTCCCGGATTTGTCCCCGAAGGATGAGCGTTACGCGGCGTACATTTGGGCGTATCAGAATGGTCTGACTTCCGGCTGGTCTGACGGTAAGATGCACCCGGAGGCGGTGGCTAGCCGCGCTACGATGGCTGCGTTCTTCTACCGTTACAAGCATCTTCCCTCCTCTACCGGTACCCGCTGGTACAATCCGACCACCCCTGCCGATATGAAGCCTGGTTCCCCGTTCTTCGTGGAGTGCTCGTGGCTGCACTCGTCGGTGAATATTGATACGAGCTATTACTATAAGAGCAAGGATTTCCGTCCGACCAAGATTGCTACCCGCGAGGAGCTGGCTCGTGTCCTGTCAATGCTCGACATGCTTGACACCATCCCCAATAGCCCTTATCTCGATGATTAGGATTTGGCAGGCGCCGTGAACCGGACGGTTGACCCTACACGGTTTAGCGTGGGTTGACTTCTGAGAACAGCAACTGAAGATAGCGGCTATAGAAGGGGCGGTGAGAGTTTTTCTCTCACCGCCCCTTCTTTGTGGTCTTTTTTTGGGGGGCGGGCTTTGTATAAAACCGGGGGCGTAATTTTCGAATTTTTTGTCTTATAACTCTTATTGGAATGTTTTTCTCGTGTTTTCATTGAATGTCTAAGACGCGGGTTGGTAGGCTGAAATTGCACTTCAGCATGCCGCCGCTACGGGTCCTCTACTATGTGGATTCGGTGCGGGTTCGGTGCGATGGACTGTCACTCATTGATCCTCTCAACTTCTTTTCTCATTCGCCCTCTTTCATGCAGAAAATTCAGATTGGATCATGATGTCCTCTTTCTTTACGCCTGTTCGTGGCACGCACCGAAGGGTTGCGGGTGCTTCCTTGGTTTTGGGTTTGTCTCCGCTGCTGGCTTTGACGCCGGTGGCGGCTCAGCCGGCGCCCGCCTCCCCTGTGAACACGCAGCAGGCAACTACTCAAGAAACACCGGCCCGTCAGGTGCCTCAAGTGCAGGGTGACAATCCCACCTCTGAACTGGAGAAGGTTGATTTGAAGGTCACGACAGGCCCCCTCAACATTTCTCAGGGCGGTATCATTTCGGTAACGACCTCTCCGTTGAGCGCTGAATTCCGTCAGAAGTACACGTTCCACGAGCTCGCGTTGGTGGAACGGGGTTCCACGTACGTCCATGCCGGGCATCATAATTATGTTCCCCTCACTCAGTACGGTGGGATGGTTAGTGACCTCAAGCAGCAGGGTAATGTGCGAGAGAACCCGGATGGTAGCCTCACCTTCACGCTCGTTGTTCCCGCCCATGTTGTTGAGGCTCCAGAGGGGACTCTCTTCGATACGGTACTGACGTACTACCCGTCGAATGAGTATGCGCCGGATCCGTTAACGTGGTCGAATCGCCGGGTAATCCGTACTCCTACCGATGTGGTGCAGGACGCTAAACCTACGAAGACCACCTACCTCTTCAGTTCACCTTCTATCGAGCATCCGGAAGAGGATACAACCCTGACGGTTGAGGGTTTCCACATCCTCTCGAAAAGCACCATTCTGGGTCCTGAAGGCCCGGCGGTCCTGACCCTTTTTGAGGTTGATCCGGTGACTGGGCGGGGTATTGGTTCACCTGTGTTTACTCAGAACCTGAATTACACCAGGTGTGATCAGTACTGTGATACTTTCTTGAACGACCATTTCAGTACGGCTATCACGATTCCCGGGGGTACCCTCAAAGCGGGCAGGCAGTACAGGATTGGTTTCTACGGCGGTGGTCTTCCTGACCCGACTTCGGAGGAATACCCTGGTGCGTGGATGACCGATGTGGCAGATTTCATCCCGGTAGGTACCCCGGAGCAAGATGAAGCTCCCACCAGCATCTACGTCTCAGGAGATAAGGTGAGCCCTTATCGCGAGAATAATACTTTGAAGGTGACTATTTTGGGTCTGCCGCCGCTGACCAAGGGTTACTACCGTTTCTCCTTGCAGCCGATTGATGATCATGGCCGTCCGACCGGGCAGAAGTCTTGGGAGAAAGTGATTCCTGCCGGGAACATTCAGAAGGGTCGTACGGAGCAGACGCTTTCTCTCCCTGGCTATGCCCTGAATTTTGATGTGGCCTATAGGCTCTTTGTGGAGAAGGTAACCCCGAATCAGGGTGATGGTGTCGATTCGGTTGAGCAGATTGCTTCCAAAGACCTGGACTCGGATATCAGTCAGGAACGGGAGATGGAGGCTGCCAGGAAGTGGATTGTGAACCGTCAAATTCTACCGGACTACCCCACTGATCACGATTGGGAATCAGTGAATCGCCGTTCTGTGACGGTGGCGTTGTACCGGTTAGCGGGTGCGCCGCAGGTTGAGCTTCCGGCAGCCAGCCCTTACACGGATATTACGCCGGACGACCCTGACTATACCGCTATTATTTGGGCTCGTCAGCGGGGTATTACGTTCGGCTGGGTTGATGGTCGATTCCACCCGAATGAGCCGCTTTCGGATCGTTCCACGGCCGCGTTCCTCTACAGGTATCAGCGAGCCCGTGGGGAGGTGTCGCCAAGCTTACCAACGTCTCCTTCACTGCCGGACTCTAACCCGAAGAAACAGACGCATTTCCCGCTTAGCTCTCATTGGCGGCTCTGGATCAGCCCGGAGACTGCTTTTTCACGTGAGTCTAGCTGGGCTATTGAGCAACGTATCTGGGGTTACACTCCTGATCAAGGTTACCTCTATGAGAACTTTGGTGGCTACAAGATGTCGTACCGTCAGGTGGCTGTGATGCTGTACCGTATGGAGCACGGCGGCAGCCGCCTCAGGTAACGCCCGGTCGTGGTGAGGGGTAACCGATGGGCTGGGATGCTCGACGTAGTTCGGCTTTTCAGCCCGCCGGTGCAACCCTTTGTTTCCCCCTCCCCGGCGACTTCTCTTGCCTGGCGCCAGGCTTTACGGGGCGTCTTCTCCCCTAGTCTGGCTTTCAGGTTCTATCCGCTCAACTTCTTCACTCACTTCATCTACTCACTCATTTCAATCACCGTATAAATTTTGTAGATGGGATTATGATGTCTTCATTCTTCGCCCCACGAGGTGCCCCGCACCATTCTGAAACCCCGCGCCACCCGGCGAGCGCACGCGTGCTCAGCCTGTCGCTGCTGCTGGGTTTGAGTCCGCTTGCGGGTATTACTCCCGCTGCGCTGGCTGCGCCTCAAGAAGCACCCGTGCAGAACGCGCCCGTGCAGCAGAACGAACCCGCTCAGAACAAACCTGCGCAGAATAAACCTGCACAGGGTGATCAGCAGGATGCTTCCCTGCCGACCCTGCGCGTGTCCAGCGGTTCCCTCGACATTCTTCACGGCGGTACCGTGCACGTGGAGGGTACCGGGCTGAGCCCCGAGTTCTTGGCGCATCACGAACTGCGTAGCCTCACAATTGCCCCGAAGGGCTCTTCAACCTACGCCAACCCCTACCAGAAAGTCGATCACCGCGGCCTCGTCTTTGACGCCCCGAAACCAGCTGCTGACGGCAGTTTCAGCGCCGACCTGACGGTTCCGGCGAATAGCCTGCCGGCAAACCTGGAGTACGAGGTCATTCTCACCTACCGCCCCGTAGACGATGCGCACCCCTATGCGTGGAACACTGAGGATCGTGTCCGTACGGCGCTGCCGGTGGAGCATAACGTGCCGGAGGGTGTGCTTCCCTCCATCACCTATGATGTTTCGGCTATTTCTGAGGAGCAGATTGCTTCCGGCCAGCCGGTCGAGGTGACGTTGACGGGTACCGGTTTTCAGGATGTCAGTTCTGTAAAATTCACCCTATCCGAGCATGATGAGCAAGGAAAGGTCACGAACGATAATGTGGCTTCGCTTGGTGAGCTGAAAGCACCGGATACGGAAGAGAATCAGCGCATTTTCAAGGGCCTGATTCCGAACGGCTATTTCCAGAAGAAGATCACGATCCCCGCGGGAGTCCTGAAGTCCGGTAAGGGGTATTCCCTGGGTGTTTCCGGTGTAGAAACCCACGGGTGGCCTAAGCTGACGCGTAAGTTCCCCTTCGTTCCTGTGGGCAATAACCCCGCACACATGGCGTATCAGAATAATTCGTTCAGGAACACCCTGCCGAAGGTATCTGTTGCTGCGCAGAATTTTGATCCCGGTCAGGACCGCGTCTATAAGGTGACTATTTCTAATATTTCACCCGAGGTGGACCTGGGGTACTACCTTGATTCTGTGTCGATTTATAACGCTACTTCTGGTGAGCAGGCACCCTTTGCGAGGAATGATGTAGCGGGCCAATACGATAAGCAGGATGAGCTGGTGACCCGCAACGCTGACGGCACTCTGACCGTGGAGGTTGAGTATAAGGTTCACGGTGATTCCTCCTATAGGCCTTCTTCTCGCGGCTCAATGGCTGAAGTGCGTGCAGTGTTCTCGGACTCTAAGTATTCGTACGGTAGCCATAAGTTCACGGTGAGCACCCAGCTTCCGATGGCGCCTCCTGCCGCTGATGCTGTTGATTGGGAGAACCCGGCGAATGTTAAGTTGAAGGTCGATTCGGGCACCCTCAATATTTCTCAGGGCGGCACGGTGTCGGTGACCACTTCCCCGTTGAGCGCCGAGTTCCGTAAGAAGTACGCTTTC
Organism: Rothia mucilaginosa; assembly: GCF_001548235.1. Lineage (NCBI taxonomy): Bacteria > Bacillati > Actinomycetota > Actinomycetes > Micrococcales > Micrococcaceae > Rothia > Rothia mucilaginosa. The sequence continues at coordinate 59,420 of NZ_AP014938.1, forward strand.
TACGAGCTGGCTCTGGTGACGCGCGGGTCGGTGTACGTGTATGAGGAGCACCATAGTTATCCGCCTCTCAACGAGTACGGCGGAATGCTCAAGGATCTGGAGCATCAGGTGCGGGAGAACCCGGACGGTAGCCTCACCTACACGTTTAAGGTTCCCCCGCAATACCTTGAGGTTGCCAACGGTACGCTCTTCGATGTGGTGATGTCGTACTACCCGTTGGATGATTTTGAGCCGGAACCTTCGAGTAGGTCGAACCGTTTGTATGCCCGCGCCCATATTGATGTGGTTCAGGAAGCGCAGCCGACCCGTGGGACCTACACCTTCAGTCAGTCCGCTATCGATAACCCGTGGAAGGATACGACGCTGCGAGTTGAGGGACGCCATGTCCTCTCCCAGGCTAGTGAACTGATTTCTAATGAGTCGCCGGTCGTCGCTATCTATGAGGCTGACCCTGCAACGGGAAAGATGGTGGGTCAGCCCGTGTTCACTCAGCAGGTGGACTACACGTACTCCGGGGTTAACTCCAGGTGGTTCCGCAATAACTATTTCAGCACGGAGCTGAAGATTCCTGCGGGTACGTTGAAGCCGGGCAAGCTCTACTTTATTGGTATGTATGGGGACGGGTTGCCTTACCCCGGCATGGAAGATTCTCCGGGCTCTATGCTGAATGATGTTGCTGAGTTCCTTCCGGTGCGTTCCCCCAATCAGGAAACCGCGCATCCTGCGTTGCACCTTGGGTCGGTGAGACTGAACCCGTACGCAAAGACGAACTCGTTTACGGTGCGCGCTACCGAGCTCTATGCACCGGGTGAAGGATCGTACCGCCTCTCGGTGCAGCACGTTGATGAGCAGGGGCGTTTGACCGGTCAGCCGGTGTTCCAGCGGGCGATCCCCGCTGAGCGCATCAAGGATGGCAGGGTGGAGCTGAATCTGACGATTGATCAGCAGCTGAGCTATTCGGGTGCGTATCGCCTGGTTTTGGAGAAGGTCACCCCCGGTAAGGATGGTGCCGCGGAGTCGGTGGAGCAGCTTGACGTCGAGGATATTCCTCTGAAGCTGACGCGTGAGGATGAGTTGCAGGCGGCTGAACGCTGGTTTGATGAGCGTCAGATTCTGCCTGGTCCTTCGCCGCAGTCCTGGCATAACGATATGACGCGCCGCGATGTGACGGTGGCGCTGTACCGCCTGGCGGGTTCCCCGAAGGTTGAGCTGCCTGCAACCAGTCCTTACGCGGATGTGGCACCGAGCGACCCGGACTACGCCGCGTACATTTGGGCTCGTCAGAAGGGCATTACCTTCGGTTGGGTGGATGGCAAGTTCCACCCGGATGTGCACCTTTCGACCCCGTCGACGGTGGCGTTCCTGTACAGGTACCAGAAGGCGATGGGTAAGGTCACGCCGAAGGCGCCGACCTCTCCCTCATTGCCACGTAGCTCGTCTGTGCCGGGCACCCAGGATGCGCCCCGGAGTACTAGCGGCTGGGAGCATAAGGCTCTTAAGGGTACCGCTTTCTGGCGTGAGGCTCAGTGGGCTGTTGATTACCGCGTGTGGGGTTACCGCGTTGACGGAGAATACCCTTATGAGGGTTTTGATAATTCTTCCATTTCCTCTGGTGATTTTGCGTTGATGCTGTACCGTATGGAGCACGGCGGTAGCCACCTCAGGTAACGCCCGGTCGTGGTGAGGGGGGGGGACCGGTGGGCTGGAATGTTCGGCATAGTTCGACTTTTCAGCCCGCCGGTACCGCCCCTCCTATTCGTTTCTCCAGAACGCTTCTTCTCCCCTGTTGAGGGTTTTCTTTTCACGCTTTATCCGCTCAACTTTTTCACTCACTTCATCTACTCACTCATTCCAATCACCGTATAAATTTTGTAGATGGGATTATGATGTCTTCATTCTTCACACCACGAGGCGCCCCGCGCCACCCGGCGAGCGCCCGCGCGCTCAGCCTATCGTTGCTGCTGGGTTTGAGCCCGCTTGCCGGTATTACTCCGGCGGCGCTTGCAACACCGACCCAGGCAGCACCCGCGCAGGCAGAACCGGAACAGGCAACCCCCGCGCAGGCAGAACCGGAACAGGCAACCCCCGCCTCCCCTACCCTGTTGACCCCTCCCACCCCTGCGGAGGATAAGAAACCTGACAACCCGGTTGGCATGAAGCTCACCTCGGGCACCCTCAATATTTCTGAGGGCGGCACTGTCTCTGTGACCACCGCGCCGCTAAGTGCCGAGTTCCGCGCGAAGTACACGTTCTTTGAGTTCGGCATTGTGGAGCGCGGTCAGAATTACCTTTGGTCACGTTATGGCGATCGCCTTCCTGAGGCGCAGTACGGCAGCAAGGTTGCCGACCTCCGTGCTGAGGGTAAGGCCCACGATAATCCTGATGGGAGCGTCACGTTCACTCTTGATATCCCGAAGCAGTGGATGATGGTTCCGGAGGGTACCCTCTTCGATGTGGTGCTGACTTACTACCCGTCCAATCAGTCGGAGCCGGACCCCTATTCTCCGTATGAAGATCCTCGTAGCACGGCGCGAATTCCTTTGCCCACGGTGCGCGACCCTGAGCCTAATCAGCCGACGTACCGCTACAGCATTTCTGCGATTGATAAGCCGTGGCAGGATACAACTCTGACGGTTGAGGGTTACCATATTCTCCACCCGAATATCGTGGGCGGGTACGACGGCCAAGCGTACGTTACTCTGTATGAGGCAGACCCGGCTACGGGAAAGATTATGGGACGCCCTGTTTTCTCTCACGTGGTTCCGATGACAGGCGACTGCTGGAATTACTGTATCGGGTTCCGTAATAACTACTTCGCCACGAAGATGACAATTCCGGCGGGTACGTTGAAGCCGGGCAGGCTCTATGTGATTGGTATCTACGGTTCTAATCTTCCTCACCCGGGCGAGGAAGACTATAACGGCAGCTTGCTGACCAGTGTTGCGCAGTTCCTTCCGGTGCGGTCTGGGCAACCGAGCGATAACCAGCCGAATCCTGACCAACAGTTGGCGCGTCCGGACTTGTACATTCCGTATAAGCGCGTCAACCCGTATCAGGAGATGAATACTCTCACCGCGCGCGTCTCTAATCTTCCGAAACTTACCGAGGGCTATTACCGTTTCTCGGTTCAGGCGACGGATATTTTTGGCGAGCCGACCGGCGAGAAGGCTTTGGAGCAGATTATCCCTGCTGAGCGCATCCACAATAGTGCCGCTGAGGAGACATTGAATGTCCCCGGTAGTACGCTGAATTATGAGGGGTCTTACAGGGTTGTTCTGGAGAAGGTGACCCCCGGCAAGGATGGCGCCGCAGATGCGGTCGAGCCGGTGGCTTCTGAGAATCTTGACCTCTTGGCGAATACTACCGAGGAGCAGAAGGCGGCTGTTGAGTGGGTTAAGCAGCAGGCTCTTCTGGACGAGAGTAAGACCGTTTTGAGTCGCCGCGACGTCACGGTGGCGTTATACCGCTTGGCGGGTTCCCCGAAGGTTGAGCTGCCTGCAACCAGTCCTTACGCGGATGTGGCACCAAGCAACCCGGACTACACTGCGTACATTTGGGCTCGTCAGAAGGGCATTACCTTCGGCTGGGCGGATGGCAAGTTCCACCCAGAGGCGAAACTTTCGACGCGTTCTACGTTGGCGTTCCTGTACAGGTACCAGCGGATGGTCGCGCCGGCTCCTGTGCCGGAGTCGAGCAGTTTACCGTCTTTGTCTGTGCCTAAGAATAGTAGCGTGCCGGATGATTCTCCCATCCGGGTTTCGCGCTCGCATTGGTCCGATTATGAGCGTACAGATACTGCGTTCTGGAGGGAATCGCTGTGGGCTACTCAGCAGTTCATCTGGGGTTATAAGGATTATTCTCGCCGCTACGCTGAGGATTTCAGTTTGGATTCTGTTTCTTCTTCGGAGTTGGCGGTCATGCTGTACCGCATGGAGCACGGCGGCAGCCGCCTCAAGTAGTTTCGGTGCGTGAAGTGGCTAGTGGGCTGTGTTCTTCGAGTCGTTGTGCCTGCAGGCTCAACAGCTAGACCAGTCCCGCCCCTAGCATCCTTTACAGGTACCGGTGAGAGGAATCGGGAGCGTTACCCGATGGGAATCTTCCCGTGAGTAGCGCCCCGGTTTCCCGGCCCTTGATTTACTCAACCTTTTTCACTCGCTTCACCTATTCACGCTTCACCTGTTCATTCGCTTCACTCACCGTACAGTTTTTTGTAGATGGGATAATGATGTCTTCATTCTTCACACCACGAGGCGCCCGGTGCCGCTCAACTGCGCCGAGCCACCCGGCGAGCGCCCGTGCGCTCAGCCTGTCACTGCTGCTGGGTTTGAGCCCGCTTGCCGGTGTTACTCCGGCGGCACTCGCAGCACCGGCTCAGGCGGCACCTGACCAGCAGGCGCAGCCAGCACAGGTAGCCCCCGCCTCCCCCGCCGCAGCTCAAGAAGATGCTGACGAATCCACGTCTTCGCTTCCGGAGGCGGATGATTCTCGCTATCCTGAAGTGGATGATCATCGCCATCCTGAAATGGAAGGGTTTAAAGTCTCTCCTGAGACTCTCAACATTTCTCGAGGCGGCACCGTAACGCTGACGACGCCTCCGCTCAGTGCTGAATTCCGTCAGAATTACGAATTCTACGAATTTTCTCTGGTTGATCGCGGTTCTTCGTACTTCAAAGCCGCGCATGCCCGCATTGACGGATACGCCTACTTTGGCTACCTCTTTGACCGTGAGCCCAACCCGAAGCAGATGGTAGAAAACCCAGACGGGAGCTACACCTTCTTCCTCAATATTGGGCCGTACATTATTGAGGCTAAAGAAGGCACTCTTTTCGACGTCATTCTGACGTACCACAAGAAGGGCCACCGGAAGGATTTTTGGCCGTCCGAATTCCGTTTTGTGGCGCGTGCACCTATTAATGTTGTGCAGGACCCTAAGCCTACCGAGACGACGTACATTTTCAGTGTGCCCGCAATTGATGACCCGTGGAAGGATACGACTCTGACGATTGAGGGGTTCCATATCCTTACGAGCGGTAGTCGAGAGGGCAAGGACGGCCCCGCGCTTCTGGCTTTTTATGAAGTCGACCCGAAGACCGGAAAGATTGTAGGCGAACCAGAATTCACCACTCGGATTCCGTACCCGGCTTCCCGTAGTGGAGAGCGCGTTTATTTCCTGAATTGGCATTTTAAGACGTCTATTACGATTCCTGGGGGAACGCTTAAGCCGGGTAAGGTCTATAAGATTGGTTTCTACGGTAAAGACCGTCCGGAGGATGAGAATTACCCCGGTGAGTTGCTGAATGATGTTGCAGATTTCATTCCGGTACGTTCGCTTAATAAGGAATCGGCTAGCCCTGAGATGTTTCTGAAGGCTACGACGGTGAGCCCTTATGATGAGGAAAATATCCTTCAGGTACGTGCCGTCGGCTTGAAGAAGCAGCCTGGGGTCTCTTACCGTTTCTCGGTGCAGTATGTTGATGAGCAGGGACATCTAACCGGTCAGAAGACGCTGGTGCAGGAGATTGCTGCTGAGAGCATCCATGACGGCACGGTGGATGAGAAGCTGAACGTCCCCGGTGAGGCACTGAATTATGACGGCTCGTACAGGCTCTTCTTGGAGAAGGTGACTGCTGGCAAGGACGGTACGGTTGAGTCGGTTGAGCAGCTTACTTCGAAGGATCTGCAGCTGCAGTTTACGAAGAATAAGGAGGTCAACGCCGCCTGGGCATGGTTTAAGCACCGTCAGGTTCTTCCTGAGTTTTCTTCTTTGAGTGAGGGACGCGATATGACGCGCCGCGATGTGACGGTGGCGTTGTACCGTCTGGCGGGTTCCCCGAAGGTTGAGCTTCCGGCGACGAGCCCTTATGGAGATATCGCTCCGGATGACCCGGACTACGCGGCGTACATTTGGGCTCGTCAGAAGGGCATTACGTTCGGTTGGGCGGATGGGAATTTCCACCCGGAGATGAACATGCACAATTATTCGACGGCGGCGTTCCTGTATAGGTATCAGCGTTCGCGCGGTATGGTGTCTCCCGGCTTGCCGACTGCCGCACCGCAGTCTCGTAACGGTAGCCTGCCGGGGTCGGATGAATCTGAGGTGAGCGCTAACCCATGGGTTCTAGATTTGGAGGAGGGTAGCGCTTTCTGGCGTGAATCTCGGTGGGCTGTTCAGCAACGCATTTGGGGCTACACCAGGGATTGGGAACACGAACGCTTTTTCATGGAGACAACGTCTGTCTATGACTTGGCGTTGATGCTCTACCGCATGGAGCACGGCGGTAGCCACCTCAGGTAGCACCCGGTCGTGGTGTTAGCTACTTTGGTTGGCTTTCGTCAAATAGGCGACTTTACGACTCTGTGTATGTGCCATTTTTATTGTGGGTGACTTTTATGTTGCCTTGCCCACCGCATTGTGAATATTCTCAACCTGCAGAGGTTGCATAGGTGCGAATTTTTCGAATGCGGTGGGTTTTTTGCGCTTTCTTTTTTGTACAGTGACCAGTGTTTGTGCTTATCAGCACAATATTTAGGCATATTTTCCATATCATGCACATACTTTTTAAAGCTATACTTCACCTTAAGACATGCGATAAAACACACAGTCATTTTTCGCGCTGATGACCTTTCAGGTTCCAGCACGTCTTAACTATTTGCTACGGTGTTTATGCGCACCACACTCGATGCGTGACACCGATAAAAACTGATTGGATAACAATGTCCTCACTTCCCAACCACATGCGCTTTGCGCTACCCAAAAATATGGCCAAGAGCGGCTGCGCCCTCACCCTTGCGGGCGCCATGCTTTTGCCCCTCTCCCCCGCATTTGCGGCCTCTGCTGCTACCCCGGTAGCAACCCAGGGTGTTGCGCAGGGTGAGGTTCAGGGTGCTCAGCGCTTGCAGGTTACCTCCGGCACTTTTGATATTCTCAAGGGCGGCAACGTGACCGTTAGCGGCTCCGGTTTCTCCAAGGACTTCGTTAAGGGCAAGTCGTTCCGCCTGTACGTTGTTCCGAAGGGTGAAAGCATTGCTTTCCCGCCGCACCGTCCGCGTGATTACCCCTTCTATGTTCAGGATGTTCCCGCCTCCGCTTTTGCGGCTGACGGCACCGTGAACCTGACTGCTTCTATCGGCGCTAACTATCTGGAGGCCAATGGCTCGTCCTTCGATGTTGTGCTCGGTTACCGCGATGACGCTGAAGACGGCTGGATTCCCGCGGACGAGGTCCGTACCGAGCTGAAGGTTGCGGATGTTCCCACCGTTGATTCCCCGACCCTGTCGTACGGCGCTTCGTCGGTGAATGCTTCTGAGAACACTAAGGTCACCGTGAACGGTGCCGGTTTCGATAACATTTCGTACAACGGTAGCGAGTCGCTGATTGTTGCGGTTCGTGCGGTTGATCCGGCGACCGGTAAGGCAACCGGCCCCGCGCTGGCTCAGTCGGAGGCTAAGTTCACCTCCTACTCTGCTTTCTTCGGTCAGTACATGGGTTACACCAACGGCCGTTTCTCGACTGTTCTGGACATCCCGGCGGGCACCCTGAAGTCCGGCAGCTCCTATGTTGTGCAGACTTTCGAGTTCAACGTTCCGGAAGATAATGATGAGGCGAACAGCCAGGCGCTGAGCACTCAGGCGTTTGTTCCGGTGAACGGCGAGAACATTAAGAAGGCGTCGCCTTCAGTTTCTTTGAGCACTGACAAGGTGGATCTGAGCTCTTCGACCACTATCCGTGTGAAGGGCAAGAATTTCAGCGTCCCGGCTGGTGCTACCGTGAACGTGCTGTTCTCGGCTGCTGAGGCTGACGGCAACCCGACCGGTGAGGCTCTGGAGAGCATCACCCTGAACGCTGACCGTGTGGCGACCGGCGCGTTTGAGACGACCGTTAACGTTGACGGCACCAAGCTGGATGCTGATAGCCACTACGCTATTTTCGTGACCGTGAACTACGCTGATGGTGGTAGCGAGCGCATCGCGGCTGATTACCTGACTCTGACTGGTGAGTCTGCTAACAAGAAGGCTCGTGAGCGTTTCGCAGACGTTCCGGCTGCTCACGCGAACCACAAGGCTGTTCTGTGGGCTGCTGATCAGAATCTGATTGATTCTCGTGAGAAGGACTGGTTCGGCGTTAATGATGATGCGACCCGCGGTGAGCTGACTGTTGCACTGTACCGTCTGGCTGGTTCCCCGAAGGTTGATCTGCCGGCTACTAGCCCGTACCCGGATGTGAAGACTGACGACCCGAACTACGCTGCGTACATTTGGGCTCGTCAGAAGGGCATTACTTTCGGCTGGTCTGATGGTAAGTTCCACGCGGATGCCGGCATTTCGAATGCTACTGTTGCGGCGTTCCTGTACCGTTTTGACGGTAAGAAGCCGGTTGCTGTAACTGAGGCGCCGTACACCGATGTGAAGGTCGGTTCTGCGTTCTACCGTGAGATTACGTGGGCTAAGCAGCAGAAGCTGCAGGTGTTCCCGGGTTCTGAGTACCACCCGACTGCGCTGGTGAGCCGTGGTGAGCTGGCTGGTTTCTTGATGAACTACAAGGTCCGCTAGAGCTCTATAGGGTCTGCTAGGGCTAGTCTCTAGGGTCTAAAGATTATGCCGGGCTGGCGGTGATGAGACGTTGGTTTTATCCCGCTGGCCCGGCTTTTCTGCGCCTCCTTCAGGGCGGTTACACGGTACTTATAGGACGCCTCGAGGGGTGTGAGTGGGGCTGTTGTCCGCTGCTGGCCCGCAGTTTTTCGGGGTATTTTTGCCGATTAACACGCTAGTGTGGGCTGTACCGCATGTGGGGCACACCTCATGCGGTACCGCTATTGGGCGTTTTTCTGGGTGTTCCGCTCCCCTTTTTAAAGATTGTTCTGTGGAGTGTAAATTAATATTTTTCAAGCTGTAGTTTATGCTTATGACTGTCGCACCCTTGAGCACGCACCCTTATCCGGCTGGGTGCGCGGAACTAGAGGGAGCCTATCACACACCGATACATCAACCACATTGAGGATTTATGTCCCAGGATTTTAAGCAGTCCTCTGATACTGCCCATAATTCTTCTGCACCTCTGCTGGCACCGGAGGACACCCCCGAGGCTTCTTCCCAGGCTGATTCGAAGAAGCATAGGCGCAGCCGCATTGAACTGGCTGTTGGCGCTGTGGCGCTGGCGGGTGTTTTGTATCTGCCTTTCTCCCCTCTTTTCTCTTTCTATGATTCGTCGGAGGCGCGTCTTTCGTCGGCGGATACTGCTGTGCCAGCGACCGCTTCGGCTACTTCTGCTTCTACCGTGGTGTCGAGTTCTTCGACTCAGGGCCCGAAGATTCTGCGTCCGTCCGTGACGGCGCCGGATGCGAACACTATTTTTGTTGATGCTTCCGAGGATTCTGCGTACTATGCGGGTATCCGTTGGGCTGTTCGTACTCAGACGATGGAGCCGGTTTCTGAGGACAATTTTGGTGCTGAGGATCCGGTGACTCGTGGCGAGTTGATCACCATGTTCTATAGGCTGGCGGGTTCGCCGGCGGTGACCCGTCCGGAGCATTCGCCGTATGCGGATGTTGATGAGTCTGACCCGAACTATGATGCGTACCTGTGGGCGCGTCAGGAGCGCATTACTTCCGGTTGGGTTGATGGTAAGTTCCATGCGGAGGCGCGCCTGTCGAATGCTTCTGCTGCGGCTCTTCTGTACCGTGCTGATGGTGCGCAGAAGATTCAGATGTCGGGTACTTCCCCGTTTAGCGATGTGTCGTCTGCGACTCCGTTCTACCGTCAGATTGTGTGGGCGTCTCGCCATGGCGTGTCGACGGTGTCTGAGGGTAATGCTTTTGAGCCGACGGCGCAGACGTCTCGTGGACGTGTTGCGATGATGATGTACCTGTATTTCCGCACTTCGTAGTTTTTACATTTCCTAGTTTTCGCACTTCGTTTTAGCGCTTTGCTTTAGCGTATTTGGCGGCCCCGTACTCCCGGTGGGAGTGCGGGGCCGTTTACGTACGCGGGGGGGGTGTTTCTGGGCTATGAAATACCGTGCGATGAAATATTTCAGAAGGTTCAAGTTTCTCTTGAGTAAAGTAGATATTTCTACCTGAAGGTTTGTTAGGGTGGGAATATCCCCTGTACCGATAGGGGGTACACTCGACCACTTCTCATTGGGTTGGCGCAGATTCGACGGCGCAGATTCAACAGATAATCCCCCATAGAAGACGCAATAATCAATCCAATGGGACATATTTCTAAGGATGTTCCATGTCCTCACTTCCGGGCTCTAAGCCTTCACTTCTGCATGCAACCCGCAGCTGTAGCGCGCTGGCGCTGGCGGGTGCGATTGTTCTGCCGATGTCTCCTGCGATTGCTCATGCTGCTGCGGATGCTCCTGCGGCGGCTGTTGCTGGTCAGCCGGATGATCGCGTCCGTGAGAATCCCGCTGATACTTCTGACGATTTCAATCCCCACTTGGGCTACCACTCATTGAAGAACACTGATCAGGATCAGATTCTAAACTTCTGGGGTTGGGGGTTCGGCGGCACTATTAACTCCCCGAAGGGTGTCCAAATCGTTGTGCGAGAGGTGGGCGTAAACGCCCCGGCTCTGGTGGTTAGCGACATCATTGAATATAACCACAAGGAGCTGGCTTTCACGTACCATGACGGCTACATAAACGGTACGGCGAAGATTCCGGCAAACACCCTGGATAAGTCAAAAGATTATGTTGTCGAGGTGTGGGGTAACAAGGGCTATAAGGACGGCGAGTTTATTGCCCCCGTCGTAGGTAAGGCACCCGAGGACCGCGGCACCCTGCTTGCTACCCAGGAGCTGGACTTCGAAGGCGGCGACAGCATGACGGCTGCTGATATTCCGGGTAAGACCCCGCAGAAGGTTACGTTCAGGTATCGGTACGACAACAAGGAACAGTGGCTGTACACGGCTGAGGGCGGCACCATCTACGTGAGGGGTTGGGGCTACACCAAGGAGTGGCGTGAGAAGCACGGCAAGGTAGTGTTTTACATTGCTACTTCTCGGGGTGTTCCTGACGACGGTGATTTCCTGCCTGCTAAGGATGTGTTGCTCCGTTTTGAGGAGGGTAAGGATTTCACCATTGCTGAAAACGGCACCCTGAATGCTCAGTTGACGGTTAAGCCCGGTGAGCTGCAGAACTACTATGAGCCTCGTACCCCCTTCCCCGGTGCCCCGAGTTATGAGAAGCGTTACGAGGTGAATTATGAGATTGGCATGTTTACCGAGAAACAGGGTCAGCCCCCGCTGACCCTTGATGATCTGCGGGCTGGCAAGAACGTGCTGTTTCATAGTGCGCTGTACACTCAGGCGTTCCGACCCAGCCCGTTTGCTCCCAAGGTGGAGTACAAGGCTCTGGGTGATACTACCGCTGATCAGAATATTTACTTCTTGGGTACCGGATTCTACGGCAAGTTTAACTTCAACAGGGGTGTTCAGTATGTGATTCGTGAGAAGGGCTCGAACACCCCGGTTCTGGCGACGAGCGACATTTTTGAGTATAACCACGACAGCCATTTTTCTGAGTTCAAGAACGGCAAGGTACGCGGCGTCGTGAAGGTTCCGGCGAATACTCTGGATCCGGCGAAGAAGTACGTCGTGGAGGTTTGGAGTAACAACGGCTACAAGAACGGCGAGAATGCCGGCCCTGTGGTGGGTAAGGCGCCTGAGGGCCGCAGTGAGCTGTTGGCTTCTCAGGACCTGAACTTCAAGGGGTCTGACGCTGCTGAGGGTAAGCAGCCCAGCCTGACTGATGAGCAGCGTAAGGAACGCGCTACCCGCGGCGAGCTGACGGCTGCGCTGTACGCTCAGGCTGGTAGCCCCAAGGTGAACCTCCCGGTGGTCTCCCCCTGGCCGGATGTAAAGACCACCGACCCGAACTACGCCGCTTACGTGTGGGCTCGCCAGAAGGGCATTACTTTCGGCTGGTCTGATGGTAAGTTCCACGCGGATGCTGGCATTTCGAACGCTACCGTTGCGGCGTTTACTTACCGTGCGGCGGGTTCCCCTACCCTTGATCATGACTGGCACTCGTACACTGATTTGGCCCCGGATTCTGCGTTTTTCCGTGAGATTGTGTGGGCTGGTCAGAACAAGGTTGCGCTGAGCACCAGCGGCACGTTCAACCCCAAGCATATGGTGACTCGCGGTGAGCTGGAGGTTCTGATGATGGCTTTCTAGGCTCGCTAAGCTGGCTCTGCTTACCGACTAGCCGTGCGAATAGCCCCGTGTTCCCGAGCAGGTTCTCTGTTTGGGAGCACGGGGTTCTTTTTTCGGGTTTAGCCTGCTGGGTTCTTTTTTAGCGGCTGGTCAACCTGTGAAAACCCTCAGAACCTTCAAGTCTCTCTTGAGTGTTCCTGACATCCGTTCAACCCTTTGCTAGGGTGAAAGTATCCCCTGGATCGACGGGGATATTCGACCACTTCTCATTGGGTTGGCGCAGATTCGACGAAGATTCCTCACCACCTTTTAGAAACTGCATCGGCGCGATGGGTTCGACCGATAAGGAATGATTATGTCCGCTCTTCCGAATTTCAAGGCTTCGTCCTTCTTCCGTGCAGCACGGGGTTGCGGTGCATTGGCGTTGGCTGGCGCGATGGTTCTGCCGATGGCTCCGGCGCTTGCTCAGAATGCTGCTGCGGATGCTCCTGCAGCTGCAGTGGCTGGTTCTCTGCCGGCTGACCCTGCTCCGAAGGCCGCTGTCCCCCAGAAGGCTGACGCTTTTACCCCTCACTGGCGTTACAACGCTCTGGCTGATACGTCTAAGGATCAGGAGCTTCTCTTCTCCGGTTGGGACTTCAACGGTGAGATTCAGTCCCCCAAGGGTGTGCAGATTCTTGTTCGCGAGAAGGGTTCGAACACCCCGGTTCTGGCTATTAGCGACGTTATCGAGTACAACGACCCCGAGTATGCGTTCCAGTACCAGCATGGGCTCCTCAACGGTAACGTTAAGATTCCCGCTAACACCCTGGATACTACGAAGCAGTACACCGTTGAGGTGTGGGGCAGCAACGGCTATGAGGACGGCGAGTTCATTACCCCAGTTGTCGGCAAGGCACCCGAGGGTCGCGGTACTCTGCTCGCATCTCAGGCGCTGAACTTCAATGGTTCTGACGGTTCGCAGGCTGCGGATGTTCCGGGCGCTAAGGCAACCCAGGAGGATACCCCGACGTTCGAGGTTCTGTACGATGGCAAGGCTCAGCTGCTGTACACCTTCGAGGGCGGTACCGTCCACGTGAAGGGTTCGGGTTTCACCAAGGAGTGGCGTGAGAAGCACGGCAAGGTGGCGGTTTACCTGGCCGCTTCTCAGGGTGTTCCCGATGGTAGCCTTCTGCCCGCTGATGATACGCCGCTGCGTTTTGAGGAGGGTAAGGACTTCACCATTGCTGAGGACGGCACCCTGGACGCTGAGCTGACGGTCAAGCCGGACGTGCTTCAGCGCTACTATGAGCCTCGCGATTACTTCCCCGGTATCCCGCGTTACGAGGTGCGTTACGAGGTTGACCTGGTTGCTGAGCAACAGGGTCAGACCCAGCTGACCCTTGAGGATCTGTGGGCTGGTAAGAACGTGATTCGCCGTATTGCGGTGCAAACTCAGGTGTTCCGTCCCAGCCCGTTTGCTCCCAAGGTGGAATACAAGGCTCTGGGTAACACTGCCGCTGATCAGGACATTTATTTCTCGGGTACCGGTTTCTACGGTGAGATTCACTCCGTCAAGGGTGTTCAGTATGTAATCCGTGAGAAGGGTTCGAACACCCCGGTTCTGGCAACCAGCGACATCATTGAGTACAACCACCACGACCGTGCCTTTGAGTATGTGAACGGTGTAGTGAACGGCACCGTGAAGGTTCCGGCTAACACCCTGGATACTTCGAAGAAGTACGTGGTGGAGGTCTGGGCTAATGACGGCTACAGCGAGAGCGGCGAGTTCCTTGCCCCCGTTGTGGGTAAGGCGCCTGAGGGTCGCGGTGAGCTGTTGGCTTCTCAGGACCTGAATTTTAAGGGTTCTGACGCTGTTGAGGATAAGAAGCCTAGCTTGACCGATGAGCAGCGCAAGGAACGCGCTACCCGCGGCGAGCTGGCGGTGGCTCTGTACCTTCAGGCTGGTGCCCCCGAGGTGAAGCTGCCGGAAGTCTCTCCCTGGCCGGATGTGAAGACTGACGACCCGAACTACGCCGCCTACATTTGGGTTCGTGAGAAGGGCATCAGCTACGGCTGGTCGGACGGCAAGTTCCACGCGGACGCAGGTATCTCGAACGCTACCGTCGCAGCATTCACCTACCGTGCGTCGGGTTCTCCTGCGGTTAAGGGCGATTCCCCCTACGTGGATGTTAAGCCTGGTGCTCCGTTCTATCGTGAGATTGTGTGGGCTAGCCAGAATTTGCCTACTGTGTACGGTGGTCACTATTTCCTTCCTAAGCAGCTGCTGACTCGCGGCCATCTGGAGACTGTTCTGACTGCTTTCCAGTCTCGTTAAGCTAGCTCGCTAAGCTGGCTCTGCTTATCGTCTAGCTGCACGAATAACCCCGTGTTCCCGAGCAGGTTTTCTGTTCGGGTGCACGGGGTTCTATTTTTGGGTTCTGTTCTCGGGGTTTAGCTTGCTGAGTTTAGCTTGCCGAGCTCAATTTTTAGTGGCTGGTCAACCTGTGAAAAACCTCAGAACCTTCAAGCCTCTCTTGAGTGTTTCCTGACATCTGTTCACCCCTTTGCTAGGGTGAAAATGTCCCCGAAACCGACGGGGATATTCGACCACTTTTCTCATTGGGTTGGCGCAGATTCGACGGAGATTTCTCACCCCGAAACCCTATGAAACTGCATCATCCCGGTGGGTACGACCCGTAAGGATGATGTATGTCCTCGCTTCCGAACTCTAAGTCTTCGTTCCTCCGTGCGGCGCAGGGTTGCGGCGCACTGGTGCTGGCTGGTGCGATGGTTCTGCCGATGACTCCGGCACTCGCCCAGGATGCGGCACCTGCTGCTAATGCACCGGCGGCAAATGCTGTGACCCCCAAGCCTGCGGCTCAGGATGTTGCCGCGCAGCCGACGTACTCCACCGACTATGACACCATTTTTTACACCGGTGAGGGCGGCACCGTGACCCTGAAGGGTACCGGTTTCACCAAGGAATGGCGTGAGCAGCACGGCACCGTTGTCTTCTACATTGCCGCTACGAAGGATCGCCCCGGTAACGCAGAGCCTTCAACCTCGATGCTTCGCTTTGAAGAGGGTAAGGACTTCACCATTGCCGATGACGGCACTTTTGAGGCAAAGCTGACCATCAAGGCTAAGGCTCTGGAGAGTTTCTACACTCCCATCGATTATTTCCCGGGTATCACCCTGGATGAGGTGCGTTACGAGACGGGTATTTTGACCGAGGCTAAGGGCCAGCCGCAGTCGAGCATTGAGGATATTTGGGCTCGCAAGAACGTTATCGCCCACCACCCGATGTACACCCGCGCCTACCATCCTGAAGTCATGGCACCTAAGTGGAAGTATGATGCTCTGAAGGACACCACGAAGGATCAGGAACTGCTGGTCCAGGGTGAGGGTTTCGTTGGTGAGGAGCTGCCCGGCCGTGAGGGTGCCATGTACGTGATTCGTGAGAAGGGCACCGGCACCCCCGTCCTGGCGATGAGCGATATGAAGTCCTACTATGAAGGTCCCGATGGCGTAACCCGCCTGGAGGGAGGCACTCTTTACCGCACCATCAAGATCCCCGCAAACACCCTGGATTCGTCTAAGCAGTACGTCATTGAGGCGTGGAGCGACTACGACTACGACCTCACCAAGAAGGACAGGCCTCTCATCACCCCGATTGTGGGTTTGGCGCCGGAGCACCGCGGTGTTCTTATGGGCCGTCAGGATCTGAAGTTTGAGGGTGTTCCGGACTTCATGGATGCTACTGCGCCCGCGCGAGAATACAAGACCTTCACCTCGAAGCTCACCTACCAGGAGCAGCAGCAGCGCGCTACTCGCGGCGAGTTGACTGCGGCGCTGTACGCTCAGGCTGGTAGCCCCAAGGTGAACCTCCCTAAGACCTCCCCCTGGCCGGATGTGAAGACCACCGACCCGAACTTCCCCGCCTACGTGTGGGCTCGCCAGAAGGGCATTACTTTCGGCTGGGCTGATGGTAAGTTCCACGCGGAGGCAAGCATCTCGAACGCTACCGTTGCGGCGTTCACCTACCGCGCAGCGGGTTCCCCGGCTGTTTCTGGTGTTTCTTCGTTCACGGATGTTAATCCGAGTTCCGCTTTCTACCGTGAGATTCTGTGGTCCACTCAGCAGTATGTCATTAATCCGGATTTCGGCTCTTTTAATGCGACGGACCTGGTGAATCGTGGTCAATTGGAGCAGATGCTGTTCAACTTCCAGAACCGCGCCAAGTAGAACGGTGCAGGGTAGAACCGCGCTATGTAAGACGGACTAGTTCTAAGCTGAATACCCCGTGTTCCCGAATGGTTTTTCTATTCGGGAACACGGGGTTTTCTATGCCCGTTTTCTCTGCTTTTTTCTGCACCTATTTTTGGGTGCTCGCGGAATCATTGCGGCACAGAATTCAAAACTTTCAACTATTCCTTGAGATTTCTCGCGACTTCTCATTAAGGGTTTGATATGCTGAGGCTACCCCCAAAACCGACGGGGATAATCAACGACTTTCTTATTGGATTAACACAACTTCGACGGTGAAGATTCGGCTGGGAATCATCCTGCAGGAATTGCAAACATCCAATGGGACGTACTATAAGGATGTTTCATGTCCTCACTTCCGAGTTCTAAGTCTTCATTCCGCCGTGCAACGCAGGGTTGTTGCGCGCTCATGTTGGCTGGCGCGATGGCTCTGCCGATGACTCCGGCGCTGGCTCAGGATACAGCGCCGGTCACTAACATTTCTGCCCCTAACGCACCGGTTGCCGATACCGCCTCCCCGGTTTCTCAGGACGTCACGGATGGCCCGTCTTTCACCATTGATTATGGGGAGGGTGCGGCTTTGTACACCGATGAGTACAACGAAATTACGGTGAGGGGCACCGGCCTCACCAAGGAATGGCGTGAGCAGCACGGCAAGGCAGTCCTTTACATTGCCGCCACAAAAGATCGTCCCGGCAACACTGAGCCTTCAACGTCGGTGCTTTTCTTTAAAGAAGGTTGGCGTTTCCCTATTGCCGATGACGGCACTTTTGAGGCCACCCTGACTATCAAATATGGCGACTTGGCTACTTTCTACGACCCCATCCGTTATGATGCCCCGAATTTCCGCTGGGAAGAGGTGCGTTATGAGATTGGCATCCTTACCGTGGGCGAGGATCAGCCGTGGCCGACCATTGAGGATATTTGGGCTCGTAAGAATGTAGCTATCCACCAGCCGATATATGCCCGTCGCCATCCTGAAATTATCTGGACCCATTGGAGGTACGATGCCCTGAAGGACACCGCGAAAGATCAGGAGGTGATGATTGAGGGTGAGGGTTTCAGCGCGTATGAGCTCCCCGGTCGTGAGGGTGTCATGTACACGATTCGAGAGAAGGGCACCGGCACCCCCGTCCTGCTCATGAGCGAGATGGAGCGCTACTACGAACGTAGCAATGGCGTAATGGCGCTGTGGGGAAACGCTGTTTACCGCACCATCAAAATTCCCGCGAACACTCTGGATCCGTCTAAGCAGTACGTCCTTGAAGCGTGGAGTGACTACGGCTATGTCAGCCAGACGGATAAGACTCTGATTACACCGATGGTGGGATACGCGCCGGAGCACCGCGGTGTCCTTATGGGCCGTCAGGACCTGAAGTTTGAAGGTCTTAAGGAATTCACGAATGTATCTTTACCCAAGCCCAAGTATAAGCACCTCTTCTCAAAGCTTAGCGATGAGGAACAGCAGCAGCGCGCTACTCGCGGTGAGCTAGCTGCAGCACTGTACCTTCAAGCTGGCGCCCCCAAGGTGAACCTCCCGGCAGTCTCCCCGTGGCCGGATGTAAAGACAGACGACCCGAACTACGCTGCGTACATTTGGGTTCGTGAGAAGGGCATCAGCTTCGGCTGGTCTGATGGTAAGTTCCATGCGGATGCAGGTATTTCACGCGCTACTGTTGCGGCGTTCACCTACCGTGCAGCAGGTTCCCCAGCTGTTTCCGGTGTTTCTTCGTTTACGGATGTGAATCCGAGTTCCGCCTTCTACCGTGAGATTTTGTGGTCTGCTCAGCATGGTGTCATTAACCCGCAGAGGGGTATTTTTGAGGCGACCACGATGGTAAATCGTGGTGAGCTGGAGCAGATGATGTTCATTTTTCAGAACCGCACTGACTATGGTGGGCTGGTTCTAGTCTGAGTCATAACCCCGTGCATCCTGAGAGTCTTCTTCTCACCGGGTGCACGGGGTTCAGCTTTTACCGGCTGATCAACCTGTGAAACGCCTCAAAACTTTCAAGCTTCCCTTGAGTGTTCTCTGACATCTACCTGAGGGTTTGATAGGGTGAAAATGTCCCCGCAACCGACGGGGCTTTCAACCACTTTTCTCATAGGGCGCGTGCAGATTCAACGGCGAATTCCCTACCCGCCGTTGAGCCCGCAGAGCCCTGCGAGAAACAACTTTAAGGATGTCTTATGTCCTCGCTTCCGAATTCTAAATATTCTTTCCTCCGCGCCGCTCAAGGTTGCAGCGCGCTGGCGTTGGCTGGTGCTATGGTTCTGCCGTTGGCCCCGGCACTGGCTCAGAATGCAGCTCCTGCCGCTGATGCCGCTGTTGCTGCCGCTACCCCGCAGGTAGCCGACCAGGACGCTGCGGCTACCCCGACCCTGGATGTGTCTCTCCCCAATGGTTACAACTACGACGGCGTAAACATCTTCCTCGTAACGACCGAGGGCGGTACCGTTCATGTGAAGGGCGCAGGTTACACCAAGGAGTGGCGCGCTCAGCACGGCACCGTGGCGCTGTACATTGCTCCCGCGAACTACGCGCCCTCCGGCTACGAGATTCCGACTTCGAAGATGCTGCGCTTCGTGGAGGGTCAGGACTTCACCATTGCCGATGACGGCACTTTTGAGGCTGATCTGAAGGTTGAGGCGTACAAGCTTGCTGCCTACTACTTCATCGATGATGACAACTTCCACGACCCGACCGGCGGCACCAAGTACGATGTCCTCTACGAAATTCGCGTGGTTGCTGAACAGAAGGATCAGAAGCCGCTGACCGCTCAGGATCTGTGGACCAGCAAGAACGTGGTGAGCACCCAGGTGCTGAATACTATGGGCGAGAAGCCGGCGCCGTTCGCACCGCGCCTGGGTTACAACGCTGTGACTGACCCCGCAAAATCACAGGATCTGAACGTTGGTGGCCAGGGGTTTAACGGCGATATTCACTCCGTTAGGGGCGTTCAGCTCGTGGTTCGTGAGAAGGGCTCGAACACCCCGGTTCTGGCAACCAGCGACATTATCGAGTTTGACCACCCCACCCAGTCTTCGGCGTACCGTGATGGCAACCTGAACGGTACCGTAAATCTTCCGGCAAACACTCTGAATGCTTCGAAGAAGTACGTGATTGAGGTCTGGGCTAACGACGGTTACGGCAATAACGGTAAGCTGATCGCACCGGTCGTGGGCAGGTCCACCAAGGGCCGCGGTACCCTACTCGCATGGCAGGACCTGGACCTGAACGGCACGAACGGTTATAGGGATGCTAACCTGCCCAACGCTCAGGACCCCAATGAGAACGATAACCAGAGCCCTGATCCTTCCGACGAGAAGCTGGAGACCCTCGCTACCCGCGGTGAGCTCGCAGCTGCCCTGTACATTCAGGCGGGCACCCCCGAGGTGAAGCTGCCTGAGACTTCTCCCTGGCCGGATGTGAAGACCACCGACCCGAACTTCCCCGCGTACGTGTGGGCTCGTCAGAAGGGTATTACCTTCGGCTGGTCGGACGGCAAGTTCCATGCTGATGCAGGCATTTCGAACGCTACCGTTGCGGCGTTCACCTACCGTGCGGCTGGTTCGCCCGCGGTTAAGGGCGACTCCCCGTACAGTGATGTGGCTCCCGGTTCGGCGTTCTACCGTGAGATTCTGTGGGCTCAGCAGAACAAGGTGGTGCTGAACGCTAACGGCGCTTTCGATGCTCAGTACATGGTGACTCATGGTGAGTTGGAGACTCTGATTGAGGCGTTCCAGGCTCGCGCTAAGTAAGGTCGTTTAGCCCGCCCGCATCCCCCTCGGGTTTTACCTTGAGGGCGCGTGCGGCGCGTCGGATAACTCTCTGGTTCCCCGTGCTCCCGAATGGTTTTCTGTTCGGGAGCACGGGGTTCACCTTTTAACAGCTACCGCTGTGTGAGATTTCTCGAAACCTTAAAGTATCCCTTGAGTGTTTCCTGACAATCGTTCAACGCTTTGATAGGGTGAGGATATCCCCGAAACCGAGGGGGATTTTCAACCACTTTTCTCATAGGGCGTGCGCAGATTCGACGGTAGATTCTCAGCCTGCCGGTAAGCTTGCGCAGCCCCGGAGAAATGACCCTAAGGATGTCTCATGTCCTCGCTTCCGAACTCTAAGTCTTCATTCTTACACGCGGCCCGCAACTGTAGCGCGCTCGTACTGGCGAGCGCGATGGTCCTGCCGATGACCCCGGCGCTGGCCCAGGATGCAACCCCCGCCGCAAACGTGCCCGTTGCTAATGCGCCGACTGCCAATACCCCCGCCCCTGCAACTCAGGATGTCGCGGATGAGCCGTCTTTCACCGTTGTCTATGAGGATTACTACTACCAGGACGGCCGTGACGTCTTCAAGCAAGAGGGCGACGGCCTGTACACCGGTGAGGACAGTAAAATTACGGTTCTGGGCACCGGCTTCACCAAGGAGTGGCGCAAGCAGCACGGCAAGGTAGTCATCTACATCGCACCCGAGGAGAACGTCCCCTACAACGCCCATCAGGTGACCGATACCCTCTTGCGGTTTGAAGAGGGCAAGGACTTCACCATTGACGATGACGGCACCTTTGTCGCCCCTCTGAATGTTGAGGCTAATACTTTGCCGAGTTACTACACCCTCACGGAGTATTTCCCGGATATGACTCTGGACAAGGTGCGTTACGAGGTTGGCATCCTTGCCGAGCCCGAGGGCCAGCCGCAGTCAACCGTTCAGGATATCTGGGCTCGCAAGAACGTTGTGACGCATCACGGTCTGAGCACCAATGATTATCACTTCGACACCTTCGCACCTAAGTTGAAATACGACGCTTTGAAGGACACCACGAAGGATCAGGAGCTGCTGATTCAGGGTCAGGGCTTCGTAGGGACTGACATCCCCGGCGTTGAGGGCATGATGTACGTCATTCGCGAGAAGGGCACGGGTTCCCCCGTCCTGGTTATGAGCGAGATGAAGCGTTACGTCCACGGTGATGAT
This sequence comes from Rothia mucilaginosa, assembly GCF_001548235.1. Taxonomy (NCBI): domain Bacteria; kingdom Bacillati; phylum Actinomycetota; class Actinomycetes; order Micrococcales; family Micrococcaceae; genus Rothia; species Rothia mucilaginosa. Next base: position 80,802 of record NZ_AP014938.1, read on the forward strand.
GAATACGAGACGGGCCTGGAGGGAGGCTTCGCTTTCGTCAATCTCAAGATTCCCGCGAACACGCTGGATCCGTCCAAGCAGTACGTCATTGAGGCGTGGAGCGACTACGGTTACCCCAGCAAGACGGATAAGACTCTCATCACCCCGATGGTGGGTTTTGCCCCGGAGCACCGCGGAGTTCTTTTGGCGCACCAGGATTTGAAGTTTGAGGGTGTCCAGCGGTTCACGAATGCTTACGTACCCGTAGAGGAACGTATGTACTTTTCGACATCGCTGAACGACGAGGAACGGAATCAGCCCGCCACCCGCGGTGAGCTGGTTTCCGCCCTTTATGAGATGAAGGGCAGCCCCAAGGTGGACCTTCCTGAAGTCTCCCCGTGGCCGGATGTGAAGACGGACGATCCGAACTACGCCGCCTACATTTGGGCTCGTGAAAAGGGTGTTACCTTCGGCGGACCTGACGGAAAGTTTCACGCGGAGGACGGTCTCACGAATGCAACCGTTGCCGCAATGATTTACCGTGCGTCTGGTTCACCGGAAGTATCAGGTGTTTCGTCCTTCCCGGATGTTACGCCGGATTCCGCGTTCTACCGTGAGATTCTGTGGGCTACCCAGCAGAATGTTATTACTCCCGAGACCGGCATGTTTGAACCGAATCATGCTGTGACCCGCATTGAGTTGGAGTGGATGTTGTTTTATTACCGGCATCGTGTGCTGAACCCTATCACTACCGGCCTGTATCGCATTGCTAACTAAGTAGGCCAGGTAACTAAGTAGGCCGGGCCGGTTCTAGCCCGGGTACCTCGTCACAACAGACGGGGTGCCCGGGCTCTTACGCGCTGAGGGAATCCGCGCGGATTCTTCTAGAGTTCTCGCCCCTAGAATTCTCGCCCTAGAGTTCCCACGCGGGGGCTGCGGCGGTGCTTGCCGAGTGCGCCTCCTGACCGGTTGCCACGCCGGTGGAGACGGTGAAGTCCCACGGGTCACTGTTGAGTGCAGACAGCTTCGTTTCGATGGTGAAACCGCGCTCAGCGAGCAGGGCACACAGGCGGTTTGCCGCCGAACGCAACCACAGCGATTCGCTGGCGGCGTGGGAGCAGTCAATCAGGGCGATGTTGCTGCCGTCGATTCGTGCGGTTTCGCGGAATTCGCTGGCGGGGTGGTGGCGCAGGTCGGCGGTAATGTACACCTGTGCGTCGGTCGCGCGTACTGCGTCGAAGAGGGAGTCGCCGGCACCACCGCAGAGGGCGACGCGGCGGATCGGCTGGTCGGCGCGTCCGGCGATGCGCAGGCCACCGGCAGTTGCGGGCAGTGCCGCTGCGAGGCGTTCTGCTAGCTCCTTGAGGGTGATTTCTTCGGGTAGGGTGCCGAGGCGACCGGTGCCTACCGCGTGTTCCTGCTCGTCGAGCACCTGGGTTTGCGCTTCGGTGAGCGGTTCGCGGTCAATCAGGCCGATAGCGTCGCAGAGCGCTTCGTTCACACCTTCGACGGCGGCATCGGCGTTGGTGTGCGCGCCGAGCAGGCCGCATCCGCCTTCGATAAGGGTGTGCAGTACATTGCCCTTGTAGTCGCTGTCGGGGATGAACTTTGCGCCGCGGAGCAGCAGCGGGTGATGGGTGATGAGCAGCTGCGCGCCTTCGGCTACGGCTTCTTCGGCGGTGGCGGTGAGGGCGTCTACTGCGAAGAGGACGGTGCTCACTTTAGCGGCGCCACGTCCGGCGACGAGGCCGGAGGCATCCCATCCGGCGGCAAGCTGCGGCGGGAAGAGCGTGTGGAAGGCATCGACGACTTCTGCGAGGGTGGGGGTTTCTAGTTTTTCAGTCATACCTCTATTGTGGCAGGTGGCGCGGCAGGGCAGGTGGCGGTTTACGCCAAAGCCCGCGGTAGCACAGGAATATTGTGCGGCCCTGCGGTGTTCTTCAAGTAGTGTGGTTTTATAGTTCAAGGAGGAATCATGACTGATGTTGTTCTTGCCGGCGGCTGTTTCTGGTGCCTGGATGCGGTGTACCGCCAGTTCCGCGGGGTTGAGGCGAGCGTCTGCGGCTACACGGGCGGCGAGACTCCCGACCCTGATTATCGTTCGGTATGTTCGGGTACGACCGGGTACCAGGAGGCGCTGAAGCTCAGCTTTGACCCGCAGGTCATTGACCTGGATACGGTGCTGGATATTTTCTTCACGAGCCACGATCCGACCAGCTGGGATCGTCAGGGTGCGGATACCGGTTCGCAGTACCGTTCGGTGCTTTTCTACGCGGATGAGCAGCAGCGTGAGGCGTTTGAGCGTGCGGTGGCGCGTGCTCAGCAGCTGTACCCCTCCCCCATTGTTACGGAGATTAAGCCCCTGGGCGTGTTCTATGAGGCTGAGGATTATCACCAGAACTATTACGCGTTGAATCCGGCGCAGGGTTATTGTGCGTTTGTGGTAAGCCCGAAGGTGGCTCAGGCACGCCGTAATTTTGCGCATCTGCTCCGTTAGTCGGTGCGTCCGGTTCAGTCGAGGCGTATTACGTTGTTCACCCCGTAGCTGTCTTTTGTTGTGTGGCAGCTACGGGGTGTCTTCGTATGCGCCCGGCTATTTGTTGTTCTCCTGTGCTTTACGGTTGCTATAAGGTGCGCCCGGTATGATGGGGGTGTCGACTCATTCCCCCCCTCGTCCGTTGACCTCTTCGAAAGACTGCTGATGACTAGCCCCTCTTCTAAGCCCGTCGCTTTGAGCCGCCGCGCCGTGTTGGGTGCGGGCGGTGTTGGTCTTGCCGCTGTGTTGTCTGCGTGTGCGCGTACGGTGCATCCGCCAGTTGATACTGCCGCCTCTGAGTCAGCGAGCGTGAGCCCCTCTGCTTCGCCGGCGTTGCCGTCTGCGAATAAGTCGTATCAGGGTAAGGTCACGTTCGATAACTTTGAGAAGAACGGCGAGTATGTGCCTGCCACGGCTGAGAAGAAGGCGCAGAATGTGCCCAAACCGATTATGCCGGAGAAGGTGCAGGAGCTGAGCATTGACGGTATTTATGCGCTGATTGGCTATTGGATTTCTAGCTTTAATTATTTGGCGTTGACGGGTGATATTGAGCCGTTGAAGAAGACGGACCCGAGTAGCGAATACTATAAGGAGCTTGAGCCGATGGTTAAGCTCTATGAGACGGGTCGCGGCTGGCTTTACGATACGAGTGAGCCGATGTCTGTGTACCTGTTGACGGATACTCCCACGCAGGTTGAGGGCGACCGTATTCGTTATTTCTGGCGTGCTCGTTCCCTGGTTGATCAGAATGCGAAGAGGCATCTGACGGAGGGTGATAACCGCGATAAGTCGCTGGCTAGGGCAGAAGATTCTCAGGGTCAGGCGATGAGGATTGTTGTGGAGTATAAGGAGGGTGCTTGGTTTATGAGTACCCAGAAGGATAAGGATGCTGGTAAGAGCTCGGATTCTGCGAGCCCCTCGGCTTCCTAGTGCACTAATTGCAGCTTTTTGGGTTTATTCTACTCAAAAGTATATGAATAGCAACATTTGATAGTCATTCACGCACTTTAGGGTATGATAGGGGTGTCAACTCACTCTATTTCCTTTGTTGACCTCTTTTGAAAGGCCAATTATGATGAGCCCTTCCCCCACCTCTGTTGGTATGTCCCGCCGCGTGGCACTGGGTGCAACCGGTGCCGGCGTACTGGCTGCATTGACTGCGTGCGCTAGCGATATTCGCCCGCTGGCTGACGGTAGCGCATCCAGCTCTCCTTCTGCTTCTGCAAGTGCGTCCGAAAGCGCATCCGCGAGTGCCTCGGCTAGCGCTTCAGCTTCTGCTTCTTCCGGCAAGTCCTACAAGGGATTTGTGAAGTTCGATAACTTCGAGAAGAACGGCGAATACGTTCCTGCCACGGCTGAGAAGAAGGCACAGAACGTGCCGAAGCCTCTCGTTCCGGGGAACATGAACGATCAGAACGTTGATGGCTTGTACGCGTTCATCGGCTACTGGCTGGCGAGCTTTAACTATGCGCTGATGACCGGCGATGCTGAGCCGATGAAGAAGGCTGACCCTGCAGATGTGTATGCGAAGAGCCTGGAGGAATTTACGTACATGTACGAGAGCAATCTGGGCTGGATGTACGGTACGGATACCCCGGTTACTATTGAGCTGATTACTGGTTCACCGCAGAAGGCGTCCGGTAGCACTACCCGTTACAACTGGCCGGGTTATATGAACTACAGCCCTGATGCGAAGATTCATCGTGAGGGCAAGTCTGACCAGCCCCTTAAGACGGATTCCAGCCAGAAGGGCCAACTGATGAAGGCTGCTGTGGAATACAAGGACGGTAAGTGGTTTATGCTCACCGGCAATGAAGGCTCTTCTTCGTCGGCTTCCGGTTCTTCTTCTAGCTCTTCTTCTGTCTAGACCCCACCATAATGGTCAGGCGTAACGGCTTATGATGAGCTTCTCCCCGCCCGCGGTAATGCACCGTGGGCGGGGTTTCTTTGTGCCGAAACTCTGCGGAAACCCAGGGCAGGAAACCCAGGGAACACCCAGGGGAAAACCCCGCGGATGTTCGGGTTCGGCGGAGGGCGCCTCGGGTACGCTTAACGTATATACATTGACGTACTACATGTGGTCTTTACCTGCAGGTTGTGAGCCCGTGCTGACGGCTTTGAGGGTGAAGGTTCCAACGAAGGACTTCCGATGACTACTTTCTTCACTCGACGTACTGTCCTGGGTGTTGCTGTTGCTGGCGCGCTTTCTGCGTTGACTGCGTGTGCTAGCGATATCCGTCCGCTGGCTGGCGGCACCGGCTCGGCTTCTCCGTCGGAGGCGGCGACCGCCTCCGAAACTGCTTCCGCGTCGGCGTCTGCGAGCGCTTCTCCTTCGGCGTCTGAGAGTGCTTCTGCTGCTTCGGGTCTTCGCTCTTCGGGCAGGAAGTATAAGGGCATCATCACTTTCGAGAATTATGTGGAGAACGGCAAATATGTTGCGGCGACCGCTACGAATCCGGCTGAGAATGTGCCGAAGCCTGCGCCTCCTGAGAATTTCAAGGAGCACAGTGTTGATGGTGCGTACGCTTTCTTGAGTTTCTGGCTGGCAAGCTTGAACCATCTGATGATCACGGGTGACCCGGAGCCGATTGAGATGGTTTACTATAAGGGCTACGGCTGGGAGAAGTATCAGAGCACAATCAAGCTGTATGCGTCGGGTGCTGGTTGGGTGTACGGTACGGAAACTCCGTATATTGTTGAACTGCTGACTGATGCTCCTCGTGAGGTTCCCGGCAGCAATAATACTGCCTTCATTTGGGAGGGCCTCGCCCATATGGACCCGAAGATGAAGCGGCATTATAGGAGTCAGCCTGATAAAGAGACGAGCGCTGAAGAGTCGAAGAAGAAGGTCGCGAGGTTCCGTCTGGAGTACAAGGACGACAAGTGGGAGCTGTCTAGCGCCGCTTAGTTGCTGTCTGGCGGAGGGTTTCCTCTCGTGGTGATTTCTCATGGTATAAGACCCCGCACCTGGTAAAACGCTGGGTGTGGGGTCTTAATTTTCTGAACATGCGAGGTGGTCACAGGGCGATCTGGTGCCTCTCGGGTAACCTTAAATGTGTATACATTGACGTACTGATAGGCCTGTACGGGGTGCGTATGCCCACCACGGTGTGTGGCGTGATTTGCTTTGTATTGGCTCCAACGAAGGGCTTCCGATGACTACCTTCTTCACTCGACGTACTCTCCTGGGGGTTGGTGCGACCGGTATTCTTGCGGCGCTGACTGCTTGCGCTAGCGATATTCGCCCGCTGTCGCAGGGTTCCGGCGGTTCCTCCGGTTCGCCTTCTGCTGCTGCTTCTGGTGCGGCTTCTTCTGCGAGCGCCTCTGCGTCGCCTTCGCCCACTGATGATCACACTCCCGGCTCGTATGTTGGCCCGATTAAGTTCAATAACTACGAGCGGAACGGCACCTACATTGCGGCGAGTGCGAATGCGCCGGCGCAGAACGTGCCGAAGCCTCTTATCCCGGAGAAGATGAAGGAGAACAGCCCCGAGGGCGCCTACGCGCTGATGGGTTATTGGCTTGCTTCCCAGAATTATCTGATTCTGACCGGCGATGTTGAGCCGCTAATGAAGGCGGATCCGGCGAAGGCCTTTTTGAAGAACTCTAAGACCATGATTAGGCTCTATGAGTCGGGTCTGGGGTGGATTTACGGTTCGGATCAGCCGTACAAGATTGAGATTGCGGAGAACGAGCTTCAGCCGGTTGCTAATAAGCCGGACCGTTATGAGTGGCTTGTGACCGTCGCCTATGATCCTGCCGCTAAGTACCACATTGAGGGTGAGCCTGATGCGACTATCGTTGAGGAGGAAAAGACGATTCCTCGCACGACGAAGTTCATCATGGAGTACAAGGAAGGCATGTGGCGCATGCTCCTGGACAACAACAGCTAAATTTCTTCATCTTCTGACACACATTACTTAAGGATTTTTTTCATGGCTACTTTTCTTTCTCGACGTGCCGCACTAGCTGCTGCTACCGGCGCCGGCGCGGCTGCGGCGCTGACTGCCTGCGCTAGCGATATCCGCCCGCTGGCTGATAGCTCCGCCTCCGGTGAGGCTTCGCCTTCGGCAAGCGCTTCTGAGTCTGCAAGCGCCTCCCCCTCGGCATCTGCGTCTTCTTCCGCTAAGAAGTCGTACAAGGGCGCGGTGAAGCTCGACAAGTACGAGAAGAACGGCGAATACGTTCGAGCAACTGACGCTCAGAAGGCGCAGAACGTGCCGAAGCCTGTTGTTCCGGAGAAGATGCACGAGGCGACCATTGAGGGCATGTACGAGTTCCTCTGCTACTGGGTGGCAAGCTTCAACTACATGTTCATGACGGGCGATTACGAGCCTCTCAAGAAGGCTGACCCCGAAGGCCGCTATGCGAACGATCAGGCCAATGCCGTTCTTATCTACTCTTCCGGTAAGGGCTGGGTGTATGACACGGATGCACCGGTTACCGTTCAGCTGCTGACTGATGCTCCCAAAAAGGTTGCAGGCGGCCCCAACCGCTACGATTGGCTCGGACGCATCATCTATGATCCCAACGCAAAGGCTCACGTTGAAGGTCATGACCCTGTTCCCCTGGTTGAGGGATCGACCAAGAGCGAGGCAACCAATTTTCCGTTTGACTATAAGGACGGCGCCTGGTTCTTGCTTAGTGATGAAGAAGCCGATTCCCCCTCTTCAGAGGCGAGTAGCGCTGGCGCCTAACCCGCGTTTCTAGCCACTTATCCTAGCCATTTATGGTGATGAGAGAAGCCCCCGTATGCAGTTGAGGCTACGTGCGGGGGCTTCCCCTTTTTGCTTGCATGGCTTTTGTTTGCATGGCCTGCGTACGGCCGTGTTGAACTGTTCCCCCAGACGAGCAGGTGCACAGGATTTGAATGTGTCAACAAAACTGCTCGGGTACGCTTAAAAGCACACGAACAAACTATTGAGGGGTTCTCATGCCTACCTTCATTACCCGACGCACCGCCCTGGGTATCACCGCTGCCGCCGCGCTCGCCTCCTTGACTGCCTGCGCCAGCGATATTCGCCCGCTGGAGGACCCGAGCGTGGTTGACCCGATGCGTCCCTACAATGGCGATTTGAAGTTCGATAGCTACAAGTCCACCGGAACGTACCGCCCCGCAAGCGCCACGAAGAAAGCGGAGAACCCGCCCATGCCCGTCCCTCCCCAGAATATGAAGTCGAAGACGACCTCGGGCATGTACGCGGCACTGGGCTACTGGGTCGCATCGGTGAATTATCTGACCATTACCGGTAATAATGAACCGTTCAAGGACGTAGACCTGGACGGTATCTACGTGCAGAAGATGAAGTCGTATGTAGAGTTGTACGCAAAGGGTGAGGGGTGGATGTACGGCACCGAGACGCCGCTCATGGCTGAGCTGACCGAGGAGACCCCGCAGAAGGTTGACGATCAGCAGTACCGTTGGAAGGGTATTGTCCGTGGCCATAAGGATGCTGTTCTCCATTACGTACCCGAGGACAGGGACATTCGTGTGGGTGAGTCGAGCGGTGATTCCAGTAACGATGAGGTCACTTTTGTGTTGAATTATCGAGACGATGCGTGGATGGTCACCGTTGAGACGAAGAATTCCTCGACGACTTCTCCCGGTTCCTCGGGCGGAAGCGATTCTGGCCTCAACGTTTAGGATGCAGTGGCATAGACACCGACACCACGTACGCCCAACAAACAGCACTTTTCGTTAGCTAACGCAGTTTTTGTAGTATTTTCCCAGGTTTGATACCCAAGAAATCATAAACATATCCAAATACACTAAGGTACCCTGAAATAGATACACCGATAATCTATTGAAGGGTACCTTATGTCTACCTTCGTGACCCGACGCGCCGCCCTTGGCATCGCCGCCACCGCAGCGCTCGCCTCCTTAACCGCCTGCGCAAGCGATATTCGCCCGCTCAGCGACCCGAGCACGCCCGAGGAACAGCGCTCCTACAAGGGCGACCTGAAGTTCAACGGCTACGAATCACGCGGCACCTACGTTCCCGCAACCAGCTCGAAGAAGGCGGAGAATCCGCCCAAGCCTGTCCCTCCTGCAGAGATGAAAGCCAAAACGACGGAGGGCATGTACACCGCCATAAACTACTGGTTGGCTTCTTTCAATTACCTTATGATTACCGGCGACATTGAGCCCTTTAAGGCTGTGGATATAAACCGAAACGATATCTACAAGGCCGAACCTTTCGTCGAATTTTATGAGAAGAACACTGGCTGGGTGTACGGTACTGATGCGCCATTCTCAGCAGAGCTAACCGAGGATGCTCCGCAGAAGGTTGACGAGCAACAATACCGCTGGCTGGGTGTTGGCCGTTACAACAAGGAAGCAAAGATCCACTACACAGATGGTAGAGAGCTCACCATGGCCTCATTGAGTAGCGGCCCTGGTGATTATGAGTTCTTCTTTATCTTGGAGTATCAGGATGGTGCCTGGACGGCTCGGAATGAACCAGCCAAACTTACAACGAGCTCACCCAGCTCAAGCGCGAGTAGCTCCGGCGCCTCCGTTTAGAACCCCGGTCATATCGTAGTCGGGCGAGAGCCATAGGTCCCGTGTTTTTCGTCATCTACCGCCGTTTTTACGGTCATGGAGGCGCACACAGCATTGGGCTGACCGCTCCCCTGCGATATTCTGGAATTAGTTCATTTCCGGCACATACTTTATTCACCTCAGAAAGAGCCCCATGTCTACCATGTATACCCGCCGCACCGCCCTGACCGCACTGGGCCTGGGCACCGCAGCGCTTCTTGCCGCTTGCTCTTCCAAGTCTTCCTCCGAGTCTTCAGCGACCGCGAGCGCATCCGCTACCGAGTCTTCGACCGCGAGCGCTAGCGCGACCGCATCCGTCTCCCCCACCGCTGAGGCAACCACCACCGTTGAGCCTGGCCCCAGTATGAAGGGCGAGGTTGTTCTTGCCGACTACTCCTCCACCGGCACTTTTGAGCCCGGCACCAAGGAGCACAAGGCTGTCAACGTTGCGATCCCGGTTGAGCCGGCGAAGCTGCGTGAGAACAGTGTTGAGGGTCTGCACGCGTTCATCGCGTACTGGCAGGCTACCCTGAACTACCTGCTACTGACCGGTGACGGTACCCGCTTCACGAACATTGACCACACCGGCGACTACTCGACTGTGGCTGAGTTCTTCCAGAGCATGTACGCTTCGGAGAGCGGCTGGGTTATTGGTTCGGAGCGTCCGATGATTCTGTCACTGACTGCTGACCGCCCGACTAAGGACACCCGCACCGGCTACTACACGTGGGCATCCGAGATGGTGATTGATGGTGCTGAGGGTGCTGGCGTGTACAGCAAGACCAATGATCGTGTGCAGCCGCTGACCGAGGTGTTCAAGTACCCGGGTAAGCCGGTGGCTGGCCAGATTGTGGCGCACTACCAGGACGGCACGTGGCGTATGGTGCGTCGTGCTCCGGGTACTGCGTCTGCTTCGCCGGTTCCGTCACTGAGCCCGAGCGCTTCGGCTGAGGGTGCTGCGTCTGCAGAGGCGACCGCTGCTTCTGCTGAGGCATCGGCACAGTAGGTTCTGAATCCCCTATACCACTGAGAAGCCACATGTGTTTCAAACACATGTGGCTTTTTGCTTTTAATCTTTCTTGGATAAGTCAGGCATAAACAAAAAGCCTTGATTCCGAAGAATCAAGGCTTTTTCCTAGTGTGACCCCAACCGGATTTGAACCGGTGACGGAGGGTGCATGATGCCGAGCGCGCGAGGAAATCCATCATGCCCCGGAGTGCCGCGACGTAAGGAGCGGCGCCGTGAGAGGCTCACGGCGGCACCATAGAATCTGGGCTCAGTTTTGCCCGATAAACAAATAAACCCTCAGCCAGAAGACTGAGGGTTTATTTCCTAGTGTGACCCCAACCGGATTTGAACCGGTGTTGCCGCCGTGAGAGGGCGGAGTACTAGGCCGCTATACGATGGGGCCGTGAGATTTACATCTCTTTTACCAGGTCTCCCTGGCAACACATATAACTATACAGAGGTTCCCAGAAACAACAAAATCGAAAAGCGGTGAATTGAGTCACATATTTTACACCGAGTGCAAGACCCACCATATAGGCTCTTTTCCAACTACACCAGGCACTCCCCCAGCAGCTTCCACCGCCACCACACCCCGCCTCCACCCAATAAACACCTTACAAAACGCCACGGCATCAAGGCACAAAAATGCGCCCCGCACAGTGTACGGGGCGCATCCCACTCAAACTAGAGCAAGAAACTATGCCTTACGGCGGCGAAGCACCATCACAGCGGCACCAGCGATCAGCGCAAACGCACCGACAGCCGCCAGGCTCAGAACACTCTGAGCACCAGTCTTAGCCAGCGAGCCCTTGCTCTGAGGCGCAGACTTGGTCGCCGAAGCGCTCACCTGAGAATCAACGCCGGAGCTCTTAGGCTGAGACTCGGACTTCGCCGACGAAGAGTTCTTCAGCGGCGCGGTCTTCGCAGTGGTTCCCAGCTGGTCGTTAGCTTCCTCAGCCTTCGAAGGTTCACCCTTCGACTGCTCAGCCGCAGGCTTCTCTGCTACTGCAGATGCAGATGCGGAAGGCGACGCCGAGGCAGCGGCAGGGAACGCCGGCTCATCAGCCTCATTGCGGTTATCTGCATTGCCGGCATCCTTCGCATCATTAACAATCAGCGAAACAGCCGAATCATAATTGCGGTTGGTAGCCACATCAGAACCAGCAGTGACGGTGCCGAGCAGGTAGCCCTGGCTGTACTGCATGGTGTTCGCAGGAACACGCAGAGTTGCCTCGAAGGAGTACTTGCCGGTACGTGAGTTGTAGACGAACGCGCTCGCCGGAACGATAGTAGACACCTTCTGGATGTTTGCCAATTCGCTATCGGTCAGCTTGTCATAACCCATCGACCACTCACCCTCCTTGACGAGGAACAGGCGGAGACCTTCGGCCGGCGGCTTATCATAGTCGTAGCCGGACACATGGAAGGTGTAGGGGCGGGTAATGTCGACGGTACCCTCAGCGAAGTTCAGGGTGGGGTCAATCAGCACTGCAGTAGCCTGCTTCGGGTAGCCCTGGAAGGGAACCTTTGCGGGATTAATAGTCGCGGTGGAGGTGAATTCACCCTCGGAAACCTCAGCGTAGAACTTCACGATGGAGTTCGGAACCAGCTTCTGCTGCGAGGAAGGAACAGTCTTGCCGTTACGATCCACGGTCGCCTTGGAGGTGTAGGTGTCGGTCAGGGAGCCGTCGCCGGTCTTCGCGTTCAGCACGTAGGGTACTGCCGCGGTGGTGTTGGCGATGTCCTGCTTATCCACTGCGATGACGGAGCCGTCCTCGGCGATGGTCAGGTCGTTAGCCTTACCACCGTTCATCTCAACCTCACCGATCACGCGGTCGGTCTTAGCGTCGAAGATAGCGATCTTACCGGTGCCGAAGTCGGTCACGTACACCAGGTCACGCGCCTCATCGTTCTCCATGGACAGGGCCTGGGTGCCGAACTTGACGAACTTCTTGAACGCGCCGGTAGTCAGGTCGTACACGGAGATACCGGAGTTCACGCCGTTCACACCCTGAGAGGAGACGTAAATTTCGTTCTCGGAGTGGTCAATGGTGACGTCAGAGGGGCGAACCTCAACGGAGGAGTTCTCGCCGCGGGTCTGGATAACCTGCTCGGTCTTGAAAGTGTGGGTGTTGATGACGAAGACCTTGCCGCCGGTGCGCTCAGGCACGTACAGCTTGTCGCCGTCAACGGTCATGTTCATGCCAACATAGCGGGTACCGCCATTGGGGGTACCCTCCAGCTGCAGCTTAGTAACTTCGAAGGTCTTCATGTCGATAGCGGACACATAGTAGCGGCCGGTCACGAACACCTTGCCGGAGTTGTGGTCCACCAGCACGGAGCGGGGGTGCTCAATCCAGTTCGGGTCACTCTCAGAGATACCGTGGTTAGTCCAAACCTGCTCCATGGTGTTCTGGTCGAACACAGACAGGGAGTTGTCAGTGGTGTTAGTAACCCACACGGTGCCGGACACATCATCAACAGTGATACCGTACGCGGAAATGTAGCCGAATTCGCCGTTCTTATCCAGCTCGAAGGGAAGCGCTGCTACTTCTTCAATCTGAAGAGTGTCCGCGTTGACACGAGCAATAGTGGAGGCGAGGTTGCTATTACCGCCCACGCCAACCATCCAGATTTTGTTGGTCGCCTTGGAGTAGGCAACCTGGTACTGGCCGGGCAGGCCCTGGGTAATCTGCGCGACGGATGCGGAGGTGTCAACAACGCGGCTCAGCGATGCGGTGGAAGGAGCCGATGCGCTAGAGGCGGCGGTCTGATGTGCGTTATTCGGTGCTGCGAAGGAGGCAGGAATCATGGCTGCGCCGGAGATTGCGAGCGCGAGGGAGCCAACGGCGAGCCCCTTCAACGCCTTGCCCGAGGAGGGAGTGAGGTTCAATGTGTGTCCTTCAAATGTGTAACGGAAGTGCTCACATGCCGCATGCGAATGCTAACGAGACACCCGTGAATATGCGGTGACATATTCGACGGCACGAAAAGCAGAAATGCAGGTAACGCATAAATTTACCTACCTTCTAATCCTCAGTGTTTTCCCAGGAAAATACAAGCAGCGACGTGGGCGTGTTTTGTATTTTTATGAATGAGCCCCTAATTCGCCTCCAGTATCACGTGAAGGTTGAGTTGTTTCCGAGGTTTTTCCTTGCTCTTGCAGGCAAAAACCCTGGCTACAAGGGGTGTTGTGATGCTTTTATATTTACACATTAATGTAAAAATTTAGGTGAGGTGCGCCAGCAACATTCACTGCGGGCCACACATTTTTTCGACATTCAAAACCTATATTTTTACAGGCAAGTGCACATATATAAATATGTTTTAAAACCCCTGCCCAGTATTAGCCCAAGCAGACAGGCAAAAGGCGGGTACCCCTCCCCCAGATTCGAAGAATCCGAAAGAGAAAATACCCGCCTTCTCACGCGTTTCGAGCATTCAAGCCCGAAAACTAAACGCTACACTTTATGCCTTGCGGCGGCGCATCACCAGAGCAGCACCCGCAATCAGCGCCACAGAAGCGAAAGCAACCAGCGGCATCACAGCGTTAGCACCGGTGTTCGCCAAAGCGCTACGCGAAGAGCCAGCCTGCGAAGAACCAGCCTCGCTCTTAGCAACCGAGGAACCACCGGTAGAAGAATCGGAACCGCCATTCTTCACAGCCGAACCGGACTTATCAGCCTTCACAGCATCCGGAGCAGACTTGGAATCCTGTGCACCAGTCTTAGCATCAGACTTGGAATCAGACTGAGATGCCTGATCCTTAGAGGTCTGATCCTTAGCCTCTGCGGTGTTCTCGGACTTAGCATCAGACTTCTTGTCCTCAGACTTAGCGTCCTCAGCCTTCTTGTCCTCAGCCTTCTTGTCCTCAGGCTTCGGATCAGCCGGCTTCGGATCAGCCGGCTTCGGGTCAGCCGGCTTCGACTCCTCAGCCTTCACACCGGTCACCGTCGGGTAACCCGCAAACTGAAGCGAAGTCGGGGTGATACCCACCGGAGCTGCGCTCGCGTCGGTGTCCTTCACACCAACCTTGAACTTCAGAATCGAGTTAGCCTTCAGCTGCTGAACCGATGCGGGAACGTCGTTACCCTGGCGGTCCTTGGTGGGCAGGGTGGTGTACTCGCTGGCGGTGGTGATCTCGCCGGTGGTGCCGTTGAGCACGTAGGGCAGGGTCACCTTCTCATCGCGGTCCTTCTTGTCGAGGACCAGCACGGAGCCGTCCTTGAGCAGGGTCACGTCGTTCGCGGCTGCGCCGTTCATCTCGACCTCGCCGATGACCTCGTCAGCGCGGCCGTCGAAGACAGCCACCTTGCCGGTGCCGAAGTCGGTCACGTACACCAGGTCGCGATCCTCATCGTGCTCCAGTGCGAGCGCCTGGGTGCCGAACTTGACGAACTTCTTGAACTCGCCGGTGGTCAGGTCGTACACAGAGATACCGGAGTTGACGCCCTTCACACCCTGAGAAGAAACATAAATCTCATTCAGCGAGTGATCCACCGCCACGTCGGAGGGGCGAACCTCAACGGTGGAGTCCTCACCCTGAGTCTGGATGGTCTTCTCAACCTTGAAGGTCTTGGTGTCCACGACGAAGAGCTTGCCACCGGTACGCTCGGGAACGTACAGCTTACCGCCGTCCAGGAACAGGTTCATGCTCACGTAGCGAGTACCGCCGTCGGGTGCGCCTTCGAGCTGAATCTTCTCAACCTGCTTGGTCTTCAGGTCGATTGCGGAGACGAAGAAGCGGCCGGTGACGAACGCCTTACCGGACTCGTGGTCAACCAGAACGGAGCGGGGGTGCTCGATCCAATTCGGGTCGCCTTCCTTCACGCCCTCGTTAGTCCAGATGAGCTTGAGGGTCTGCTGGTCGTACACTGCCACGGAGTTGTCGATAGTGTTGGTGACCCAGACGGTGCCGTCCACGTCATCAACAGTCACGCCGTATGCGGAGGTGTAACCGTACTGGCCCTTGTCGTTCTTCTTCACGGGCAGCTCGGCGAATGCCTCGGTCTGCAGGGTGTCTGCATCCACGCGTGCCAGGGAGGAAGCGAGGCCGCCGCGTGCACCCACGGTGGGGACGAACAGCTTGTGGTTCTTCTTGGAGTAGCCGACCTGGAACTGGCCGGGCAGACCCTGAATGATGTTTGCAACGCTACCGTTTGCGTCCACGGTGCGGTGTGCCTCGGTGGAGGGGGCGGTAGAGTCGGTTGCCTTGGTCTTGGTGGCGGTTGCCGGGTAGCCCTGGAACTCGCGGGTTTCGGGGGTGACCTGCTTGACCTCGGAGTTATCGCCTGCGGTTGCGGTGACCTTGAACTTCAGGATGGAGTTCGCCTGAATGTCGGAGGTCTTGGCGGGAACCTCGTTGCCCTGCTTGTCCTTAGAAGGCTTGCTGGTCACCTTGTTGGAGGTGCTGACGGTGCCGGTAGTGCCGTCGAGGACGTAGGGCACGGTTGCGGTTGCGCCAGCCTGCTTGTCCACAGCAACAACGGAGCCGTTGGGCAGCACGACCAGGTCGTTTGCCTTGCCGCCGTTCATGGTGACCTCGGCGATCAGCTTGTCTGCTGCACCGCCGTCAATCACGCCGACCTTGCCGGTGCCGAAGTCAGAGACGTACACCAGGTCGTTCGCCTCATCGTTATCGAGCGAGAGCGCCTGGGTGCCGAAGGGGATGAACTTCTTGAACTCGTAGGTGGTCGCATCGTACACGGATACACCGGAGTTCTCGCCCTTCACGCCCTGCGAAGAGACGTAAATTTCGTTCTGCGAGTGGTCAATAGCCACGTCGGAGGGGCGAACCTCGCCGTCCTTATCGCCCTTCACAGAGATGGTCTTCTCGACCTTGAAGGTCTTGGTGTCGATCACGAAGAGTTTGCCGCCGGTGCGTTCGGGCACGTACAGCTTACCGCCGTCCACCAGAATGTTCATGCTGATGTAGCGGGTACCGCCATCGGGTGCGCCCTCAAGCTGAATCTTCTCGACCTTCTTGGTCTTCAGATCGATAGCCGAGACAAAGAAGCGACCGGTCACGAAAGCCTTACCCGACTCGTGATCAACACGCACCTCGCGGGGGTGCTCGATCCAGTTCGGGTCGTCCTTGCTCAGACCCGCATTGGTCCACAGCTGCTTCATGGTCGCCTGATCGTACACGGCAACGGAGTTATCGCGGGTGCTGGTCACCCACACGGTACCTTCCTCGTCATCGACGGTGATACCGTACGCACCCTCGTAGGAGTAGCCCGAGTCCCCCTTGATAATGGGCAGCTCGGCGACAGCCTCAATCTTCAGGGAGTTTGCGTCAATGCGAGCAATCGTAGAAACGTGCTCGTCGCGGTCAGCGGTGCCCGCAACCCAAATCTTGTTGGTCTTCTTGGAGTATGCGACCTGGAACTGGCCGGGCAGGCCCTGGGTGATCTTTGCCATCGCCTTGTCGGTGATGGTGCGAGCTTCGCTGCTCTGGCTTGCTGCCCGGGTGGATTCTGCCGCGAACGATGCGGGGATGGCGGCAACGCCGGAAATTGCCAGTGCCAGCGATCCAACGGCGAGGCCCTTGAATGCCTTGCTCGAAGCGAGGTTCATATGTATGTCCTTTTTCGTGGGTGGTGTGTAAAGGTGCGTCTCTCCCCCACCGATGGGTGGTGAGGTACCGCGTTTTTCCTGCTCTCTGATGTGGGTTTCGTGGGCCCACGAGGAAGGAAACTAGTCTTCACACAGTATTTAGTAAGGCAACCATTAACTTACCTTCTAGGTAATACTTACTTAGCGCACAGGATTTTTCAAGATTTCAGGTATATATGACGCAAAATTTCATATGCCAGGCACAGCCTGTCACTAAAACTCCCCGAGGTGCGGCAATATAGCAGCGAGGCGCAACGGGGCACAGCAAAACCCCCGTCTCCAGCAAAGCCAGAAGACGGGGGTTCCACACACCCCAATACACAGTGCCGAAGTGACACGGTGCCGGGGTGACTAAAAATTAGGAGACATACGAGAAGTCAGTGAACAGCAGGTTCTGCAGCTTGTAGCGGCGAATGAAACGAGCCAGCTCCGCGCGAGTAGTCGGCGCGGTCGGGTTAAACACACCCGAAGCATCCAGCACGATGTCGTTCGCGCCAGCCCACGCAACGTAACGGTGCAGAGTACCCGCACCGAGCACGTCGCGGAAACGAGAACCAGTGCCCTCCTTCATTTCGGTCAGCTGAACCTCCGCGTTGTACTGGAACAGCACAGCCGCCAGCTCCTCGTGAGAAACCGGTGCGGTCGGGTCAATCTTGTCGCCACCGGTGAGCGGCTCGGTGATCTTGCGGTCACGAGCCCAGTGCAGCGCGTTCGCGGTCGGGCGGCCTGCCGCATCCGCGAAGGGTGCAACATCCGAGTTTTCGCTCACGCCAGCGTGACCTGCAGCGTGGTTCAGCAGAGCAATAAGCTCCTCGCGGGTCACAGGGCGGTCCGGCTCAAACGCGCCAGTCTGCGGGTTCGGCATCAGCCACTTCTTCTGGTTCGCCATGCGGATATCCTCAGCGAACGGGTGGTTATCCGGAACATCCTCGAAAGAAGTCTTCAGGATCTTGGTCTCAGCCAGGGGGATGCGCGCAGCAATCTGGTGGGTGATCTCCTGACCCCACGGGTCGGAGCAAATATCCAGCTGCAGGGCGTGATCAACACCCTCACCCTGCATCAGCTCGATGGGGAACTGGTCGCTACCGCTGAAGCTGTCAGCGTCACCGTCAAATTCGGGGGTGAGCGGCCAGGAGCGCAGAGTTTCGAAAGAGTCGTTACGAACGTAGCCGTGGCGTACGGTCAGGGTGGTGCCTTCGGTGAGGAATTCGCGCAGACCGTGTGCAGTGTAGTTGACGGTCATACCGGTTTCAGTGATGGTGGCGCGCTGAATAACGAGGCGCGGGCCTTTAGTTTCCTCGGTTGCCGGGGCAAGGTTTGCGGGGGCTTCGTCTGCCTGAGCGGCCTGTGCCTGCAGGGTCAGTGCGCCTGCAGCGGCGGCGGCAGAAGCACCCTTTACGAAGAATCGTCGTGAGAGTCGATGGGTAAGCAAGGGCATGATTGTCCTATTCAGTTCTTGTTTGAGTTGAGTGAGTTACGGGTGGCAGGACGCGTGGACAGCGGCGTAAACGGTGAGTGAGGCCGATACGGTGGTTCCCTCCCCTGTGTGCGTGAGTGAGACGCAGCGTACGGGGTGCGGGTGTCTGTCGGGCGGATGCGCGGTGAGTGAGACCGGCACGAGTTCCCTGACCCAGTCATCTAGCGTACCTTAAGGTCCCGTTTAAAGCGAAGACGAAACGGCGGTGATTTTACGCCCATTTTCGGTATTCAACGAAGTAGGGGCGTTATCTGGCAACGTTTGCCGGAAGTTGGCATGGGTTCTTGATGGGGCGGCTTTGAATTGCTCTACGCCAAAGTGTTCCGGGATGTGGAATATGTGGGGTTCTGAGGTTTTGTGTGCGACACGCTGTTTCAAACCCTTTTCAAAGAGTTATAGTTATTGGTACCCTATCACTGTTTCTATATCCTAACAAAGGAGTTACCCATGGAGGCCAAGGAATTCTCTGAGAAGGCCCTCCTCTTTTTCGCCAAGTCCAAGTACGCCGACCTCTTCGGCGTGGCACTGGTCATCGCCATCGCAATCGCCTCAGGATACCTGAGCACCAACCTCGCCAAATACGTTGACTGGGGCCCGATTACGAGCTTCATCCCCCTCGGCGTGATTTCCGTGATTAACGTGGGTATTTCAATGATGTCTACCCGCCTGACCGGCCGCCTCTCCAACGTTGGCAACGTGCTCGGCATTATTAACACGGCGCTGTCCGGAGCGATCGACTACATTCTGGGCAACAAGGCAGCAATCATCACCTACCCGGTGACCTTCATCGTGTACACCTTCGCGATTCGTAGGTGGCAGAACTCCGAACGCGGCAAGGCTCTAGAACCGCCGACCGGCACGAAGGGCCAGCTGATTATTGGCGGTATTGTGGCGGGTTCGTTCGCGTTCTCCCTGGTCACGAACTACATTGGCTACGGCGGCAAGACCTCGTTCCTGTTCTGGATCACGACCGTAGTGTTTGGCCTGTCCCTGTCAGCGAACATTCTGAACGCGCTCAAGCTCACGATGCAGTGGCAATTCTGGTTCCTGTACAACACCGTGCAGTGCATCAAGGCGCTGACCCAGGGCAACTTCGCGAACGTCGGCAAGTACATCTTCTACATCATCAACAGCGTGGCAGCGCTCCTGCTCTGGACCCGAAACGGCACCGCATCCAAGGGAGCTGTAGCGGCGGTGGCGTAGGGGTGCTCCCCCGGGTACGCTAGCGCACTAGAGCACTAGCCACCACATATCCGCTGAACGATACACAGAGGGAGGGGCCCTCCGGCAATACGACCGGAGGGCCCCTCCCCTGCATTTTGCGGGCATACTTGCCGGCTTCGATAAGCGGCTAGGTTAGCCCATCGGAATCGCGCTACCCTTCAGAACCTGACGCTCAGGAGCCGAATCACTACCCACCTTCACAATGGGGAAAGCAACAAACGCCTGAACACCCTTCTCACGAAGAATCGCCTTCTCATCCACCAACTCAGACACGAAAATGTCAGAGCTCAAAGAACCGCGTTCCATCGCCTTACCAACCTCGTCAACCACCCGGCGGTAAGGGTGGCTGCGCAGGACGGTTCGCAACCGGGCGGGCGTAACCTTTCCGGAGGATACCGGAAGAACCATGAGCCGCGGGTGCAAAGCGTTGTACGGGTACGCACCGGGGGTCACGCCGATTCGGTGGACCTGATGAATCACCGGGAAGTTCGCAATACCCACCAGCGCACAGAAGGCGAGCGCGGTGTCCGTCGGCTGCGGGACGGTGAAGCCGGTTCCGGTTCGGGAATCCGGTTTCTTGTCCAGCGAGTCGTACAGGGTCTGTCCAGTAATACCGCTGAGCATCGCGGAAGGTTCCCAGGTGGCCAGGTCCGCGCACATCAGGCGCAGGCGGTCCTTGACGAACTCCTGTCCTTTGTTGCGGGTCTTCATCTCCCAGCGAGACGCGCCGTGATCCGGGCGAGGTGCCTTGGCTTCAAAACGCCAGTAGGAAGGTTCGCCCAGGCCGGAGATCCAGAGCAGAGACAGCAGGTCGTCACGTTCCATCAGAGCGTCCAGATGAGCCTGTCGGGTCTTCTGGTGAGAAGCCCAGTCGTCCGGGTACTTCTCCGCGTCGATTCCTCGAAAACGCGGTGAGAACGGGGAGAAAACAGCGGCTTCCTTACCCGCACCGTAGGACTGGTCAACGTTCACCCAGCTATCTTCAGCAGCCAGGGAAGAAACGTAGGAGTGCACGCACTCGGCAATTTCTTCTTCTGACACGCCTTCAGCATGCATCTGAGCGCGCGGCTGACCTTCCTGAGACCAACCGACAGTAACGGCTCCAGGGTGCTTCTGCTCCACCATCAGGGACAGCCCGTAGAGGGCAAAATGGGTCAATGCCGAGGTGTAGTCACCGGCAATAGTCAACATTGCCATTAGTGTCCCTCCCGTGAAATCTGGGCGTCTGCTGCGCGTTCTACAGCTTCAAGGTAGGCGGTAGCGTACGGGCCATAGGTGCGGCTCGTCTGCTCCATGAGGTTATCCCAGTAACCGACGTTGAAGAGTCGGGTTGCCTGTTCCTTGAGTGCCTCGTAGTCCGTTCCCTCGGGCAGGTAGCCTTCCTTGAGCAGGAAGCCTGCGTCGTGGGCGAAGGAGAACCGGCCGTGACCGTGGCTGCACCCAATGATGCGCAATACCAGGTCGCGGTGCTCCCCCACCTTTTCGGGCGAGGCCGCAACCATGAGTGCAGACAGCTGCTCGTGACGCCAGCCCCTCGGCAGGGCGCTACGGCTACGGGCGCGGTACGCCTCTGCCACGGAACGGTGGCCACTCTTTGCAAGCGCCTCGGCATCCGGGTCTGCACCTAGCATTTGCTGGAAGCGCAGGTCGCGTTTGCCCTCGTCGTGGTACTTTGCAGCCAGTTCCAGTGCCTCAGAGAATTCCGGTGCCAGGCCGAGGTTCTCGGCAAGCTGGCGGGTACGCTCAGCAACATCGTTCTGGTGGTCGTCCAGAAGAACGGGAGCAGCCAGCACCAGTTCCTGAGCGATATCGGAACCTTCAACAGACTCTTTGCCGGTCACTTCGGCGTACCAGGCGATAACTTCCTGACCGCCCTCAGCCTCGGTAGAAAGCTCAGAAGCAATCATCTTCTTGCCATCAGTGCTCTGGCTGTCGAGCAGTTCCGCCGCCTCTTCGGGAGAGAGACCCAGGTATTCCCTGAAGTGTTTCTCACGGTCCGCGCACTTCTCATACACGTAGAGCTCGGCCACGTAGAGCTCGGCATCATCGAGGAAGGGCACAGCCTTCAGCTCGTCCTTCTTAGAAGGCAACTCACGCTGAGTCACGGCAATGCCCTGGTTCGTGAACGGAACACTACCCATGTCAAGAAGCAGAACGTCACCAGGAGCCAACGACTGACTGCTCTCTGCTCCATGGTCAGCATCCTGCCACAGGGAGATTTCGCCCTGACGGTAAAGGAACTTACGCGGCTTCACGCCGTGCTCATCCTGGTAGTCCAGAATCTCCTGGAGAATCTTCAGATTCGCGGGGAAGGTTTCCCGGTCGCTCGGTGCGAAGTAGCTAGTCTTGAGAATCTCCATGGCGGCAGAAGTGTTGCTCGGCAGGTTATCGCGCACGATAACACCACCCATTGCGGTTTCTGCATCCAGGGAGTCGTGCAGCCACAGGTCAAGGTCCGGCTCATCGTAGGGATTCTCGTCGGTACGCGAGAATTCCAGCAGGTCAGGCCATTCCGGGCGCTGGTAAAGCAGACGCTCCGGGGAGGACTGCACCGGCGGGTTCTTCACCATTGCGGCGGGGTTCACCGACGGGTTCTCAGCACCGTTGAGCGCTTCGAGCCATGCATACGCATTGCTCAGGTCGACCGCCTTGTAGGGAGGCGCATCCTTCTTCACCAAGTCACTGCTCGCAGGCTCAATAACGACGACCTTGGAATCCGTACGGTGGCCCAGACGGTTAACACGGCCGAAGCGCTGCGCCAAGGAGGAAGCAGGAGCCAGCTCAGTCACCAGGTCAGCAAAGTCAACGTCAATACCGACTTCGAGAGTCTGGGTGGCCACAACAACCTTCACGGACTCATCGCCTTCGGTAATGAAGAGACCGGAGTGTTCCGCCTGCAGATTCTTCAGGTCGTACGGGCGCATGCGTCCTACGAGAAGCTGAACCTCATCCTTTCCAAGCGCCTTATTCTTAGCAAGTGCTTCCTTGATAGAGATAGCCGTCCGCACATGATTGACGATACAGCCGACAGTGTATGCTTTCTTGGAGCTTTCACCCGCCTCACGGTGAGCAAGGCGCTCCATAATGGCGTCCACAGCGGCATTCACGGTCGGAGAGTTACCGGGCTTGCCGTCCCACTTATCAATGGGGTGGAGCACCAGTTCCTTATGCGAGTAGACACGGCGGTGCAGCTCTTTATCATTCGGCGTATCGAGAGCCTCAATGTCAACGCCCAGGGTGGTCGATTCGCTGTCCTCAGTGGAGGGGGTAGCAGTCGTCTCAACCACCTGCAGGGTGGGAACGCCCAGGTCAGCCTCATACTTCTGCAACTCGGCAATGCGCTGAGTGGTGTGCAGCAGCTGACGGTTCATATGAGCCTCGTCGAGCACCATGACGGTGTCCATGGTCAGCAGAGCGGTCTCACGCGGGCGGGCGGCCTTGGTGCTGCCGTAGCCGCGGAAGAGCGCTCGCGAACCGTACATGTCGGGAGTTGCGGCAATGATTGCGCAGGCCGAAATGTCGGTGACCGGCAGGTTGCGGTTCGAGAGTTCGCCACGGATGTGGCCAGTCTCGAAGGGTTTGCTCCCCTTCTCGTCGTTGCGGGTCTGGAAGCTATGAAGAGCTTCAGCAACCCTACGCAGAATATCGGGCTCACCGGATCCGTCAGTGAGTGCCTTCCCCATGCGGCCGAGAATCTTGTCGGCACGGGTTGCCTGACTGTCGACCAGCGCGCGGCGTCCCACGGTCACGCAGAGGCGACGGGGAACGCGCGGCGCGGCGCCAACCGCTGCAAGCGCATTCGCGAAGAGGTGGATATCAACCACGGAGGACTTACCGGAGCCGGTCGGTGCGTTAATGCGTTCCGGCCATACGCCGTGCTCGCAAATGTGGTCGAGTACCTCTTCCTGCCAGCTGAAGGGGTCGTACCCTCCGTTGAGTGCGGCAAAGAAGTCACCGAACTCATCACGAGTGATGGAGGGTAGCGCGGTAGCGGGGCTAGTCATGCTTTTCCTCCTTCTTGCGGCGGTCGTATTCTTCGGTGGGCACGTCGAACGGAACCAACAGACCGCCGCCCATGTGGCGGGACTGGCCGATGGCTACGAGGGTCGTGTCCGTTGCCAGGTTGCCGAGGTCTACGACGCCGCGCCACGGCTCTGCGGGCAGAGTGCGGGGCAACTTGTAGGCGTAGGCGGCGGGGTTCTGGGTTACACGGTGGGCTTCCAGAACCTTGGCCTCTGCCTTTTTAGCAACCTGGTCCCTCAAGCTGCGAATTCGTTCGCGTGAGGTTTCAGCCTCGGGCGCTTCGAAGCTGTCACGCCACACATAAGCCATGGAAAGCAGAGCGGCGTCAGCGAACGTCCAGGCCTTCGTCTCGGTCTTCTTCGGGCGGTTGAAAACGCGCGATTCGGGAACGGCCGCACTGAGAGTACGCCACAGACGCTTGTACCCGGTCTTGGGAGCATCCCAGAAACCTTGCGCCGGCAGGCGCTTCTGGCGAAGCTTCACGGTCAGTCGGGGGAAGTCCTGAGCGTAGAGAGTTTCTACGCTCCTGAGTGCGATACCGAGTTCTACTGCCTCATCGGTCGGGGCGCTTGCCGGGACCAAGACGAGCAGGACTCCCTTAGACTTCACCTCACGACGCAGATAGTCGGGCAGGTAGCGGGCAGGCAGGTACTGCAGCGCCAGGCTGTTGGCAGGCTTGTGACCCTTGGGGTACCTGCCGGTGATGAGGCTGGGCGCACCGAATCCTGCGGCAGCTACGAGAGCCTTGTGCAGCAGGGAGCATGCCTTGACGTACTGTTCGGACTTCAGCTCTTCACCGTCTACTTCGAGGAGCCACAAGTATTCCCAGGGGCTGGTGGAGGTTTCAGCCTCCACAGGCTGGTACTTGATAGATCCGAGGCCTGCGGTGGGTACCGGGGAGGGGCGCATCGTGTCGCTCGCGGCGGTCTTGTCGCCTGCCTTGGTAGGAACCTTGACGGGGTACGCTTCTGCGTGAGCACGCATGAGCGCGTCAACTCGACCGGGTACGGGTACACGGACGGGCATGCCGCCTGCTTCGAAGGGGCCCGACTTAGTGTCGATAGTGTGGGTGGGTTCCACGTCTCCGGTGTAGAGGGCGGTGAGGCTGCTGGCTTCTCCGAGGGAGGGTACTTCGCCGCAGAGCTGGGTGATGGTTTCCGCGATGTCTGCGGGTACCTTATCGTACTGCCAGCCGATGGTGTCGGATACTGCCCAGCCGTCGGATACGGCGCGACGTTCGGTCTGCCGCCCATCCTTCTCGGAATATGCCACTTCGCGGTACATGAATCGGCTCATCTTGTTGGGTGAGCGGTACACGGGGCACATGTCGGGAAGCTGCAACCCGGTCGGGGGGTTCTCCTCAAGCCATTTGAGGGCCTTGAGAGATTCGTCTGAGGGGGCAAGCTGCCCGTTTTCGATAATTGCGTGAGGTCCCTGCGCGGCCGCGCTGAGGAGCGCGGCCTGCAAGCGGGCAGGGTCGGGGAAGGCGTCGGGGCTTCCGTCTGCCTTGTGGCCCTGGTATACGCCGAGCGGGAACCTCGCGAGAATTCCGAGGTTCGTCATATTATTCAGCGTCCTCCGCGGTGGCGTTCTTAATGATGATGGGGTTACCCTCGACGTTGAAAGTCTGGCCATTCCAGTCAGCCACACCAGCCTTCTTGGCGTTCTCGATAGCTTCGAGGAGAAGCTGGTCGGTGTGTTCAACGGTCAGGGGTGCGAAGGTCTTCTTCTTACCGAACCGCTGGTCGAGGGTGACAACGGGTGCGGCAGATTCAATCAGGTCACAGTTGGCACGGATGTAGAGCTCACGCTCGGCACGGGCGATAGCGTTGAGGCCGAGCGCGGCGAGGAGTGCACGCGCAGCAACGTTCTTGGTTTCGTCCTGACCGAAGCGCAGCTGGCGCAGGGTGGCGAGGCTCAGTACCCAGGAGCGGATGATACGGTGGCATGCGACGGCACCGGTTTCTTCGAGCGTGGGCGGGATGCTACCCAGGCCGAGAGTGGATGCGGAGATGCGGGCGTCAGCCTTGGCCTTCTTAATGTCGTTGCGACGAGCTCCGACATTGCCCGGGCTCAGTTCCGCTTCCTGGTCGTTCACCAAGGATTCCATGTCCTTAGGCGCAAGCTTCACGCTGGCGGCTACGGCGTCGACGCGGGCGCCGCCACGGCGTGCCTGTCGGTGTTCAGCGCCAGGTTCCTGGTCTGCGAGGACGCCGATGATTTCACCGACGAGGGCGCTGCGCAGGCGGACCTGATGGCTCTTGCGAGTGGAGTCCCATGCACCGAAGAGGAGCGCTGCGGGGGCGGTGTTGAGCAGTGCGCTCATGTCTGCGGGGGTACTGTTGCGCAGTGCGCGGTACTGGTCGTTTTCGGTGATGAGCTTGTCGTCGATGGTGCCGGCGCGGAAGTGGCCGTCGAAGATGCGGTGCGAGAGCTCCATGTCGCTGTATTCTACGGGGCCGTTTTCGGTCTGGTAGGTGACGACGGCGCGGGGAATCTTGACGACTGCTTCGTCGCCGTACTGGCGGCCCTGTTCGATGGCGGCTTCTGCGCGGTTGAGTTCGGACTGCTTGCTGTCGATGAGGACGACCTTCTGAGGCTGGCCCTTGACGTCCTTTTCAGGTTCCTTGGATTCATCCTCGTTCTCGGATTCGTCCGGGTTCTGAACCTCTTCCACAATGTAGCGGGTTTCGTATGCAAAGACAGACTTACTGTCATTTCCCTTACCATCAACGAACTTGGCGGGTGCCACGGATGCGTGGGGGCCTGCTGCGGGTTCGAGTTCGGTGATGGAGGTGATGACGGAGCCGCCGCCGAGCTTGACGTTCTCGATGAGGTCGGCGAGGGTGATGGTGGTCTGGGACATGTTTGTCTCCTTAGATAGTGTGTGCACATCTCGCGTCGACGCGTGGGTTGTGCACGATTTTTTGTTGTATAGCTTTAAGCTACTCTGCTTTTTCAAATAGTGCGCGCGTTTTCGTCACGCCACTACTTCAAGGACGGTAATGCCCCTGATTCTGCACCGTAACCGCCTTGTTTAGGCACTATTCAGCGCAGCTCCAGGGGCACTTAGTTGCATAAGCGGGTCAGTATATAGAAGGGGCTAGAGTCTGGCCCTGTTTTCTTGCTATACTCTGGGATTGAGTTCTGCGGCAACAGAACTCAAAATACCCCGCTTATTGCGGTATCAACGTACTTCAAAGCCGCCTACTGCGACTCCGTCGTGGTAGGCGGCTTTTGCACATCCCCTGACACGTGCAGGGTTACATGACTATGAGGGGTAAGAACGGTAATTACCGTTCCACCGTGACTCATAACCGAGACATGAATATGGGCAGATTCCTCCCCAATGTTCAGAGGCAGAGCGCTTATAGCGGCCCCATCGCCCAACATTTCTTCAGAATGTGCATTTCGAGGAATACCCGGCTCGGGAAGGTATCCCACACGAGCCAGGATAGGCTTGAGCACCATTTCAATCAGCACAAATGCAATAAGATTCACAATCACCCCCGTGGCCATCGACGTAGCCTGCGAGATGGGATCAGCTCCGATGGTCAGCATTACTGCCAACTTCCTTATCGCCGCTTCAAGTAGACTGACTGCACCAGATTTTCCAGGAGTCGGACTGAGGTTCAAGCGACATAATCAGCCTCAGTCGCTCAAACGTACCACACCCTCCTCGAATAGTCAAAATCATGAAAACCCTCGAGCCCCCTAAGATTTCTAATGGAGGTATATTTTTTTAGTCCCCCTTCCAGAATTTTTCTCGAAGGGGGACAACACAGAAAGCTCTCAAAGAGCCCGAATAGCTCACATTGAGAGATGCGTAAGAAAGGTTGCCCCTTGAGAGTACTACTGGAGTCCTCAATGAATGCTCTCACCACAACGGGCGCGAGGAACAGATAGGAAGCGCATACTTCGAGGGTTTTGCAACCTCCTCTATTATCCCACTCCCTCAACCAGTCCGCAATCGAACTCGTCATTCCCCTGCTCCCCTGCCGCGCGTTGCTACAGGATGAGGGCATCCGATTCGGTCGCTTCACCGAGTCGCTCCGCTATCGGTAGATTCGTTGGTCTGGGTTGGAAGTCGCTATCGGAGAGTGTCTCTGCTTTTGCGCGTTGAAATCTTAAAGGGAACTGCCCCGGTCTGGAGACCATGACAGTTTCCAGAACGGGGCAATGTAACCCGCATTGGGCACCTGGGTTTAGGAGTAGGTTCCTTCGAAAGTCCCCGCCCGAAGGCGGAGAAATGCCGGAACATTGCCCAGCGGCTCAGCGGTTTTATCGCCTCAATGAAAGCCCCTCCACCAGGAGAGAACATCTCATAATATGCACCTGACTTATTGAATGTATGAGTCCTCAATGAAAGTCCCCACCCGAAAGCGGGGAAATGGGCTTGATTTGAGCTCAGAGACCCTTGATGGCTGGCCTCAATGAAAGTCCCCGCCCGAAAGCGAGGAAATAGCTAGCTAAAAACTAGCATGTTATGGCGCAACAGAGACTACTACGGCACGAGACTCTCGCGGATTACGTACCCAAAGTGTACATCACGCAATATCTATGCTTACCGCAGCATCGTCATCCGAAGGCGGAGAAATTAAGCCGCGACCAGGCCCGAAATGCTGGACTTGCCGCCTCAATGAAAGTCCCCGCCCGAAGGCAGAGAAATCGCGTCCAACGAGACAGCCTACTTCTTCGGCAGTCAGGCCTCAATGAAAGCCCTTCCAAAAAGGACGGGAAATGCCGATCGCGTCGATAGCCTCCTTAGTCGTGCCACCGCCTCAATGAAAGTCCCCGCCTGAAGGAGGAGAAATACGGCGTCTCGACGTTCATTGCTGGAGGTGTCCTTGCCTCAATGAAAGTCCCCACCCGAAGGCGGAGAAATCTCAATCCCAGGAAGCCATAATCAGCCTCAACAGGCCCTCAATGAAAGTCCCCGCCCGAAGACGGGGAAATCGCTTGCGCGGGTCGCGGTAGGGCAACGCGCATGAGATGCCTCAATGAAAGTCCCCACCCGAAGGCGGAGAAATTTTCGCTCACGCAGAGACTCGGGATAAGGCTATCGAGCCTCAATGAAAGTCCCCGCCCGAAGGTGGGGAAATCAGGAAGGCGTACACGAAATCGCCGGGCTCCTGCCAGCCTCAATGAAAGTCCCCGCCCGAAGGCGGGAAAATAAAAGTATACCAAGCAGCCATTCAGACATTCAGGCATTCAAACACTATTGACAAACCAAAAACATCACGCGAGCGACACGCTAAGATTACGTCACGTGCCAGGTTCTCGCGGAGACAGACAAAGCCTCCAAAGGCCATTATCCCCACCTCTGTTACCTGTCCGCAATCGAACTCGTCATTCCTCCGCTCCCCTGCCGCGCGTCGCTAGCGAATGAGCAGCACGCGGCTAGAGAATGAGTGCATCCGATTCGGTCACCTCGCGCGCCCGGCCAATGTAGCTGAAGGTCGGCTCGTCAAGGCGGGCCAGCAGCCCCAGGTCGCAGAAGAGTACCGAATCCTCATCCGGATCGATAAGGTCCTGAACCTCATCTTTGATGCGCCGAACCTTAGCCGGGGCCGCATCCACAATGAAGACGCTGTACTGAATTCGGTCCCCATAGCTAAGAATGAGCTTGGCCAGCTTGGCGCGCCGCCGGTCGCTGGGCACATCGTAAGCAATGAGTGTTCGTCGGGCGTCATCACGCATTATCGTACGGTCACCCCCGTGTACTCGCGGGTGGTTCCGTTGATGACGCCCAGGAGCATGCGGGCCTGCACCTCAATAGCGCGGCGCCACGTCACCGAGTACCCGTAGGTGGGGTGGGTAATCTCTGTGGCCATGCGCTTCTCGAACGCGGCGATGACGGTCTTCCGCCCTTCGGGTGTGAGCCGGTAGCTGCCACCAACCGCGGTGAAGGTCGACGCCTTGACCTGCTTCCTATTGATAAGAGACACCACCACAGAATCCGCGATGACGGCACGGAACTCTTCCATGAGGTCAAGCGCGAGCGCCGGCTTATTGCGAGAGCTGCTGTGCAGGAACCCGGCGTGAGGGTCAAGCCCGCACGTGAGAATCGCACGAATACACTCCGAACTGAGCATACCGTAGGCGTAGTTCAGCAGGATGTTGATGGGGTCGTTGGCTCCTCTCCCCTGCCGCCCGGTCCAGGTCCAGCCGAGTTCGGTGAGCACGTCTTCTTTGAGCATGGTCGCGAAGTTGCCGAAGTAGAGCGAGGCGGCTTCACCTTCGAGGCCGAGCATCTCCGGGATTGAGGTAGCTTGCGGCGTGTGCTTCTGAATGTCTCGCATGGTGCGGCATACGTCTGCGGCGTGTCCGTTGCGGCGTAGCAGGGTGGCTTGGTTTGAGATTTTGCTGGCAATCATGGCGGCCGCTATGGGCAGGTGCCCCTGCGCTGAGAGTACGTGCTGTTGCACGCGGGCTAGGCCGTTGGGCCCGGTGCCGGGTTGTGACCAGCCGTAGACCCTGCCGGTGCTGGAGCACCAGATGATGGTGCAGTTGCGCCACATGAGTTCCCGCAGGAGCGCGGAGGAAACGTCGATGTTTCCGTGGACGACGAGGCTGTGCACGCGTTCGAGGGGGACACTGCTGATTGTTTCGCCGAGGTGCTGCACGATGAGGCGCCCTTGCTGGACGGTCGCTCTTGATCCTTGCGTGGTGAGGTGCGCTACTTGGCTGTCGGGGTTGCTAGCGACGACGCGGGTAATGTTTTCTTTTCCGTGGGATTCGTCGGGTAGGCACACCGAGATGTGGGAGCACCAGCTACAGCGAGGTGAGTCTTCGAGAGGTTGCGGTGCTGTTGGGTTGTCGATGAGTGCGCGGGTGGTGTGCACGTATTCTTCTGCGGTGCGGATGTCTTCATCTGAGATGTCGACGGGCACGGTTTTGTTGTGGTTGGTGAAGTGCACCGCACATTCGCTGACAGTTTCGCCGGCTTCTTCGAGGCAGATTTTTTGGAGGGCGAGCTGCACCCTGTGGGCGGGCGTAACGGATGCATTGCGGCGTACGGGGGTTGCTTTGTATTCGATGATGCGGGTAGAACCGTCTTCTTGCGGTTCGAGGGCGTCGCACCGTCCGGTGAGCCCGAGACGTGTTGATGAGATGGTGACTGCGCGCTGTTGCGTGCCACGGGATGTTTTGGGGTCGTCGACTCGTTTGTGGGCGGATTGCCCTTCTTGCATTTGTGAGGTGTCGGTCTTTTCGCCATTGGATTCGATCCATGCGCGGCGGGGGCAGTACACGGTGTGCATGACGAGTGAGATAGGAAGTTCGTCGCCTGCACTGTAGGGGGTAGACATCGGTGTCTCCTTGGTGTGAGCGAATATGGTGGGCAGTCAGCATTGGCTGCTTGGTTTTGAGGGTAGCACCGCGGTGGGGTGTTTTGGCTTATCAGCAAGTTTATGACGCAGATTCGGCGTGTTGAGTTTTTCTGCTGGGCCCCATGGAGGAGGCGGGTAGCAGCTGGTGGGTGGGGCTTGCGGTTGGTGTTTTGACCTGGTTGCTTCCTGCGCGGCAAAAAGGAAAAGCTCCGTTCCTGGACTGTGATGGGTCAAGGAACGGAGCAGGAATAGGTTAGGGAAAGTCCCTACAAAAACTGTAGGGAAGGTTGAGGTGTTTCCTGCGCAAGCAGGGATGAGCCGCCCTCAATGAAGGTCCCTAGGAAAAGGAAGGGAAATACCCATTGACCCGGAGGCATGCCCTCCACGGTGTACCCTCAATGAAAGTCCCTCCAAATAGGACGGGAAATTTGACTGAAAGTGCTGTCAAGGACCTTTTTCGCAACACCTCGATGAAAGGTCCCCGCCCAGGGCGGAGAAATGTAGCCTGCAGTATCAGCCTGGCGAGCTTCCATAGACCAGCCTCAATGAATGTCCTTCCAAAAAGGAAGGGAAAAGCCAATACACCATGGGGTCACCATAAAGGTGCGCCAGACTCAATGAAAGTCGCCACCCGAAGGTGGAGAAATTGAACCCACGCATTCGTATCCGTGCCCACTAGCCCGCCTCAATGAAAGCCCTTCCTAAAAGGAAGGGAAATCGCGCCGCTGACGGACGATAACGGCAACCCAATCGAGCCTCAATGAAAGCCCCTCCAAGAAGAAGGGAAAATTCGCCGTTGCGCTCAGGGAAATAATATCGGAACACCTCGCCTCAATGAAAGCCCCTCCAAAAAGGAAGGGAAATGTTCAACTTCCACACCACGTAGCTGGTGCATTCGCCGCCTCAATGAAGGTCCCTACGGAGAGTAGGGAAATGATGACCTGACCGCCCCTTGCCTGAACCTCGTCCACGCCTCAATGAAAGCCCTTCCCAAAAGGAAGGGAAATTCCCGTGTAGGGAGGTGGGAGGTCAAGAGCATTGGCCTCAATGAAAGTCCCTACAAAACTGTAGGGAAATCATAGCCAGCTCGCCCGTAATCGTGTTAATGTCCACGCCTCAATGAAAGTCCCTCCCAAAAGGAAGGGAAATTGGAAGAGCGCTACGGTGCAGAGGTGCCGCTAGACTTGCCTCAATGAAAGCTCCTCCAAAAAGGAAGGGAAATCGTTGCCTTGAAGGGTACGCCGTCGGAGGTGACGCCGCCTCAATGAAAGTCCCAACAAAAAGGTAGGGAAAGGGAAATGGGTAGGTTACCTCTCCACCCGTGAGTCATTCTCTGGCCTCAATGAAATTCTACA
The DNA here is from genome assembly GCF_001548235.1 of Rothia mucilaginosa. NCBI lineage: Bacteria > Bacillati > Actinomycetota > Actinomycetes > Micrococcales > Micrococcaceae > Rothia > Rothia mucilaginosa. The sequence continues at coordinate 112,892 of NZ_AP014938.1, forward strand.
CCTCAAGGTGCAGAACAAACGGTCCAGCAGTCGTCCTGGGGGTCGTCACAACAGTCTGTCTTCTTGAAAGTCCCCACAACAAAGTAGAAAAATCGGCGGGATATCCGTCTGTGCTACAGCCTGCTGAACTTTTCAGTAAAAGTCTCCGTTAGAAAACGGAGAAATCTTTTGATTACGGCCAATTTGCCGTGGACTACATGCCTCAATGAAAGCCCATCCAAAAAGGAAGGGAAATCACCGGTGCAGTACATTTGCCACTGAACCTGGTCGCGGCCTCAATGAAAGCCCCTCCAAAAAGGAAAGAAAATGATTCCAGGGCGTGAGGGAGTGCCGAGGCTGAGCCCGCCTCGATGAAAGCCCTCCCAAATAGGAAGGGAAATCGACCTCTCGGGTAGCTTCGTCCGTAAAGCCTACACACCTCAATGAAAGCCCCTCCAAAAAGGAAGGGAAATGGCCTTGCCTTCCAGCAGCCAGCTAGGGCCAGACATGCGGCCTCAATGAAAGCCCTTCCTAAAAGGAAGGGAAATCGGCGAAAGGTCGCGGCCTCGATAAGCTGTGCCCGGCCTCAATGAAAGCCCTTCCCAAAAGGAAGGGAAATTCGCGACTGAGAGTCCAGCCGGTCGCTTCCCCGATGAGCCTCAATGAAAGTCTACACCTCAAGGTACAGAACAAACGGCCCCGCGGTTATCCGGGGGATATTGATCTGTCTTATTGGAAATCCCCACAAGCTGATGGGAATAATCTTTTCAGATTTCGGGGCAAACGTCTCGGTGAGGCCTTAATGAAAGCCCTTCCCAAAAGGAAGGGAACTACCGTTGCACTCAGAGAAATAATAGCGGAACACCTCGCCTCAATGAAAGTCCATCCAAAAAGGAAGGGAAATAGCTTGCACAGCACCATCCAACTCCTCCTGACCGGCCTCAATGAAAGCCCTTCCGAAAAGAAAGGGAAATACAGGTAGCAGCTCGAACCTCGGGTCTGCGTGCCCGCGCCTCAACGAAAGCCCCTCCAAAAAGGAAGGGAAATGGAAGCTGCGGCTGAAGGTGAAGTGTACGTTCCAAAGCCTCAATGAAAGCCCCTCCAAAAAGGAAGGGAAATCCGGCTTCGGCAAAAGAACCGTTTGAATGGCCTACAAAGCCTCAATAAAAGTCCCTACACAACTGTAGGGAAATCCAACAGGCCACTAGCAACCATATAGTTCAGCTGCCCTCAATGAAAATTCCTACGAAAAGGTAGGGAAATCCAGTGCAGCGGGTAGAAATCTTCTCCGCAAAACCGCCTCAATGAAAGCCCTTCCGAAAAGGAAGGGAAATGGTCACACAGGCAGGGTCATTACGTCCCGCAGTGGCGGCACCTCAATGAAAGTCTACATCTCAAGGTACAGAACAAGCTGTCCCACGGTCATCTTGAGAGGACGTTGATCTGCCTTACTGAAAGTCCCTCCAAATAGGAAGGGAAATGATGACCTATATCGGGCAGGCGATGCTCAAGGGCTGGCCTCAATGAAAGTCTACACCTCAAGCTGCTGAACAAACGGTCCAGCAGTCATCCTGGACCATCACAACAGTCTAGTTTCTTGAAAGTCCCTACAAAGTTGCAGGGAAATATGGCGTAGCCGCTGGTTTCGCTCATCCACAGTTGACCTCAATGAAAGCCCATCCAAAAAGGAAGGGAAATCCCTCTGCTCAACCTCCCGGGGCTCCAGGCTCTGAGGCCTCGATGAAAGTCCCTCTCAAAAGGATGGGAAATGCACGCCCTTACTAATCTTACCGCCTCGGTCATAAGCCTCAATGAAAGCCCCTCCAAAAAGGAAGGGAAATTCTTCTAGGGTGGTGCGTAGCGCGTCAAGCTGCTCGCCTCAATGAAAGCCCTTCCAAAAAGGAAGGGAAATTTCCAGCCAAGCCGCCCGTCAATGTCGCCGGTGGTGGAGCCTCAATGAAAGCCCTTCCAAAAAGGAAGGGAAATACAACAACCCCTCAGCCGCGCCTCCCGGTCACAAGCCTCAATGAAAGCCCTTCCAAAAAGGAAGGGAAATAACAACTGCCCCTACCCCATCCCCTTCGAAGCAGTGCCTCAATGAAAGCCCTTCCGAAAAGGAAGGGAAATGCCGCATGATTTTCACGCAGGCTATTTTGCGCGCCCGGCCTCAATGAAAGCCCTTCCAAAAAGGCAGGGAAATGTGATTCTCCAAGGGGCCGTAGCCTACGTTCTGCTTTGGATTGGCCTCAATGAAAGCCCTTCCGAAAAGGAAGGGAAATACATTGGCCAAAAAATGGTCTATTTCATCTCCGGTGCCTCAATGAAAGCTCTTCCGAAAAGGAAGGGAAATTCGACCCCAGAACATTCTCAGCCTCCACCAAATCCGCCTCAATGAAAGCCCTTCCGAAAAGGAAGGGAAATGATGTAGCTGAGCCACACGTAGCCGTTGTTCGCGACGCCTCAATGAAAGCCCTTCCCATAAGGAAGGGAAATGAACGTTGCCTGGGAAAAGGGTAACACCAAAGTGAACGCCTCAATGAAAGCCCTTCCCATAAGGAAGGGAAATCATGGCGGTGGTCTTGCCGCGGCCACTGCGGCCTGCGCCTCAATGAAAGCCCTTCCTAAAAGGAAGGGAAATCCTGTGCTACGCGCGCCGGGTCGCCGGGCTCCTTGCCTCAATGAAAGTCCCTCCCAAAAGGAAGGGAAATTGGTGTCTGAGCGGCCGTCGTTGGGGCCTACGGCGACGCCTCAATGAAAGCCCCTCCGAAAAGGAAGGGAAATCTGCGTTGGCTCGTGAGGGCATGCTCGGCGAATCTGACCCTCAATGAAAGTCCCTCCGAAAAGGAAGGGAAATCGTTGGTGGGGTCGGGGGTGCTGGGGCAGCTGGTGCCTCAATGAAAGCCCTTCCAAAAAGGTAGGGAAATTGATTCGCTGGAAGAATTCAATCGTCACTGCCTGGCCTCAAGGCAAGTCTCTGCTAAAAGGCAGAGAAGTCGTTAGGCAACGGTACGATTGACGAAGGCACCGGCGAGCCTCAATGAAAGTCTCTACAAAACTGTAGGGAAATAACCTGACTGGCGGCTACTTGATACAGAAACATCCGTGCCTCAATAAAAGTCTACACCTCAAGGTGCAGAACAAACGGTCCCACAGTCATCTTGGGGGGATATTGATCTGTCTTATTGAAAGCCCCTACAAAACTGCAGGGAAATTCGGCGCGTTCTTGATAAATTCATCCGGCGGTACAAGGCCTCAATGAAAGCCCTTCCCAAAAGGAAGGGAAATTTAGCACTTTGAATGTACCGCGGATTTTCTCCGCGGCCTCAAAGAAAGTCCCTACGAATAGGTAGGGAAATCTGCGTTGGCTCGTGAGGGCATGCTCGGCGAATCTGACCCTCAATGAAAGTCCCTCCGAAAAGGAAGGGAAATATCACGGCACGCTGAGCAAGCTCTGAATGTTCGTTGCCTCAATGAAAGCCCATCCCAAAAGGAAGGGAAATACCGGTAACATTCTGGAGCCGGCGGTAGCTGACTGGCCTCAATGAAAGTCCCTCCGAAAAGGAAGGGAAATGCTGGCCAGGTTACGACCTACTTGCACATTCCCGGCCTCAATGAAAGTCCCTCCGAAAAGGAAGGGAAATTGTTGCGCGTCATGTGGAGCGAGCACGCCGGAGAAGAGCCTCAATGAAAGTCCCTCCGAAAAGGAAGGGAAATCTAACCCACAAACTCATGGTCCGCACCCCGCAGTGGGGCCTCAATGAAAGTCCCTCCGAAAAGGAAGGGAAATCCACGCGGCGCGCCCAGTCTCCGTCTGAGTAAAGAAGCCTCAATGAAAGTCCCTCCGAAAAGGAAGGGAAATAGTGAAGGACAAGCGGCGCTTGAAGTCGTTGATGCGGGCGCCTCAATGAAAGTCCCTCCGAAAAGGAAGGGAAATTTAGCGAAAGCTTCGGCGATGTCGGCACGCAGAATCTCCACGCCTCAATGAAAGTCCCTCCGAAAAGGAAGGGAAATGAGGGCGAGACGGGCGACGCACACTACGTCATCGAGCCTCAATGAAAGTCCCTCCGAAAAGGAAGGGAAATGTGATTCATGTGGTGCCTTCCGATCAGGGCTACTCGCCTCAATGAAAGTCCCTCCGAAAAGGAAGGGAAATTCCGCTGCGGGCGAGAGGGGGAAGGGGTTGAGAGTGCGCCTCAATGAAAGTCCCTCCGAAAAGGAAGGGAAATGTGCAGATGACGATTCCACGCGATCCATAATGAGAGCCTCAATGAAAGTCCCTCCGAAAAGGAAGGGAAATGATGCCCTTAGATATGCCACTAGATATGCGCTCGGGCCTCAATGAAAGTCCCTCCGAAAAGGAAGGGAAATGTATCCGCGTTCGGCAGCACCGTCGCCTAGCATCAGGGCCTCAATGAAAGTCCCTCCGAAAAGGAAGGGAAATCGCGGATTGTGCGCGGATTGTGCGCATAGTACACCCGCGCCTCAATGAAAGTCCCTCCGAAAAGGAAGGGAAATCGTTTCGGTGGCTGTTTCCGCAGCGACCGCTGGAAAGCCTCAATGAAAGTCCCTCCGAAAAGGAAGGGAAATTCGAAAGCCATAGTCGCCGCGCGGCACGCCGGGGTGCCTCAATGAAAGTCCCTCCGAAAAGGAAGGGAAATTCGCGGAATGCGTCAGTGACACCTACGGTTTCTCGGGCCTCAATGAAAGTCCCTCCGAAAAGGAAGGGAAATGGCTGTTTTCGCGCTCATAGGCGGCGATGCGGGTTAGCCTCAATGAAAGTCCCTCCGAAAAGGAAGGGAAATTCAAAAACCACACACCGGCGGGACACTCCATCTAGGAGCCTCAATGAAAGTCCCTCCGAAAAGGAAGGGAAATACAGCTTAATCTTCTGTCCGTCGTTACCCAAAGTGCCTCAATGAAAGTCCCTCCGAAAAGGAAGGGAAATTTTGACAAAGCGTTAAAAGCTCTGGCATGATATTCACGCCTCAATGAAAGTCCCTCCGAAAAGGAAGGGAAATTGCGCCTGCACCCAGCACCGAAAAGTTCATCTCGGGGCCTCAATGAAAGTCCCTCCGAAAAGGAAGGGAAATCGCTACCCGAAACTAGCCCGCAACCATGCGGCAGAAACGGGTACCCCGCGAGAACCTCGCGGCAGGCCACACAAAAAGTATACCCAAACCAGCCTACACGCACCCAAACATCCGTGACAAGCCAAAACACCACGCGAGCGACACGCCATGTTCCCGTCACGTACCAGGTTCTCGCTCACACAAAGACCCCCGCCGGGTGCTTCCTAAGCGACCCGGCGAGGGTCCTCACGTATGAGAGGGGTTGGCGCGGTTCAGGTAAACCAGACTAACCAAGCTAACCATGCAAACCGGGCGAGCTTCGAGTCTCACGGGACTAGAAAGAACAGCGCATCAAAACCCGAGCCGGCCAAAGCTCGGCCCCAGCGAACAGCGGAACTAGCGCTCCGCCTCCTCACCCAGCATGCCCTCACGAGCCAACGCAGTCAAACGAGACACCGCACGGAAATACTTCTTCTGATAACCACCAGCCAGCATCTCCTCAGTAAACACCTTGTCAAAAGGCACACCCGAAGAAACAATCGGCAAGTCCTTGTCATACAGGCGGTCAGCCAACACCACAAAACGCAACGCCACCGACTGCTCAGTAATCGGGTGAACATCACGCCACGCAATACCATCCAGGCCATCAATCAGCTGACGGTAACGCGACGGGTGCACCTTCGCCAAATGCTCCACCAGGTCAGCGAAGTTATCAACACCAACAGTCTGGCCGCCGAACACTTCCTCAACCTTCGCATCAAACGCATCATCAGCAACAGGCTCCGGCGCAGCAGGCAGGCCACGGTGACGGAAATCCTCACCATCCACACGGTGCACCTCAAACTGCGAAGCAAGCACCTGAATCTCACGCTTAAAATCCTCAGCCGCGAAACGGCCCTCACCCAGCGCACCAGGCAGCGTGTTCGAGGTCGCCACAAGCTTCACGCCAGCATCCGCCAGCTCACGCATCAGACGAGACATGAGCACAGTATCACCCGGATCATCCAGCTCAAACTCGTCAATACACACCAGCTTGTAGCTGCTCAACGCCTCAACCGTCTTACGGAACGTCAACGCACCCACCAGGTTCGTGTACTCCACAAAAGTACCGAACGCCTTCGGGCCATCCACATAATGCCACAGCGACGCCAACAGGTGAGTCTTACCCACACCAAAACCGCCGTCAAGGTACAGGCCAGCCTTCGTCGAATCCTTCTTCTTGCCACCAAACAGGCGACCAAAGAAACCGGCACCAGCGCCGCCACCATTAATCTTGTCGCCAAAATCCTTCAGCTTCTGCACAGCCTCAGCCTGCGACGGCTGATTCGGATCAGGAATGTAGCTATCAAAAGACACTTCACCAAAACGCTCAGAGGGGCGGAAACCCGCCAGCAACTCATCAGCAGAAACGCGAGGGATGCGGTCGGTCAAGTGTACGGTCGTGGTGGGCACAAAAACTCTTTTCTTCAGTGACGGCGATGTGACTTCCGCTTTAAGTGTAGTACTGTCTAACACCCCGCGTGAGCGGCATGAGTTGCCCGCCACATTACGGGCGTGAGGAGGGGTGTATGCGGGGTGGTGGTGGAGTGCGGGGCTGCTCTGTTTTGCGTGGGCTGGGCGGGCCAGTGGCGTCCGAGCACGGAGGCTGAGGTGGTGTGCACCCCGGGCTGGGTCTGTCTTGGGCGGATGCAGTGTTCGATAGGTTAGTGTCTTCGCCGTGGGTTTTAAACCCGCGGAGGAGGCAATAGCCTATCGAATATTCCCTTAACCTATCGGCTATTACTCTGCCCCGCTATCTACTCCCCTAGCTTGCTGTTTATTCTTTTGGCCCGCGGCCCTCTCCCCTGGTCTGCTGCGGGAATTCGATCATGGGTTACGGATTTGTGCCATAGGTTAATGTCTTTGGTCGTAGTTAAAAACCATGGCACAAATTCTGCTGAGGCGGCACCTCCACAAGTGCAGATTATTTGATGTATAAAGCAATGAGGTGTTCATATGGTGATGTTTAGTCACTGTTGCACCCAAAAGAATGCAAATGACCGCAAACATGCGGTAGGGTAGTAACTGTAGTGTTCCATGGCGCATTGATGCGTTTGAGGGGCGCGCTACGGGGCTGTTTTTCTTCCGGCAGTCAATGCAACCTGTGAATAACGGCTTGACATGCACATATGTCACACCATCACCGACGATAGGAGCGCATCTTCTATGGATTCGACCATCTTTACTCGCCGTACCCTGCTGGGTAGCGGCGCGCTTGTGGGCCTTGGCGCCCTGCTTGCGGCGTGTGGCCAGCAGGCAAATAATGAGGCGGCAGCCACCGCATCTGCTACCCCGACTGAAACGACTTCGGCATCCGCGGCGGCATCCGATGCCACTTCTGCTTCCGCTACCCCGAAGCCGGTCGTTACCCGCGGATATTCAGGACAGTCCAAGGCACCCGACGGTGAGTACCGTAAGGCAGACGGATATGGTCCAGCACAGAACGTTCCCAAGCCTCGTAATGAGCCCGCCCAGTACCCTGAGACCGAAGAAGGCCTCCATCATATGATGGAGGATTGGGTCATTGCCCATAACTACGCTATTCAAACTGGCGACTGCTCATATGCATTCAAATATGTAACAGAAGATTCTGAGGAATACGGGTTTTACGTTTACATTGAAGAACTTTACGATAACGGTGGCTGGGTTATAAATGGCCTTGATTCATATCAGGCTGAGAGCGCTCTAATATATGATGATTCCCAAAAAATCTACCGGATGAAAGTTCGTAGGTTCTGGACGACTGCAATGTATGTTGAATCAAATGGAAAAATGACAAGAAAAGCGAACACTAATACCGATGATGATTCATTCTACTTCCTTTTCAATTACTCAAACGGATATTGGAAGATTACTGACACTAAGTATGAAAATGATTTGTAGGAACTTTTCATGAAAAAGATCAATAGCTTCTCTCTAACTTTTTGTGTAGCGCTAACCCTATTTACCCATAATCTACACACTCTACCTTCTTCAGGTAGCGAATGCACTACAAAAAATGACAAAGGTCACTGCATTAAGACTTCTAAGAATAAACGTTACCCAGAGTCAGAACGTAGTGGAGATACCAGTCAACGAAATACTCAAAATACAGTTGCAGTCAGTTCAGACCCCTCAGCATCTGAGGCATCTGTAGCAAAAATGGCTCAGGAATGGGAAAAAGAGCATCCAGAGCAACTCGATGGAGCAAAGCAACAGTACCTTGCAAGTAGTGCCGAAGCTCGAAAAGCTGGAGATGCAGAATGCTACACGAAAGGAGACCGACGTCCTGGTCACTACGTTATAGGATCTCTGCCTCTGGGAGATGAAGCTAACAGAATACCCAACCACGTTGGCGGCCGCTACTGCGTACCCAATGACGCTAAAACCCTCACCTCCAACGACCCCGCACAGCCTAAGGGTCCTTCGCCTGAAGAAATGCTCCAAGAAATCGAGGACCAATTCGCTAAAACCGATATTCAGGCCCCCGTACTGAAGCAGTCCTACAACCTCGGCACCGGTCTGAGCGAAGACAACCCCAACGTCTACAAGGGCGACCAGATTAACTTCTACGTCGACGCACCCACCGCACGATGGGAAGGCGACCTCATGATCGGCCACGTAGAGATGGAATCCTACCCCACCCAGATGACCATCCAGTACGGCAACGGTGACGAGGGCAGCTTCTACACCATGGGCAAGCCAGTCAGCAGGGCACGCGGTAAAGAATCACGCAAGACCGCAACGAGTTACGCCTACCAGCGCTCGGGCAATTTCCACGCCTACGCAACAGTGTCTTATTCTGGCCGTTTCCGGGTGAACGGCGGCGACTGGCAGGCACTGGATGTCGTGTTGACGAAGGAAACTGTCGACCCGCTGCTGGTGCGCGTGTGGTGGACCGACGTGGGCCGCGTCGCAGGTGACTGCAGCTACGACGACACTCGTTGGGGCTGCAAGAACGATCCCACTATGGGTAAGAAGGATAATCCGAACCCGCGCCTGCGCAAGGCCGATATCCGCACCGGTCAGCGCTGGCACCTGAACGATAACGGCGACGGGGATACGGAGTATTCGTTGCACCGCGACTGGCCCGACATGTAAAGCCGTACCCGTGGGTCTTACGTTGAGAAGCCACATGTTCGCCGAGAAGCCACGATAATGGTGGCTTTTCGAAACACATGTGGCTTCTCGATAGCCTGGTCTTGCTTTGTGCTGGTTACTCTTCCGGTTTCTGACCAGCCCCCTATTCACACACCACACCGATACGAGGAATGTATTTCCATGACTTCCGTTTTTCTTACTCGCCGCGCGGTGCTGAGCGGCGGCGCACTCCTGGGCATGAGTGCCCTGCTTGCGGCGTGCGGCCAGCAGGCGGCTAACGAAGCAAGCGTTTCAGCTTCTTCGAGCGCTACGCCGAGCGAGACTGCTTCGGCGTCTGCAACGGCTACTGAATCTGCATCAGCTTCGGCAACTCCGAGCCCGAGAGTAACCCGCGGATATTCGGGCAATTCCAAAGCCCCTGACGGCGAATACCGTAAGGCAGACGGCTACGGCCCCGCACAGAATGTGCCTGAACCTCGTAAGGAACCCGCACAGTACCCTGAGACTGAAGACGGTATCGACCATATGATGCAAGACTGGTTGACTGCCCATAACTATGCTATTCAGACGGGTGATTGCGCTCCGGTTTTCCGGTACGTCGAAAAGACTTCTAAGGAATACCCGTTTTATGAGTACATTGATGATCTTTATAAGCGGGGTGGATGGGTTGTTGATGGGTTGGATGCTTATCGAGCTGAAGGTGACTTGATTTATGACGATCAGCAGAAGTTCTACCGTATGAAGGTTCGTCGTTTCTGGACCACTGTTATGTATGTGGATTCAAATGGAAAAATTACAAAGCAAGCAAACACCAATAAAGATGATGATAAATTCAATTTCTTCTTCAGCTACTCTAATGGTTATTGGAAAATTATTGGTAGCGGTTATTCGGATACCCCTGAGAACAATGAAGAATAAACCAGCATAATGCTGCTCATGCTGGCTAATTTCCGGTTTATAACCAGCCCACCCCATTTACACACAACACCGATATAAGGATTCTATTTCTATGACTTCCGTTTTTCTTACCCGCCGCGCAATGCTGAGCGGCGGCGCGCTTCTGGGGCTTAGTGCCTTGTTTGCGGCGTGCGGCCAGCAGGCAAATAACGAGGCGGCAGCTACTGCATCTGCAGCACCAAGCGAGACCGCTTTGGCTTCTGCGGCGGTATCTGAAGCTGCTACATCTACTCCGAGCCCGGTCATTACCCGCGGCTACTCCGGTGGTTCTAAAGCACCGGATGGGGAATACCGTAAGGCTGACGGCAAAGGCCCTGCGCAGAACGTCCCGGAACCTCGGAAAGAACCTGCTCAGTACCCTGAGACAGAAGAGGGTCTTATGAAGATGATGCAGGACTGGATCGTTGCGCATAACTACGGTATCCAAACGGGAGATTGCTCATACGCTTTCAAATATGTTTCCGAGGAATCTGAAGAATACGGGTTCTACAAATATATTGAAACACTTTACAAAAATGGCGGTTGGGCTGTAAATTCTCTAGATTCGTACCAGAGCGAAAGCACCCTATTCTATGATGAATCTCAGAAAATCTATCGCATGAAAGTCCACAGAATTTGGTCAACTGAAATATATATTGAATCAAATGGAGATATAACAAGAAGAGCAAATACTGATACAAGTGACGATACTTTCTATTTCCTTTACACCTACTCTGACGGATACTGGAAAATTATCAATAGTAAATATGAGCACGAGCTATAAGCACAATTATCTTTAATTTATCGATATGAGGAATACATTTCCATGACTTCTGTTATTTTGACCCGCCGCGCAATGCTGAGCGGCGGCACGCTGCTGGGCCTTGGTGCCCTGTTTGCGGCGTGTGGCCAGCAGGCAAGCAATGAGGCGGCTGCCACCGCCTCCGCGGTGCCGAGCGAAACCACTTCGGCATCTGCAACGGCGTCTGAGTCGCCTTCGGCGAGCGCAACCCCGTCTACTGTCCGCGGTTATTCGGGCGGCTCAAAGGCCCCCGACGGCGAGTATCGCCCGGCTGATAAGTACGGTCCGGCGCAGAATGTACCGAAACCCAGCGCACCTGAAGAGGGCTATAACGAAAAGTCGTTGGAAGGCATGCGCAAGACGATGGATGCCTGGATCTTGTGGGGTAATTACGGTACTCAAACTGGCAATTACTCGATGGCTTTCAAGTTCATGTCCCCTACTTTTGAAGACGAACGTAAGGCTTATACAGGCGTCGAGGACCTTTACAAGAGAGGCGGATGGGTCATTGGCGGTATAAACCACTATCTAGCTGACGGTAACCCCTGGTCCGAAGATGGTGAAACCTACTTCTGGAAAGCCTATCGCGAGTGGGACTACGAGACTTATGTTGAATCCGACGGTAGCTGGCGCAAATGGAGCAATGACGATAAAACCGATGACACCTTCAAATTTGAGCTGAAGCACAACGGTCAGAAATGGGAAATTATGAATTATGAGCCCGTCGATGACTAGCCCCTCCACGCGAGCCTAAAATTTCGCATCCCGCAGACATCGTGCTGACATGCAGAAGGCACATAGGTAGATAGGCGCACAGGTAGGTAGGTATCTGCGCAGGCTTGCCGGGGCACGTGTCCGGGACCCCGCCTCATAACCGGCTGCAGGCCCATAACCCCACCCCACAGCTGATGGTGACTTCCGTAAAATGGTGTCTATGGCTAAGAAAACTAAAGGTAAGAAGAGCGGCGCAGCAACCGCCGCCGTAGCGCTGCTGACCGAGACGAACACCCCCTTCCAGATGCGTGAATACGAGCATGTTGAGGGCGTCACCTCCTTCGGTGAAGAGGCCGCGAAGAACCTTGGCGCCTCCGAGGAGCAGGTGTTCAAGACTCTGCTGATTGTGCACGAGAAGGATTTCGCGGTCGCGATTGTGCCGGTCTCTGGCAAGCTGAACATTAAGGCTGCCGCCGCCGCGCTGGGTTGGAAGAGCGCCTCCATGTGTGACCCGAAGGTCGCTGAGCGCCGCACCGGCTACGTGGTGGGCGGTATTTCTCCGCTGGGTCAGAAGACCCCCTCCCCCACCCTGCTCGATGAGTCTGCGCAGCTTTTTGACACGATCATGGTTTCTGGCGGTAAGCGCGGCCTGGATGTTGAGCTCGCCCCGGACGACCTGCTGAAGCTCACCAACGGCAAGTACGCTGATATCCGCGCGTAGCGGGAATAACCTGCCCGGCCGCGGCGTTATATGAGCTGTAAGAGCCTGGGCATGAGAGCAAAGTGAAGGAGTCATGATGGGCAACTCGCTACCCGGCGTGGGTGCTATCGCCAAGAACTGGCGTGAAGTCCTCAAGCCTGAAGAATACGCTGTTCTGCGTGAGGGCGGCACCGAGCGCGCGTTCACGGGCGAGTATTGGAACACCCACACGGAGGGTGTGTATTCTTGCCGCGCCTGCGGTACGGAGCTGTTCCGTTCCGATCAGAAGTTCGATTCGCATTGTGGCTGGCCGTCGTTTTTCGCGCCGCTGGCTGAGGACCGTGTGCGTTACCTGGAGGATACGACGTTCGGTATGCGCCGTGTGGAGGTGCGTTGTGCCGCCTGCGATTCGCATCTGGGTCACGTGTTTGAGGGTGAGGGTTACCCGACTCCCACGGATTTGCGGTATTGCATTAATTCGGTGTGTCTGACGCTGACCCCCGCTGGTGAAGCACAGCTTGGCGATACCCCGGTTGACGAGGCGGAATCCGCCGAATAGACCCCGCCGATGATCCCGGCGGGCACGCCGGTGAACCCCTTATTGTGAGTCTCTCTAAATTCGAGGCTTTAAGCTCGGACGGGTAGAATGGCGTAGTGCCTTCGCGGGCACGCCACCCCGCCCGGGCTCGTGTTTGCTCGGGCGTACGCCTACCCGGGCATTTGGCGCATCGTATGGCCGCGTCGAACCAGACAGAGGAAAAGGATTGAGTGCATGAGTACCGCAGCTGAACAGAATGCCGCAGGCACCCCTCAGCTGACCCTTCACGGTATCGAAGTTCCGGAGGTTGTTCCTCTGGAGGCCCCTTCCTCACCGATTCCGACTCTCATCACCACTGAGAGTGGTCTGCGTCGTGCCGCTGAGCAGTTGGCGGCGGCGTCCGGCCCGGTGGCTGTTGATACGGAGCGTGCCCAGGGCATCCGCTACGGTGCGCGTGCCTTTTTGGTGCAGCTTAAGCGTGAAGATCAGCTGTACCTGATTGACCCTGAGGCGTTTAAGGATTTGCGCATTATTAACGATGCTTTGGCGGATGCTGAGTGGGTTATTCACGCCGCGATTCAGGACTTCCCGAGCCTGGACATGCTCGGTATGCGCCCGAACCGCCTGTTTGATACGGAGCTTGGTGCGCGTCTTGCCGGTCTGGAGCGTGTGAACCTGGGGGCGACCGTTGAGGAGCTGCTCGGCTATAAACTGGCGAAGAAGCACTCGAAGGAAGACTGGTCGCGCCGCCCCCTGCCGGAGTCCTGGCTGAACTATGCACTGCTGGACGTTGACGTGCTCATTGATTTGCGTGACGCGTTGGAGGATTTGCTCCGCCAGCAGGGTAAGCTGCAGTACGCCCTGGAGGAGTTCGAGTACCTGTGCAAGACCCCGGTGAAGGATCCGACGGATCAGCCGGAGCGTTGGCGTAAGACGAAGGGCCGCACGATGCTGCGTTCGGTCAAGCAGCTGACGGCGCTGCGTAACCTGTGGCATGAGCGTGACTCGCTGGCACGTAAAAAGGACGTTGACGCGAAGCGCCTGCTGCCCGATTCTGCGATTGTGGAGGCGGCACGCACCATGCCCCGTAACGTGCCCGCCATCATGTCGATTCCCGGTTTTCAGACGCGCGGTCTGCGTCGTGAGGGCCCGCGCTGGGTGCGTGCTATTGCCGCGGCGGCACGCGGTGAGAACGCCGTACCGTTCACTTTGCCGTCGACTGCCCCGCCGCCGTTGAAGGCGTGGGAGTCCAAGCGCCCCGAAAACTTGGCGCTGTTCACCGAGGTTCGCCAGGCAATTGATGAGCTCTCTGAGAAGCTGACCATTCCGGCGCAGAACCTGATCACGACCGATTATGTTCGCCGCCTCTGCTGGGAGCCGCCGGCTCGTTTTGACGAGCAGACCCTGCGGGATGCGCTCGCCGAGTACGGTGCGCGTTCGTGGCAGACGGGTCTGGTTGCCCCCGTGATTGCGCCGATTTTTGCCCGCCACCTGGGGTAGATTTCACTAACGCTAAATAGACGTGTGCCGGTTGGGTGTGTTGCTGATGCAACCACCCGACCGGCATTTTGTGTGCGGCGGGTTTTTGCTTCGGGTTTTTGTCTCTGCTTTTTCTAGAGAGTTTGCCTTGAGAGCAAACGCGAACAAAGCTTAGCCTGCTCTCATTCGATTTTTATCTCAAACCGGCATAGGGTGGAGAGAGTACACGAAAGGAACCACCATGCCCGCACCCAACGGATGCTGCCGCTCTCAGAAGGCATGCACCTCCCCCACTGCATCTGCAGCAGTCAAATCTAACGCTACCGAATCTAATGCCGTCGACACCGCAGTCGATACCGCAGAGATTGAATCTGCTTCGCGCGTCTTCTCCCGCCGCGCAACCCTTATCACCGGTGCCGTCGCATCCGGTGCGTTGCTCGCCTCCTGCGCTGAAGGTGACTCCAACGTCACCGTGCCCGAAGGCAGCGTAGAGATGGGCGCCGCCTCCGCAGTGGGCGTAGGTAAGGCGGCTAAGCTGACCCACGGCTCCACGACCGTTATCGTCTCCCAGCCCTCTTCGGGCGAATACAAGGCGTTCAGCACCGTCTGCACCCACCAGGGCTGCCAGGTGCAGGTGCAGGACTCCAACCGTATCGTGTGCCCCTGCCACGGCTCCGAATACGCCGTAGCTGATGGCTCGGTCATTCACGGCCCCGCTGAGGAGGCGCTGACCAGCTACCCGGTGCAGGTGAAGGGTGGCAAGATTTTCGTCGCCCACACCAATAAGGACTCCTAAAACCCGTAGTTCAGAAGACGTACGGCAAAGCCCCGCCCATCACAATGGGCGGGGCTTCTGTCTGCCTATACTGTACTTGTCATTGAGCACCTGCTATTGCGGCGCGCTACTGAGAGAAGCTCAGGCGGCACATTTCAGGTACGACCGCTTAGCGGGTGTGGCGCGGCTTCTGGCCCTCTTCACGAGCGAACGGCACCTTATCGCCAGCCAGCTGCGCACGCAGATCCGCGATAATGGTTTCCGCGGTCAGGCCGACCTCCTCAAGAATCTGCTCGCGGGAAGCGTGCGGAATGAACTCCGCAGGAAGACCCAGCTCGCTCAGCGCGGTATCCACGCCAGCCGCACGCATTTCCTGGCGGATGCGCGAACCCACGCCGCCGGAACGCACGCCGTCCTCAATGGTCACCACAATGCGGTGATCACGAGCCAACTCAATAACCGAAGACGGCACCGGCATCACCCAGCGCGGGTCAACCACGGTGGACTGGATACCCTCGGCGGCAAGCACCTTCGAAGCTTCCAGAGCCACACGAGCCATCGCGCCCACGGCAACGAACAATACGTCACGCTGACCGGTCTCCGGGTGGGGCTCACCGGTGCGTGCCAGCACGTCCACACCGTCGCTGCGACGCTCCAGGGCGGGAATGTCCTCGCCCACGGAGCCCTTCGGGTAGCGAATCACGGTCGGTGCGTCGTTGATAGCTACAGCCTCACGCAGCTCTTCGCGCAGGGTCGCGCCATCACGCGGAGCCGCCAGGTGCAGACCCGGGATGAACTGCAGCATCGCCAAATCCCACATGCCGTGGTGGCTTGCGCCGTCCGGGCCGGTAATGCCGGAGCGGTCCAGCACCACGGTCACGCCCGCCTTGTGCAAGGCAACGTCCATGAGCAGCTGGTCAAAGCCGCGGTTCAGGAAGGTTGCGTAGAGGGCAACCACCGGGTGCATGCCGCCGTACGCCAGGCCGGCACTCATCGCCACGGCGTGCTGCTCAGCGATACCCACGTCAATAACGCGCTCGGGGTGGCGCTTCTGGAATTCGCGCAGACCCACGGGAATGAGCATCGCGCCGGTAATACCGACGACGTTCTCCTGCTCATCCGCAATATCTGCGATTTCGCGGCCAAAGACACCGGTCCACGACTCGGAGGTGCTGGTCGAAACGTCCTCACCAGTCAGCGGGTCAATCTGGCCCACCGCGTGGAACTGGTCGTCCTCATTCGCGCGGGCGGGCGCGTAGCCGTGGCCCTTCTCGGTAATAGCGTGCACAATCACCGGGCCGGCGTAGTTCTTCGCCGCGGTCAGTGCGTTCTCCACAGCCTGCTGGTCGTGGCCGTCAATGGGGCCCACGTACTTCATGCCCAGGTCTTCAAAAATGCCCTTGGGTACGACGACGTCCTTAATGCCCGCCTTCATGCCGTGCAGGCCGCGGTACACCATCTGACCGACGGGGCCGCCACGCTGCAGACCGATGCGCACCGCATCCAGGGCGTGGTCGTAGCGGTGGTCGAGGCGCACACGATCCACCTGCTGCTGCACACCGTGCTTCAGCTCAGAAAGCTGGTTCGCGAAACCGCCAATGGTCGGCGCGTAGGAGCGGCCGTTATCGTTGACCACAATCACGACCTTGCGGGTGCGGTCGGCAGCAATATTGTTCACAGCCTCCCACGCCATGCCGCCGGTCAGCGCACCGTCGCCAATGAGAACCACGGTGTAGCGGTCATTTTCACCGTTGAGCTTGTGCGCGCGAGAAATACCGTCAGCCCAAGAAATCGAGCTGGAGGCGTGCGAAGAAGCAATAATGTCGTGCTCAGACTCGCCGCGATCCGGGTAACCCGACAGGCCACCCTTCTGACGCAGAGTCTTAAACGCGTGACGACCAGTCACCAGCTTATGCACATAGGACTGGTGGCCGGTGTCGAAAAGAATGTTGTCCTTGGGAGATTCGAAGACACGGTGAATGCCGAGGGTCAGCTCCACAACGCCCAGGTTCGGGCCCAGGTGACCGCCGGTCGCCGACACATTCGTCACGATGAACTGGCGGATCTCCTTAGAGAGCTCCTCCAGCTGCTCGTAGCTGAGGTTCTGCAGGTCCGCCGGAGACTGAATACCCGGGAGCAACTTGGCAGTGGCACCATCGCCAATGCTGTAGTCTGCGGTGGGTGCGCCACCGGCGGCGCTATTCGGGGTCTCCTCCTGCGGCAATGCGTTTTCAGCGGGCATACACCCACACTCCTCAAGGTTGGGGCACGGCTCATTCCGTGCGTTGGTTCTTCAATGATTCTACCGTTTACGGTGCTAAAAAGCAGATTTATGCGCCCGCAGAGCAAGACGCACCGGGTTGAGCGAAAACGGCCTGAAATAACCCCTAGTGGGCAGGCTGGTGAACAGCCCAACCCGCCCAACGCTGCGATTATTTGCTTCTTTGTTACGGCAGCTAGCTGCGCGCTACGTGGTGCGGCGGCGGCGCGGACGAGGCTTCGCCGGGGCACGCTCAAAAAGCGCCACCGACTCCACATGATGCGTATTCGGGTACATATCAAACGCCCGAAGCTGCACCATGTCCCAACCCAACTCACGCAAAATACCGGTGTCACGACCCAGGGATGCCGGGTCGCACGCCACGTACAGAATACGCTTGGGGTCCAGCGCATCCAGGCGTTCCAGGGTGGTTCGGTTCGCACCCTCACGGGACGGGTCGAGGACCACCGCATCAATGGCGGGGATTTCACCAAACTCAAGGGCGGTCTTCAAATCCACCAGGTGGCGTGCCACGTCGCCGCGAATCACCTCAATGCGGGTGTTCGCCGAGTTCTCGGTGCGGGAGCAGCCATCCGGCGCGAAGTTCGAGCGCGCATCCTTATGGGTCACCGGGGAACCCTCAATGCTGACGACGGTACCCGTTGCACCCACAGCATCCGCGAGCGCGGCGGTGAACAGGCCCGCGCCGGCGTACAGGTCGAGGGTACATTCGCCTTCCTGGGGGCGGAGCATGGTGAGCATGGTTCCGACCATGGTGGAGGGGGCGGCGCGGTGAATCTGCCAGAAACCGCCGGCAGACACCTGGTAGCTGAATCGGCGGGAGCCGAAGGTGACTTCTTCGGTGACGGAGCGCAGGCCCGCGCCGAGTAGCTGGTCGCCTTCGGGTACGCGGCGGTAGGGGCTGTGGGAGGAGCCGGGGCGGCCGCGCTTGGGCTTGCCGTTGGAAGTGGGCTGCGGGGTGAAGAAGAGGGAAATCTTGCGCTTGGCGAGCAGTCCCCAGGCGTCGGATGCCTGCTGTTCGATGTCCTTGGCGACCTCTTCGATGGAGAAGCGCGGGTCGATAATGAACTGCAAGAGGACCCTGCCGCGGGAGGAGACGGTTGCCTCGACTTCGCGTACGCCGCGCAGGTTCAGCTTCTCAAGCTCTAGGTTGCGCAGTTCGGTGGCGGCGAGGGGAAAGTCGATGACCGGTACGGGCTGGGAGGCGCGGTAGGGGTGCATACCGATGCGCCAGGTGACGGCGGAGTTCTCCTTGCCGCTGCTCTTCTGGTTACTGGGCTCGTTACTGGGCTCGTCGCCGGGCTGGGTGCGGACCTTGGTCACGTTGTAGCGCACGCGGGTACGCCAGGACAGGCCCTCGTTGTTATCGCGCAGGGGCAGCTCTTCAACGATGAGGTTGGTCAGCAGCGGCGATTCGAGGGGCAGGCCGCCCAGTCGGTTGATTTGGGTGCGGACGATATCGGTCTTGTAGCGTCGCTGCTCAGCCAGGCTGATGTGGCCGTATTCCATACCGCCGAGCAGTTCGGGTACGCCGGTTGCTGCGGCGCGTTCCTCTTCGGTGGCGAGCGCATCCGCCTGGATCCAGGGGTGGGGGCGGCGCGCCAGGGAGGGTACGGGTACGGAGATGACGTCTGCGAAGTAGAAGCGGCGCTTGGGGCCGATTGCGGTGATGCGCACTTCTGCCTGTTCGCCGACGATGCCGTGACGCACGAAGATGACGCCCTGTTCGGTGCGCGCTACGAAGGCGCCACCGTGCGCGGGTGCCTCACAGGTGACGGTGAGGGTCTGCCCGACGCTGTATCCGTCTACGTTGTTGGAGGCGGCAGGCGTGGTAGCAGTGTGAGTCACAGCATTGTCTCCTAAAGAATCACTTAATGTGAACTATTTTACACCGGATTGTACCTTTACTCCGGTTCCGACGCCCCACAAGGGGCGCCTCATCAGTCGCAAAAGGCAAAGTCCAGGCGCTATGCGGGGTGCTCAAGCAAAGTTGCAGGGCAATTGACCGGGCTGGGCACCGAGCAATTATTTCTGGGCGCTAGGCAATTTTTCTGGGTACCGGGCAATTATTTCTAGGTACCAGGCGATTATTACGGCTGGCGTTTCTTCTCGCGCGCCACAGCGTCCGCCTCGTGCAGGCGACCGCGGTACACCGCGTGGCGGTTGCTCTGAATCAGCTCGCGGCCACCACCGGCTGAACGAGTAATCTTCGGGGCGACAGCTTCCGTTGGGCCTTCTGCTTCTACCGTTGATTCTTCGCTTTGTAAACGCTGATCAAAAATCTCATCATACACCTCATCCTCGTGCATCGCCCAGGGCACGGTCGCCGTCATGACGCCAGGCTCGTGCAAAAGCGCCTGCTTGAGGCGGCGCACCGTGCGGCGGTGCAGAATACGCTGCCACCAGTGCTTCACCACAAACTCCGGGAGGTACACCACCAAAATATCGCGCGGTGACTTCTTGCGGCGGCGGCGAACATACGAAACGAGAGCCTCCACCGTGTCACGGTACGGCGAATCAATCACCGACAGCGGCACCGGAATGCCCAGGGCATACCAGCGCTTCTTCACGACTTCCAGAGCGGCGCGGTCATTGTTGACCGTTAGCGCCTCAATCGTGGAGGGGCGGCCGGCACGCGCATACGAGAGGGCACGAACCGCCGGGCGGCGCACACGCTCCACGTACACGATGGCGTGCACACGCGAAGGCAGGGCCGCCACATCCGCAACGGATTCAGCGTTCAGGGGGATGTCCAGGGCGGCATCCACAGCATCGTAGTGGCGGCGAGTCACAACCATACCTCCAACCATCAGGGCAATCATTCCAAGGGAGAGCCACGCACCGGCGGCGAACTTCGTCACCACGACGATGACCAGCACCGCGGCGGTCACCATCACGCCCACCGCAGAGACCGCAATATCGCGCAGCAGGGCGCGGCGCGGCATCTGCGCCAGGGTAATGCGCAGCAGACGCATGCGGTAGCGCACCACCGCCAGCTGAACCAGCACCATCGACAGGCACATGCCCACGATGTACAGCTGAATCAGTGAGTACACGTCCGAGTTGAAAACGGTGGTGAGGAAAATTGAGAATGCCGACAGCGCCAGCACACCGTTCGCGTACAGGCCGCGCGAATCCACGCTGCGGAAGAACACCGGCAGGTACTGGTAGTCGGCCAGCGACGAAGCAATCACCGGGAAGCCCGTAAACGCCGTCAGCGAGGCAATAATCAGCACGCCCACCGTGGCGAATACCAGCAGCTGCGCGAAGAACGGCACGCCCTGATAAATTGCCAACGCCACCTGGTACAGCGCAGGTTTCTGGTGGAAGTACTCCCCCGGCGTGTGCCCGTCAATGAACAAGAAACGGGTCGTATCGTGCACCATGTGCACGCGGGTTGCCGCCGCAAAACCGAGCAGGCTCACCAGCAGGACCGAGGTGATCAGGCCCATCAGCATCATGGTGACCGCCGCGTTATATTTCTTCGGGCGGCGGAAATACTTCACCGAATTAGAAATCGTAGAAACACCCGAGAACGCCACCAAGCCGGCAGAGAAAGAACGCGCCAGAAGCAGCATCAGCGCCAGACCCTCCAGCGAATGGGTCTCGAGCTCGGGGGCAATCACGTAGGTCGCAGACTCAGCCAGTGGCAGAGTACCCGTGGCGGCACGAATCCAACCCACAATGAGGGTCGCTCCCAACAGTGCCAAGAAAACATACAGCGGCCAGTACGCAATCTTGCCCAGCAACTGCACGCCACGTAGCGCAAACAACGTCAGCGCAACAATGAGTAGCACCGCAATGTGCGTGCGCCAATCCTGAATCTGCGGATACAACGCCACCAAAAACGAGGACGCCGAAGACATAGACACCGCCACCGTGAGCATATAGTCCATCAGCGAGGATGCACCCATCACAATCGACGGCAGCGCACCCAGTTTGCGGTGCACCAGCTGAATATCGCCTTCAGAAGCAATCTGGTTGATGTTGTAGCGGTACGTGCCAATCACCAGCAGACCCACCATCGCCACACCCAAACCAATCCAGGGTGAAAAAGCGAGCGCAGATGCACCCGCAGCGGCAAGGGTCAGGATCATCTGGTCGGCTGCGTAGGCGACCGAAGAGATGCCGTCGGCACCGAAAAGAGGCAGGGCGTAGCGCTTCGGCAGCGCGACTGCCGAAAGATTTCGCGTGCTGACCGGCTGACCGGTCAGGGCGATGCGCATCCTATCCCAACGATTCCTCACGCTGTTAAGGCTATCGGTCGCGGCTTCAAAGCTCAATTTTATTCAGCCGAATAGTGGGCATTGCGAGCGGAATATCACGGGGCATCGGCGTGGAGGCTCACCCGCCCATTACACTGGTAGAGGTAGGCGGTAACGCCTTATCACCGTAAAACATCAACACTCGGAGGGATGTATGCCTCACTTCGTCATTATGGGTGCCGGACGCGTGGGCGTCATGTTGGCGCGCACTCTGGAAGCTTCGGGGCATACGGTCGCCGTCATTGACCAGGACGAACGTGCTTTCCAGCCGCTGCGTAAGGGCTTTGAGGGCCGCCTGGTTACCGGTGTTGGTTTTGATGAGGACACCCTCAAGCGTGCCGGTATTACCGAGGCGTACGCTTTTGCCGCGGTCTCTTCGGGCGATAACTCGAATATTATTGCCGCCCGTGTGGCGCGTGAAATGTTCAAGGTGAAGAACGTTGTGGCGCGTGTGTACGACCCGAACCGCGCCGAGTTCTTCCA
Source organism: Rothia mucilaginosa (assembly GCF_001548235.1). NCBI lineage: Bacteria > Bacillati > Actinomycetota > Actinomycetes > Micrococcales > Micrococcaceae > Rothia > Rothia mucilaginosa. The sequence goes on from NZ_AP014938.1 coordinate 135,032, forward strand.
GCGCATGGGTATTCCTACGGTGGCGTCGGTGCGTTGGTCCACCGACCAGGTGCTGCGCCGTCTGCTACCCGAGCAGGCGCTCAAGGGCGACTTCCGCGAACCCTCGGGCCGCCTCATGCTCACCGAAATTCCGCTCGACGACGGTTGGGCGGGTCACGCCCTGACCAGTATCGAACGTGCCGCCGGGGTGCGCATCGCCTACATCACCCGCTTTGGTGAGGGCATGCTCCCCCGCCCGGATTCCGCCTACCAGCAGGGCGATAGTGTGCACGTCATGATGCGCACCGACGACGTTGCGGACGTAACCCGTATTCTCTCCCGCCCGCCGCGCGTTGAAGACGAAGAAGTGGAGGCGAACTACGCCCCCGCCTCGGGCCACCGCAAGCACCCCCACGCCCCGAAGAAACCCGCCGAGCAGGCGCACAACGACGGCCCCGTTATCGAGCATGAATTCCACCTCGGTGACACTCCCCCGGAGCTGCCCGACCCCCTCGAACTCATCGGCCGCCATCGTGATTCCTCGAAAGGTGAGAAGTAAGTGAAGGTCCTCATTGTTGGTGCCGGTTCCGTGGGTGCCTCCATCGCTAAAGAGCTCATGATGAACGGCCACGACGTGACCATCATCGATTCCAAGCCCGAAGTCAAGAAGCGCGCCGATCTGCCCGGCGTGCGCTGGCATATTGGTGACGCCTGCGAACTGTCCGTACTGCGCCAGGTGCACCCGAACAAGGCGGACGTGGTCGTTGCCGCAACCGGTGACGATAAGGCAAACCTGATGGTCTCCCTGCTGGTGCGCAGTGAGTTTGGTGTGCCGCGCACCGTGGCGCGCGTGAACAACCCGCGTAATGAGTGGCTCTTTGATGATTCCTGGGGCGTGGACGTTGCCGTGTCCACCCCGCGTCTGATGACCGCCCTCGTTGAGGAAGCCGTGGAAGTCGGCGACGTGGTGCGCCTGCTGACCCTGCAGGCTGGCGGCGCGACCCTCGCCGAGTACACCGTGCCGGATGACCACCCCGTCATCGGTTACCGCGTGGATCACGTGCAGTGGCCCGTTGATACGGTGCTCACCGCGATCCTGCGTGACGGCGCGCCAATCCCGCCCAGTGCCGACGTGGCGATTGAGGGCGGCGACGAGCTGTTCTTCATCACGACCATTGCCGGTGAGGATCAGATCCGCGCACTGTTTGCATAGCACTGTTCGCATAGCGTTTATACGTAAGTTTTTGAGGAGGCGAAAGCCCCGGTCACGGGTACCGGGGCTTTCGCGTACTTCTATGAAGTTCTTCTACGTATGAAGTTGTGGAGTTAGCGGCTTTCTGAACCGTCAACTTCGGCAGTTTCGGCAGCCTCGGGGTCCTCGCTCACCAGCGCCTCCTCGGGAGCCGACACACGCCACGCCAGCCACACGCCCAAAGCGTACAGCGGCAGACCCATAATCAGGCGGGTCGCACCCAGCGCCTCCACATTATTCGCAAAATACAGGGGCACCTGCACGGCAAGGCGCAGCATCATCAGCACGGTAATAATCCAGGTCGCCAGCATGTACTGGCGCAGGCGCACCGGGTTCTGGCGCCAGCTCAGCGCCTCACCGCGAATCACCGCGAAAATCAGACCCATCAGCGGCCAACGCACCAGCATCGACAGCAGATACGCCAGAATGTACACGCCGTTCGTCCAGAAGCCCACCACAAAGTAGTCGCTCGCATTACCGGTACGGTACGCGGCAAACGCACAAATTGCCACGCCCACCAGGCCGGTCAGCGCACTCACCAGCTTAGAGCCCTGCACCAGGCGAATCAGCGTGAACACACCCGCCGCAGCCAACGCCGCAATCAGGGACAGGTTCAGTTCCTTCGTCACGGTGAACAACACCAGGAACGCCACAGCGGGCAGGGAGGATTCCACCAGGCCGCGCCAGCCGCCGATAGCGTGCAGAATATCCACATCACCGTTGGCAGTGCGGCGCATATTCGCACCCATGGAGGCGCTCAGGCTCTGCGCCAGCTGATTCTCCTCCTGCGCCGGGTCAGCAACCGGGCTAGATGCGGGGTTAGCGTTCGGATCGGGCTGGGTCGAAGACTGCTCAGCGCTCATGTTTTCCCTTCTCAGCAAAGAATTGCGGCACAATCTCATAGCGCGGGTTATAAATCACCGGCTGATGTGCCCTCACAGACACCACCCCGGAACAGCGTAACAACGCACCGGCAAGCACGCCGGGCACCATCCGCTGCCCCTGCCACTTCAGCAGCACCCTATCCCCCGGGTTGAACGGCGCATACGGCGGGAAAGACACCTCGTGAGGCTCCTGCACCGCCACGGTCGCCAAAGACGCCGTGTTCAGGTGGTGCTGCTTCTCGGGGTCCTCGGATTCCTCCTCGAAATCCTCACCGGGCGGCTCCACAATCGGCATACCAATCAGCGCCAGCGGACTCGACCACTGCAGGGGCTTCGACTTAGCCACCACCAGCTCGGCACGGTACATCGGCTTATCCTGCAGCGCAGGCAGCCATACCTGCTCCACGCGTCCGGCAAGGCGTACGCGAAAGCGCTCGGGGTACCCGGGAGCAAGAATCTGCTCCTCAGGAACCGCGAGCGCACTCGGGTAGTTCGAAAACTCAGGCATTAGCCAATCTCGGTAATCTCAGGGCCGCGGCGAGGCATCGGGCGCAGCTTGCTGTGCTCGTTCTCGGTTTCTTCCTCCACGGCGGGCTCTTCCTCAGCCGCAACGACCAGGTCGGCGGGCAGAGTCATGGGCAGCAGCTCGCGCGGCGGGCGCGGGTCGTCGCCACGGTCCACCACGACGGTGCGGAAGACTTCCTCCACGGAGGCGGCAGCCTTATCGTCACCGAGCACAGCCGCGCCAGAGATGACGCCGCGCAGGAACCAGCGGGGGCCGTCCACACCCACGAAGCGGGCGATGCGCTCGCCGGGCTGACCGTCCGGGGTGACGGCGGGCAGGCGGGTCAGCATCTCGGCACCGAATACGCCGGCGTAGATTTCGACGATGCCGCCCTGGGATGCGACGGACTCGGTCAGATCGTGACGGATGTCGTCCCAGATGCCGGTGGTGCGCGGTGCGGCGAATGCCTGCACCTGCAGGGTCGCGCCGTCGCGGGTGATGGTTGCGGCGATAACCGCGCCGGTTGCGTCGTCAGTTTCGAGGCGCAGGTTCATGCCGTCGAGCAGCTTGATACGCAGTGCACCCAGGTCGACGTAGTCTTCGAGGTCTTCGGCGGTGACTTCTTCAATGTCGTGCGGGCCGTTGACGCGGTCGTACTTGATGACCTCGGGAGAGTTCTCCTCTTCCTTCAGCTCCTCAACCTCGACGTTGGTCTCCTCAATCTCTTCGGCGACAGCCTTGTCGATGGCGGCCTTTTCAGCCTCCTCGGCGCGCTTCTTCTTACCAAATCCGAACATGGTATTCCTACTTTCACCGCACGCGGGGTGCGGGGGTTTCTTCTCTTCTCTCGTGCAGTTTTCGCGGTGAGAGCAGACTAGTGGATTCCGCTGGAGCCGAAGCCGCTGGAGCCGCGTTCGGTCTGATCCAGTTCGTCCACCACGGTAAAGGTTGCGTGCTCGTACTTCTGAATGATCAGCTGGGCAATGCGGTCGCCGCGCTGCACGTGGAAGGACTTGGTCTTGTCAGTGTTGAGCAGGGTGACCATCAGCTCGCCGCGGTAGCCGGAATCAACGGTGCCGGGTGCGTTAACAATGGTGATACCGTTCTTGGTTGCCAGGCCGGAGCGCGGGTGCACCAGACCAACGTAACCTTCGGGCAGGGCGATTGCCACGCCGGTGGGGACGAGGGCGCGTTCGCCCGGTTCCAGCTCGAAGTCGACGCGGGAGCGCAGGTCAGCGCCGGCGTCGCCGGGCTTTGCGTAGGCGGGTGCGGGCAGCTCGGGGTCGAGCAGCTTAATGTGGACGTTTACGGGGGTCATCATGGTCAATACTCTAACCTTTCGCGGGTGTCTGTGCCATTACCTCGCGCTGTGTTGAGGCTCTACTGCGGGGTGTTTTCGTTGTGTGTTCGCGTTCAGCACGCGCTGTGCCGCGTTGGATGCGACGCGGCGCTATTCTTGCGTGCGCGGCTTTCACATACTCAACGGGGCGGGTGCACTCGGCACTCGCCCCGTCATGAGGTGTATGTCGGGTGGGTGTTATCCCTTCCCTAAAGTTTTAGCCCTCGCACTCGATGCAGTAGGACAGGCCGCCCTCTTCGCGCGCAATCTGCGAGCGGTGGCGCACCAGGAAGCAGGATGCGCAGGTGAACTCGTCGTCCTGAGCGGGCAGAACAACAACGTTCAGCTCCTCGTTGGAGAGGTCAGCACCGGGCAGCTCGAAGCTTTCTGCTGCGCTGTTCTCGTCTTCATCCACCGCACCGGACTGCATCTCGGAACGGCGGGCGTTCAGCTCCTCGTAGGACTCTTCGTTCTGCTCTTCGTCCTGCTTGCGAGGTGCATCGTAATCAGTTGCCAAACTTTCACGCTCCGTTGGTTCTGTGGCTGTGTGTTGGGACTAGGCCACGCTGGTTTATTGAGTGCTCTAGGTGCCGCTGGTGTGTAATTAACCCTGACGGCATGCCAGGTATTGTTCACCATTGGCACCCTATTTGTCTAATCCTGGGTAGGCTTTGGACTGTTTAGGCGTCACATTCTAGCTTTTTCGGTGCGAAAAGTACATCTTTTTTTGGTGAAAATCCCGCCTCCGCTACTGATTTACCGCGCTTTCACGGTACCCTGGTAGGTAGTTTGCGTTCCGTGCAACACATTCACGAACGCGTCCGGTTCACCTATGGAGGTTCTCATGCTTGAACTGCGTCTGATTGGCGTTCACGATGACGGCGAAAATCTGGTGCTTGAGTCTGCTGACGGCACCCGCTTTTTGTTGCCGATTGACGCGAACCTGCGCACGAGCATCACCAAGGCTCGCCGTATTCAGCCCGCCCGCGGTCTGGGCGCTAAGGGCACCTACGGTCCGCGCGATATTCAGACCCGTTTCCGTCAGGGTGCCTCCGTTGAGGAAATCGCTGAAGAGTCCGGTTGGGAGCCGGAGCGCGTGCGCCGCTACGAGTGGCCGATTGTTGCTGAGCGTGCCCACATTATTCGTGCCGCTCAGAGCGTGAAGATTGGTCGCCGCAGCTCCGCTTCGGGTACCGCACAGATTCCCGTGACCCTGAGCGCCCGCATTGAGGAAGTCTCCGAGCGTTACGGTTTTGAGGACGCAACCCAGGACTGGACCACCCGCCAGCAGGAGAACGGCCAGTGGCGCGTTGAGGTTGATATTGCGCTGAAGGATTCGGTGCGTCAGAACCTGCCCGCGCAGGTCGTCTTCCCCGCACGTTGGGTGTACAACCCGGCGAACCAGGGCCTGTACGCGTCGAATGAGGCGGCGTACTTCCTGATGGGCAATAGTGAGGACGCTGTCGCCGCCGCCGCGAAGAAGGCTCCCGTGGAGGTTCCTCCCGCCCGCCTGCCCAAGGCACCCGAGCCCGCACCGGCACCCCTTACTTCCTCTGAGAGCGCTGACGAGCGTAAGCTCAAGGAGCTTCTGGAGCGCGCCCGCTCGGTGCGCCCGGCACAGGTTGAGGAGCCCGAGGTGTTCGTGCACCGCGAGCCCACTGAGCCTGTAGCACCGGCTGCGCCTGCGGCACCTGTTGCGTCTGCCCCGGTAGCACCTGCTGCACCCGAGCCCACCGTAGAAACCACCGACTCGCTGGCTGTGGATTCGGAAGCACCCGTTGACTCCGTTCCGGTCGAGTCCTTCACCCTGCCGGCACCCATCGAGGACGCACCCGCTGCTGAGGTTGCTGAGGCACCCGTTACTGAGGCGCCCGCTACTGAAGCACAGGCCGAGCCCCCCTCCGCCGCGCCTGCATCTGAGGAGAAGCCCAAGCCTTCCTCCTCGAAGAAGCAGCGCGTGAGCGTTCCGGCATGGGATGACATCATCTTCGGTAGCCGCAAGTAAGCGAGCGCCCTCGCGCGGCCCGATAGGGGCATCTAGGCGAGAGCATTTAGACAGTGCCATTTAGACATACGAAAACCGCTGGTTATTCACCCGAATAACCAGCGGTTTTCTGTATCTTCTCAGTCTGATCTTCTCAGCCTATGCCCTCTGACGCTTTAGAAGACTAGTACTTTAGAAAGTCTTGAGCATGCGCAACGGCACCAGACGCTCAGCGTCCGTCAGCGAACCGTGCTGACCAACCATGTGCAGGGCACGCTCCTGATAGTGGCGCATATCGTACAGCGCCCAGTCGTCGCGAGCGCACACCATCAAATCGCCGATGCGGCCGCGCGCCGCATCCGTAATGACCGGGCCAAAGTAGCCGGCACGCATCAGTTCGCGAGAGTCAATCACCCAGGCGCGCTCGCCCCAGTACTGCGCCCAACGCTGGGCGGTGGCGGTGCGTGCCGCCTCCGAAGTGTCTTCGAGGTACAGGTGCACGGCGCGCGGTTCACCGGCGGTCATTGCGATGTTGCGGGTCAGCTCCTCCACACCCGAGTAGTCGATGCGCTGATGCTCGGGCACGTTCACCATGCCGTGATCGGCGGTCACGAAGAGTGCCGCCCACGCCGGGGCGCGCTCCGCCAGACGCTTCAGCGCCGAGTTCAGCTCCTCCAGCTGCTGCAGCCATTCGTCACTGCCCACGCCGTAGCGATGGCCCGCCGCGTCAATCTCGCCCCAGTACAGGTACACGGTGGTCGGGGTGCGGCTGGAGAGCGCCTCCAGGGCGTAAGTGACGCGGGCGTTATAGCCGACGGCATCCACGAAGTCGCCGCCGCGCAACGCCGCCTCAGTCAGGCCGGTACCGCGGTACTTACCCAGCGAAATGGTGAGCACGCGGCGGTTCGTGTGGTGGCGTTCCAGCACGGTCGGCAGCGGCTGCCAGGCGTGCGGGTCCACCGACTGGTCCCAACCGGACAGGTGGTTCATGACCGAGCCCGCTCCCCCATTGCCCGCCGGGTTGCGCACCTCGTAACCGGCGATGCCGTGCGCGCCCGGTGCCGTACCGGTACCCAGCGAGGTCAAGGAGGCGGCGGTCGTGGTGGGGAACGCGGCGTCCAGCGGGCCCAGGTTCAGGGTCTTACGCAGGGCGGGCGCGTAGCCGCCGTAGCTGTTGATGAGCTGCTCGCCCAGACCGTCCACCATGACCACGCAGGCGTGACGGAAAGACGCCGGGTCAACATCCTGCTCCGCGAGGCGACCGGCAAGGTTCAGCGGGTCGGCAACGGAGTTGAACGCCGGGTCGGAGTCCAGGGCGTGCGCGGGGCGCGCCAGGCTTCGCTGAGCCACCAGAGAGGAGGCGGACTCCAGCACATCGGCGATGCTATTGCTGCCGTAGGCGGGTGCGGGAGGCAACGGCGCACCCAGAACATCGTGCAGAGTGGGCTGTTCGGTGCGGGACGGGGCCGTCATAGGTTCCTCTCGGGTCTCTCTCGGGGTGTTTATCGCCGGTGCTTATCGGTGCTGTTTATCGGCGGGTTGCGTACATGCGGGCACGGTGCAGAGCACGCGCAAAATGCTGCGCACGCTGAACCGACTCCGGGCCGTCAGCAGTCGCAGAAACACGCACCGCAATGTCCTCGCGGCGCGCATCGCCGGTGAAGCCGTGGTCGGCATTGCACTGCGGATCCTGGCAACCGGCAGGAGCCAACTCCATGTGCAGCGAACCGGTCCACGCAATCTGGAAGGAAATCTCAGTCGGGGCGGTGCTACCGGCGTTGTACGCCTGCGGCTGGCTGAAACCGTAGCTGATGGTGACCGCGTTCAGGGCGCTCAGGTGCACCGCCTCCACGCTCACATGCGCCACGGTACCCTGCGCGTCACCTTCAAGGTGCTGGTCGTCCAGGTGCGCAAAGATGACGTGCTCACCGCAGAGCACCATCACGGTGATGTGGCGGTGAAAATCATCGCGTGAGAAGTGGGTTTCATGCTGTACGAAGTGCGCGTCCGGGTTCATGCCCGCCAGCGCGTCATCCACCACTTCCAGCACGAGGTCGGGGTAGAAACCGGCATGCTTAATGTCTGCGACCAGTTGCTCGCGTTCGGGGGTGGTGGCGTACATCGTACCTCTTTCATGCGGTGCCTTCATGAGGCGACGTCGGTCGGCGCACACGATGAAGGCGGTTAGGTGTTACTCCCCTCTACCTTAGAGGGTTCCAGCCGGGCTATGCTACTTGACCACGCTAATACATGCGCATATGACGGCGTGCGCTCCCCCGGTACGCTTCGGTTACTGCCTGCAACTGCCTTGGCACACCCCATAGATGACGCTGACCCGCCAGCCCGTCTGACCCGCTCCCACCCGCTAAAATAGGAGGAGCGAAAACACACCGACACGAGGAGATATATGGCTCGCCGATCCAAATCCGCCGTCAGCGACTACCCGGTGGATGTGGTAGAGAATATCGTCGACATCGACGTATCCGCCGAGATGGAATCCAGCTTCCTGGAATACTCCTACTCGGTGATTTATTCGCGCGCCCTCCCCGACGCCCGCGACGGCCTCAAGCCCGTACAGCGCCGCATCCTCTACATGATGCAGCAGATGGGTCTGCGCCCCGACAAGGGCCACGTCAAGAGCGCCCGCGTGACCGGCGAGGTCATGGGTAAGCTCCACCCGCACGGCGACGCCGCCATCTACGACGCCATGGTGCGCCTCGCCCAGCCCTTCGCACTGCGTCTGCCCCTCGTTGACGGTCACGGTAACTTCGGCTCCCTCGACGACGGCCCGGCAGCCGCTCGATACACCGAAGCACGCATGGCACCCGCCGCGCAGGCGCTCACCGCGGACCTCGAAGAAGACGTGGTTGACTTCGTACCGAACTACGATAACCAGTTCATGCAGCCCGCCGTGCTACCCGCCGCGTTCCCGAACCTGCTCGTCAACGGCACCACCGGCATCGCGGTCGGCATGGCAACCAACATGGCGCCGCACAACCTGCGTGAGGTCATCGCCGGTACCCGCCACCTCATCGCCCACCCCGAGGCGAGCCTCAAAGACATCATGAAGTTCATTCCCGGCCCCGACCTGCCCACCGGCGGCACCATCGTGGGTCTGGGAGGCATCCGTGACGCCTACGAAACCGGCCGCGGCACTTTCAAGACCCGCGCAAAGGTCGCCATCGAGCAGGTCAGCCCCCGCAAGCAGGGCATTGTTGTCACCGAACTGCCGTACATGGTCGGCCCCGAAAAGGTCATCGAAAAGATCAAGGACGGCGTCAACTCCAAGAAGCTCACCGGCATCTCCGACGTGGTCGACCTGACCGACCGCACCAACGGTCTGCGCCTCGTCATCGAAATCAAGAACGGCTTCAACCCGGAGGCGGTGCTCGCCGCCCTCTACAAGCACACCCCGCTCGAGGATTCCTTCGGCATTAACAACGTGGCGCTCGTGGACGGTCAGCCGCAGACCCTCGGCCTGCTCGACCTGATGCGCGTGTACATTGACCACCGCCTGAACGTGGTCCGCCGCCGCACCGAATTCCGCCTGGGCAAGCGCACCGACCGCCTGCACCTGGTGGAAGGTCTGCTCGTGGCGATCCTCGACATTGACGAGGTCATCCAGATCATTCGTGAGTCTGATGAGACCGCCCAGGCACGCGAAAAGCTGAAGGCCGTCTTCGACCTGACCGACACCCAGGCGAACCACATTCTGGAGCTGCGCCTGCGCCAGCTGACCAAGTACTCCCGCCTGGAACTGGAAGCAGAACGCGACACCCTGCAGCAGGAAATCGCGGAATTGCAGCGCATCCTCGGCTCCGATGCGGCGCTGCGCGAACTGGTTTCTGACGAGCTCGCCGAGGTCGCCGAACGCTACGGCACCGACCGCCGCACCCAGCTCAAAACCAAGGACGACATGCAGGTCGCCATTGAGGCAGTCACCGCGCAGTCCAAGGCGAAGAAGAGCCTGGGCCTCGCCCTCGAAATCGCGGACGAGCCCTGCTGGGTGCTGCTCTCCGCCTCCGGCATGATGGGACGAACCCCCGGCAAACCCATCCGCGAGGCGCTCGTGGATCCCGGCAAACGTTTCAAGCACGACGTGTTCGCCTCGATTGTGCCGACCACCGCGCGCGGTGAGATCGGTGCCGTGACCTCCGCAGGACGCATGGTGCGTCTGTCCGTCATGGACATTGCGGTGCTGGACGAGAACGGCGGCACCCCCTCCATGGCCTCAGCTGTGAAGGCAACCGAGCTGGTTCAGCTCGCCAAGGATGAGAAGCTGGTCGCCCTCGTACCGCTGAACACGGTGCTGGCACTGGCGACCGCGGGCGGCGTGATCAAGCGCCTGAACCCGGATTACCCGCTGAACCAGACCGAGTGGGACATCATGAAACTCAAGGACGGCGACGAAATCGTAGCCGCCGCCCCCTGCCCCACCGACGATGCGGTGCTCACCTTCGTCACTCGCGACGCGAAGCTGCTGACCTTCGACGCGGCAAAGGTCCGCCCGCAGGGACGCACCGGCGGCGGTATCGCGGGCATCAAGCTTGCCGACAGCGACCGCCTCATCGCCCTGGGTGTGACCGCGCCCGGCGACGCGGCGGAGGTCGTGACCGTCACCAACGGCAAGGACGGCCTGGCGAGCGCCAAGGTCACCGCCCTGAGCGAGTACCCGCAGAAGGGCCGCGCAACCGGCGGTGTGCGTGCGCACCGCTTCCTCACCGGTGAGAGCCAGCTGGCTCTGGCGTGGGTGGGCGTGGGCCCGGCGAAGGCGGCGTCCTCCGGCGGTGTGGCTCGTTCCCTGCCGACCGAGCACGGTGCCCGTGACGGTTCCGGTGTGATGCTCACTCAGAGCATCGGCATTGTGGGCCCGAACTATGCGGCTGTTTCTGCTGCAATGGCGGTTAGCCCGGAGGGTGAGAAGCTCTTCTAGGCGCGCGGTTCGTGGCCTTTCGACCCTAGGTTATACGAATCCGGGGATGACGAGGCCGCGAGGAACCTGCGCACATATAACGCGCAGAGATATAAGCGCTCAGAACTATCCGAGCAGAGACATCCGAGCAGAGATATGAACGCACAGAAAGGCCCCGGTACTGATGTACCGGGGCCTTTCTTCATGTGCAATCCGCACGTGGCGCCTGCGCCAGATGCGTTTAGAGGCGCGTTTAGAGGCGAACCACCTCATCACAGCGAGAAATATCCTCGGGACGGTGCGACACCAGAACCGTAGCCACGGAGCTGGAGCGGGTCGCCGCATCCAAGTCAGCCATCAGCGCGCGGGCAGAATCAGCGTCCAGGTGCGCGGTCGGCTCATCCAGCAGCAGCACCGGCGAGTTCACCAGCAGGGCACGAGCCACCGCCAGACGCTGACGCTGACCACCGGAGAGGAAGGAACCGCCAGCACCCACCGGGGTGCGCAGGCCCTGAGGCAGAGCGTCAAACCACTCGCCCAGACCCACACGGCGCAGAACCTCAATCAGCTCTTCCTCGCTCGGGCGATCCGAACGGTCACGAGCCAGCATCAGGTTACCCTCAAGGGTCGACTCGAAAATGTGAGCCGCCTGCGGGCACCACGCCGCGTAGCCGCGCAGCTGCTCACCCTCCAGGACCTCACCGGAAGCCAGCACGCGGCCGGACTCCAGCGGCAAGAAGCCCAGAACGGTTGCAAGCACGGTAGACTTACCGGAACCGGAGGGGCCGGTCACCGCAGTCCAGGAGCCCGCGCGGGCGTTCATGTTCAGGTCAGTGAAGACCGGGTGATCCATGCCGGGCCAGCGGGCGGCAGCGTCCTGCAGGCTCAGTGCCGGGGCGGGGTCGGTGACCTTCACGCCGAGTTCCTGCGGGGTTCCGCAGCTGACCAGGGTGGGTTCGCCGGGCTTCGGCGGGCGCACAGAGCCAGACTTAGAGCCAGCCTTAGAATCCGCCTGAGCATCAGCCGCAGATACGGGGCGGTCAAAGCGGTGGGCGCGCTGACGGTCAGCTTCCAGCAGCTCCTCCATCTCGGCCTCCGCGCGGGCACGCAGACGCTCAGCACGACGCGGCAGAACGTGGGTGTCCACCTCAGCCTCGGTCGGTACGGAACGCTTCAGGGTCGAGACGGCAACAATACCCTCCAGGGATACGTCGCGCACGCTCGGAGCAATCGTCGCGAGCAGGCGGCTGAACGCGGGCCAGGAGCGGACCGCCTCAACATGGCCCAGGGAGCTTTCCAGCATGCCGGTGCACAGTAGCACCACGATCGCTGCTTCGGGGGCACGCACGGTGCCGTCAACAGCCAGCGGATACGCAATGACTGCGCTCGCCAGAGCCGCACCGAACCAGCTGAGGGTCACGAGGGTACGACCCACGCCCTGAGCGGTCGAGCCCTTCTGCAGGGCGGACAGGTTCTCGGCGTCCAGTGCGCCGTTAGCCTTCTCAGCGGTGGTTGCCACCCCGTTAGCGCGCAGATCCTCAGCAGCCGAAAGCATGCCGGTACCCAGGCGTAGCATCTGCGCGGTGGAGCGGCGAGCCAGCGCCTCCGCACGGGCATCGGCGCGGAGCACAATCCACGGGGCCACGAAGGTGCTGACCAGCACGGCAAGCAGGACCGGAATCAGAGCCTGCGGCAGGATGCACGCGGTCGTAATCAGCGCCGCGGTCATGACCAGCAGGTGCGCAGCCGGCGGGATAATAACGCGCGGCACGCCGTCACGCAGCTCATCAATACCGCCCACGAGGCGTTCGAGCAGCGCGTCACCACGCAGCAGGGCACGCACGCTGCTCACGCTCTGCCATGCGCCAACCCAGGCGCGCAGACGCAGAATATTTGCGGCGGCAAGAACCTTCGAGTGGGTCATCAGACGCTCAGCGTAACGGGCGCAGGCACGACCCAGACCGAAGAAACGCACGCCCACAATGGCGACCATCAGGTACATCATTGCCGGGCCCTCGGCGGCGCGAACAATCAGCCAGCCGGACAGCGCGGTCAGTGCCGCAGCCATCAGGGACGTAATCGCAGCCATAATCACCGGGCCGGTTGCGGCGCGAACACCAATACCGGTCAGCTCCTTCAGGGTGCGCAGGCTTGCGAACAGGCCGGCAGGCTCGGCTTCCTCGGCCTCGGCAGCTGCGGAGGCGCCCGCCGGGGCGGTGCTTTCAGCCTCGTACTCTTCCCGATCCTTGAGCAGGTGCGCGGGGGCTTGCGCGGGAACCGCAACGCGGGCGGTGTTCGCCTCGGCGGTCCAGGTGTAGCCCCGAGCGGTCTGCACGGCACGAACGAGGGTGTCGCAGCCAGCGGCAAGCTCCTGCTCGTGGGTCACAATCAGCACGGTTGCGCCAAGTTCCGCCAGGCGGTGCAGGGCGCGGGTCACCAGGTATGCCGAGTAGGCGTCCAGGTGCGCGGTCGGCTCATCCACCAGGACCGTCAGCACGGTCTGCTCACCGCCCGCACGGTAGATAGCCTCGGCACGAGCCAGGGTTCGCGCCACGGCGAGGCGACGCGCCTGACCCGCGCTGAGAGCACCGGGCTCAAGGGCGGTGAGCTTCTCCATGCCCAGCTGAGCCAGTGGGCCAACCAGCAGCGCGGACTCGGCATCGGTGACGGACAGCTTCTTGGAGTCCATCGCTTCACCGAGTAGAGCAGCTGCACGCTCACGCTCCGCCTCGGTGGCGCTCAGCGCGTAGAGAGCCATTTCGGTCTGCACGGTGGGTGCAGTGAAGACCGGCGACTGCGGAATAACCAGAGTGGTTCCCAGACCGGTCACGCTACCGGTCACGTGCACGGGCTCCTCCGAGCCGGTGGGCACCAGACCCTCACGCACAGCACCGGAGAACACGTTCAGCAGGGTGGACTTACCGCAGCCGGACTCACCCATCACGCCGATCACCGCACCGCGCTCACCCTGGGCAGTAGTAACGCGACGGTCCAGGTTCAGGGACAGGTTAGTCAGCACGGCAGGACGCGCTGGGTAGCTCACCGACAGGTCCTTAACCTCAATGGTGGAAGGCTGAGCCTCTTCACTCTCAGGTGTAGCACTGTCCGCGGCGGCGGCGGGCAGGGGCGCATCGATAATCTTCTGGGCGCTACGCAGGGCGGCAACGCCGTCCTCCGACTGGTGGTAGGCGGCACCCACATCACGCAGCGGCTGGTAGCACTCGGGAGCCAGCAACAGCACAAGAATTGCGGTGTCCAGGCCCAGGGTGCCGTTGACCAGGCGCACACCAATCAGCACAGCAATCAGCGCCACCGAGATGGTGGTGATGAGCTCCAGCGCCAGCGAAGACATGAAGGCGCTACGCAGGGTCTGCATGGTGCGTTCGCGGTAACGCTGGCCGAGCGCGTTCATGGCGCGGGTCTGTGCACGCTCACGGCCCAGACCGATAATGACGGGCAGGCCGCGCACCAGCTCCAGAATATGGTCGGAGAGGCGGTGCAGTTCAGCCTGAGCTTCTGCGGTTTCGTCGCGAGTGTTCTTACCAATCAGGATCATGAACACCGGAATGAGCGGCAAGGTGCAGGCAAGCACCATGGCGCTCATCCAGTCCAGGGACGCCACAACGACCCAGAGGATGAACGGCACAACCGCAGTGGAAACGAACGCGGTCAGGGTCTTGGTGTAGTAGTCATCCAGGGCGTTCAGGCCACGGGACAGCAGCACAGCGGTCGCGCCGGTACCTTCGGGGGTGTCTGCGCCACCGGTGGCAAGCACACGCTTGAGCAGCGAGGAACGAATCTGAGACTTCGCTCCGGAGGCGGCACGCTGCGCGCTCACAGCCAGCAGGTAATCGGTGCCCGAGCGGACGAGCAGGGCAATGACGGCGACCGCAATCAGGCCGGGGGTAATGGTGTCTACGTCCCCGAAGAGCCCGCCGAGGCCGAGCAGCCAGCCGCCGTGCGCCTCCAGCTGCGCCTGCGCGGAGCCCGAGAACTCAATGTAGGCGCGGTACACGTCCGGGGCGCTGGTCTCTTTGAGGCGCGCATGCTCGGCGGCGACAGCGGCGAAACCGGCGTGTGCCGCGCGGGCAATGATTACAGCCAGGGCGGCACTGAAAAGCACCGTTGCGAGGGTGTGCACGGCGGTGATGACGCCGAACGTGCTGAGGGTTTTACGGGCGTCAGGGCCCAGGGGCGGGCGACGGTCAGCGCGGTCGTTGCGCTTTCCTTCGGTCACCTCTGGCGCCTCGGTATTCTGATGTTTGTCAGCATGACGCGGTGTGTGCGTTCGACTCACGTGTTGTCCTTAGTCTTCTGCTGTTTTTACCTCCCATTAGTTTAAGGCTTGGGCTATCTAATACCTATTTGACCAGTCAGGTTTCAGCTAATTGGCTGGTTCCCCAGCATCATCTCTAGCCGCGCATCGCGTCGGCGGGGCTCTTGCGGGACGCCACCCACGCCGGGTACGCCGAAGACACCAGGCCGGTGAGGGCGCCTACCCCCACGCCGAGCACCACGAATCCCGGGGAGAGAACCGCCTGCCAGCCCTGCACGAGCGAAAGAATAATGGTCGCAATCATGCCGGAGCAGGCACCAATGGAACCGCCGAGCACACCGAGCATGACGCCCTCCATGAGGAAGATGCGGGCAATCAGCCATTTACTCGATCCGATGGCGCGGCGCAACGCAATTTCTGCGGTGCGCGATTGCACGGACAGGTACATGGCGGTTGCCGCCGAGAGGGAAGCGAGCACCAGCAGAATCCCGGAGAGCACACCCACGTACAGACCCAGGTCCGAGGCGATGGACGCGCGTAGGCTCTGCAGGTCGGAGGGGGTTTCCACGTTGATTTGGCTGGGTTCAGCGGGTTTGAGGGCCAGCGGAATGGCCTTGGCGACCGCCTTGCCGTAGCCTCGTTCGGTTTCGGCGATGTAGGTCACCTGGCCGCGTCCGGTGCGCTGAAGTGCACCCGGCGAGACAATGACCGAGTTCCTGAATTCGTAGCCGCTATTGCCGGGGTCGAAGAGGCCGATGACCGGCATCAGCTGACCGTCCACCCAGATGCTCACGCCGGGTGCCACCTGCGGCAGCCCACCGAGTTTAATGCCGTACTCGACGGTGGGTAGCTCGCCGGGCCTGGGCTCGGTTGTGGCGTTATCTGCCGCCTTATCTTCGGGAATAATGCCGAGGGCGCGGGCAGCAGAAACCGAAACGATAGCGCCGGAGAGCTGCTCGGAGCGTTCACGGTCGGCAACGTTCTGATGGGTGAGGGTCGAGTTCATCTGTTCGAGCGCACGCAGGGTTTCGGGGTTCATGCGGGCACCGATTTGCTCGAGCCGGGTCTTCGAGGTGGAGCTGAGGCTAATCGCCGTTTTGGGTTCGTCCTCGTAGGGGCTGAATCGGGTGATTCGCACGTCGGCGGGTGCCACGCTACTGACGAATCCGGTGTTCTTCACGTAGTCCAGCGCGCTAATACGGTCGGCTACATTCTGCGCGGATTCGCCCTGCCGGTAGGTTCCGAGCACGTTCTGGTCATTGTCCCGGTCGCTGATGTAGAGCGTGGATTGTTCGGATCCGAGCAGGCGCTGGTTCACCTGGTAGCTGGCGGATTCGCTCATGCCGGAGGCGCTGATGAGTCCGCCCACGCCCAGTGCGAAGGACAGACCCAGTAGCAGGGTGCGTAGCGGTCGTGAGGTGAGCGCGGAAATTGCCTCGATGCTGTCGTCGGTGAGGAAGCTTCCGCGGCGATGCGTAGCGGGCTTCTCCCCCGGTGCGAGGCTGGCGGAGGCGTCTACCGGGGCACCTACCGTGGCTTCTGCCGGGGTGTCCGTTGCAGCCGGCACAGCCTCGGCAACCGGCACCGTAGCCAAGTCGGCGCGGCTCTGCTCGTGCAGCCGCCCATCCTCAATGCGGATCACGCGGCGGGCGGCGGCGGCAACCTCCGGGTCGTGGGTAATCACCAGCACAGTACAGCCGGTCGCGTTAATGCGCTGAAGAATCTCAATGACCTTGGCGCTATTGTGGCTGTCCAGGTTGCCGGTCGGCTCGTCAGCAAGAATCAGCGGCGGACGCGTGGCGAGAGCACGAGCAATGGCACAGCGCTGCTTCTCGCCACCGGAAAGGTAGCGGGTACGGATGCTGGCGCGGTCACTCAACCCCAGAAATTCTAGGGTTTCTTCGGTGCGTTGCAGGCGCTCGCTGTAGGGTACGCCCTGCACGCGCAGACCCATGGAGGCATTGGTCGTGCTGGTTTCGTCCAGCAGCATGTTTGAGGATTGGAAGATGAAGCCGAGGTGGTCTCGGCGCATTTCGTCGCGTTCTCTGTCGCTGAGTCCTTCCGTGTTTTTGCCGAAGAGGCTGTAGGTTCCGCTGGTGGGCGTGTCGAGCAGGCCAATGGCGTTGAGCAGGGTGGATTTACCGGAGCCCGACGGACCAATAATGGCGAGGAATTCGCCGCGTTCGACCACCAGGTCGAGACGATCGAGGACGGGTCGTTCGCTCCCCTCGAAGATGCGGGTAATGCCGTGCATTTCGATAGCGGGCGCGGTACCGAGCCCGGCGGCAGGTGTAGCTGCGGACGCTACGTTGGGCGCAATTGTAGGCGCACGTCCTGGGCTTGTGTCTGGGGTTATCTTACGGCGGCTCATGAGACAAGCACCTTCTGTCCCGCGCTGAGGTTCGCGTTGATTGCGGCGTATCCGCCGGCGGTGCGCAGAACCTCAACGTTGACTCGTTCGGTGGCGGGCGCATCCTTGCTGGTCGAGGTGGAGCTTCCGCCCTTTTCAACGAGCACGTAGGTGCCCTGGGAGTCCTGGCGTACCGCGGTAGTCGGCACGGCGAGGGTGGTTGAGGTGTTGCCCTTACTGGTGATGGATGCGCTCTGCCCCGGAGTGAGCTTGCTCGGGTCGTCGGCGCTGAATCGCACGCTCTTTGCCGCACCCTTGGAGGGGTCGTTCTGCAGCTCACCAATGCTGGTGATGGTGCCCTCCACACTGCCGGTGGAGGTGCGCAGGCTAACGCGGTCGCCGACCTTGAGCTTGTTGGCGACGGCGAGTTCAACGCTGGATTCCACGTAGGGTTCGCTGGTTTCTACACTCGCGATGGGGTTGCCGTCGCTGATGAGCTGGCCGACCGCCGCAACTGCGGTGACGGTGTGGCTTCCGCCGGGCAGAATCGCGTAGTTGTTGCGGGCAATGCTGGTGACCCCTTCGCTGGGCACGCCGGTCAGGTGCGCGCGGTGCAGGCGCGTGACGGCGTCGAGGGTGTCTTCGGTGACGGTGCCGCTCTGAGCGGTGGCGTACCCGGCGGAGTTCAGTGCCTTCTGGAAGGCGAGCACGTCGTCGCCGTTATCGCCCAGGTTGAGGTCGCGGTACAGCGGTAGCGGCCCTTCCAGCACGAAGACGGGGTCGGCGCCAATAATGCCGATGAAGTCACCGGCCTTGAGCACGTTGCCGGGCTTCTGGTTCTGGTAGACGAGCACCGGTTCACCGTTGGTGCGCGCGCTAATCGGGGCGGTCTCTCCAGCCTTGGTGGTTCCGGCGATGGCGAGGCCCTCGCTGACGGTGCGTTCTTCGACCTTCGCCCAGACCGGGATCACGGTTTTCGCCTGCACGGCCGGGTCGGGGCCCGTGGCGGCGTAGCGGGTGCCCAGGTAGAAGGACAGCATGAGCGAACCGATGGCGAGAATAGCCAGCAGCAGGAGCACGCGGGGTCGGGCGATGCGCTCGCTAAAGCGGTGCCCGCTGTTTTGGTTTTTCGTGTGAGTGGTCATGGCGGTGTCTTTCTGAACTGTGTCAGCGCTGTCTATTTCTCTGCGCTATATTTCGTTGCGCTGTCTTTTAGCGCCCCGGTTTACTGGTGCTCCAGAACGTACTGCTTGAACTTCTCGTCACGCTCACGTTCTGCCTTGCGTTCCTGCTCAAGCTGCGCCTGGTACTTGCGGATGAGCGGCATCTGGTATTGTGCCTCCAGGTCGTAGAGCTGCTTGCTCATGCCGACCTGCTGGTTACATTCGGCCTGGATGGTGGCGATGCGAATTTCCTCTTCGGAGGCGGGCTCGTTGAAACCGCCGTTCTTGCTCAGCTGCTCAGCCAGCGGGGTTTCCTCGGCGACGGAGCCGGCCGAGCGAGGGGTGAGGCCGCGGTCTGAGACGCACTGCTTCCACTTCTCTTCGAGCTCGCGGTGTAGCGTGCTACCGTAAACGGCATTGCCCGCCTCGGTGGAGATACGAATGTACGTGGCCTGATCTTCCTTCTCGGGCCTCTTACCTTCGGGCACCGCGGCGTCCAGGGCCTCGCGGGCCTTGGGGTAGCATTCGGTGCGAAGCTTGTCCTCGGGGCTCATGCTCTCCCCCGAGTTATAGGAGATGGGGGCGGCTGCGTTGTTGGGGTCTCGCTTCTGAGAACCGTACTTCTGGGCGTACTCGACGTTCCAGGGACCGTACTTTCGTCCCAAATCACCGCGGGGTGCGTTTTCAGAATAGGGAGCCTGGATGGTGTAGTTCTGCCCGTGTTCGGCAAAGCACTGCTTCATGGCAATCTGAAAGGCCGTGTATTCGTAGTGAGTGCGCTCGTAGTAGGTGTAATCGTCCAGGGGCATCTTCACGATGTCCTGCTCCGCGTCGAAGACGGCGTGGACGCTTTCGTCGCGTTCCAGCGGCGGGTTGAAGAGCGAGCATGCGCTCAGAGGCATGATGCCGACACAGAGCAGGGCACCCGTGGCGAGCAGGCGGCGGCGCGTGCCGGTACGAGGGGCGGTTCCGGTGCGGCGGTTGAGAGATTTCATCGTTGATCACCTTTCATAAGAGTGAGTTGTTCACCACATTACACGTTCCGCTCCCTGTCGCGCTCGAATTTCGGGGGGGGGTGTGCATCAAAAATTTTTTCGCCCCTCCCACTTTCTGAGGGCCGACCTCCCTCCCGGCACAAAAATCTAGGCGCAGAAATCCGGGCATAGAAAAATCCCCCGAACTTCTCAGAAGAGAAATCCGGGGGATCCTTCAATCAGCTACAGGCTACTTGGTCGGCAGTTCAGCCAGTTCGGTAGCGTCGTGAGCCTCGGGGATGTGATCCACGTGCAGACGCTTACGGAAGACCCAGTAGGTCCAAGCCTGGTAGACGAAGACGACCGGCAGACCAAGGCAGGTCACGAAGGTCATAACGCCCAGGGTGTACTCGGAGCTGGATGCGTTCGCAATGGTGAGCGAGTATGCCGGGTCCAGGGTGGAGGGCAGAACGTTCGGGTACATTGCGGTGAAGATTGCCAGCGCGCCGAATGCGAGGAACACGGACATACCAGCGAAAGCGCGACCCTCACGGCCACCCTTTGCGGAGATCCAAGCAATCAGAACAGCAACCACAGCCAGGATGGTGCACAGCCAGGAGACGCCGTTACCGGTGGTGAAGTCCAGTGCCAGAACCCATGCAACGATCGGCAGCAGCAGGACGGGAGACCAGCGTACCAGGGTGTTGCGGGCACGGTCGCGGATATCACCGTCGGTCTTCAGGGCGATGAAGGCAAGACCCTGAACCAGAGCGAAGCCCACGAAGCCCAGGCCGCCGAGCAGAACCGGCAGGGAGACCCATGCGAAGGCGCCGCCGACGCGGTCACCATTGTCGTTGATGGGCAGACCCATGGAGGTCAGGCCCAGCAGAGCACCGACGAGCAACGCGATGAAGAAGGAAGAAACAGACAGAGCGATGTTCCAGTTACGGATCCACTTCTCGTCGTTCTTCTTACCGCGGTATTCAATTGCGACCACGCGCAGAATCAGGAAGACCAGCGCGAGGGTCAGAGGAATGTACAGAGCCGAGAAGAGGGCTGCGTACCAGATGGGGAATGCTGCGAAGATAGCAGCACCGCCGGACACAATCCACACCTCGTTACCGTCCCAGACGGGGCCGATGATGTTCAGCAGCAGACGACGTTCCTTCTCGTTCTTAGTGAACTTGGAACCCATCAGCATACCGACGCCCAGGTCGAAGCCGTCAAGAATCAGGTACATGATGAGGAAGACGCCAATGGCGACAAACCAGAGGGTGGGCAGGCCAGGCTGACCGGCAAAGATATTGAAATCAAAGTTCATGGTGAATCAATCCTTACCCGCCTAGTAGGCGAACTCCAGCACATCGCGCTTGGACTTGTCGTTGGACTCGCCCTCGTGGTGCGACTGAACCAGCTCGGGCATTGCTGCCACAACACCGGCCTTGACGTACTTAATGAGCAGGTAAACCTCAACCACCATCAGCACACCGTAGAGCAGGCCCAGGGTGAGCAGGGAGAAGAGGATTTCTTCACCGGAAACACCCGGGGAGATAGCTGCTGCGGTGAACAGGTGAATCGAGGGATCACCCTGAAGGTTCGGAGCCACAACGAAGGGCTGGCGGCCCATTTCGGTGAAGATCCAGCCCAGTGCGATGCCAAAGAAGGGAGCCAGGATAGACCAGACAGCAACGTTCTTGAGCAGCTTGGACTCGGGGACGGTGCCTACGCCCTTCTTACGGGTTACCCACAGTGCGTAGAGGTAGAAGGGCAGTACGATTCCGCCGAGGCCCATCATGCCGCGGAAGCCCCAGTAGGAGACCTCAAGGGAGGGCAGGTAGTCAATCTTCTGACCTGCACGCTCACCGTAGAGCGGGTTGTTGGGCAGGTTGGTGCCGAACTTAGCTTCGTACTCGGGCAGCAGGGTCTGGATGCCCTTCACCGGGGTGTCGAAGTTGTCGTGTGCCAGGAAGGACAGCACGCCGGGAACCTCGATGACGGGGGTGATCTTGTCACAGCTCTGAGCGCCGAGCTCACCGACGGTCAGAACGGAGAAGGAGGTGCCGTCGTGGCACGCAGCTTCTGCAGCAGCCATCTTCATGGGCTGCTCGTGGATCATCATCTGTGCCTGAATGTGACCGGACGCGCCGATACCTGCGAAGGCGAGGAGGCCCACAACAGCGCCCAGGCGCAGGGACTTGAACCAAACCTGGAAGTCAGCCTTGTCGCGTGCGCCCTTGTCGGACTCACCAACAACAACCTTGCCGTCAACGACCTTGTCGATGCCGTCCTTGCGGCGGCGCCACAGCTTGTACCATGCGATACCAACCAGGAAGCCACCAGCAACCTGGATAGCCGAGGTGATGACGTGCGAGAAGGTCACCCATGCGAGGGGGTTCAGCAGCACAGCGCCGATGTCGGTCATTCGGGGACGACCGTCAATCATTTCTGCGCCAACGGGGTGCTGCATCCAGGAGTTTGCAACCAGAATGAAGAATGCAGAAATCCAGGAGCCGAGAACTGCCATGAACAGCGAGAATGCGTGTACAGCAGGCTTGAGGCGGTCCCAACCGAAGATCCACAGACCCAGGAAGGTCGACTCAACGAAGAAGGCGAAGAGGCCTTCCATTGCCAGCGGAGCGCCGAAGACGTCGCCGACGAAGCGGGAGTATTCACTCCACGCCATGCCGAACTGGAATTCCTGAACCAGACCGGTGGCCACACCCATTGCGAAGTTAATGAGGTACAGCTTGCCCCAGAACTTCGTCATGCGCTTGTATTCGTCCTTCTTGGTACGAACGTAGCGAATGTACAGGTAGGTCACAACAAGGCCCAGACCCAGAGTCAGCGGAACCATGAAGAAGTGGTAGACGGTGGTAATACCGAACTGCCACCTACCAAAATCAAGGGGATCCATTGATAGGTCCTTACTATGTGTGTACTTAATGTGTGTTTGTGCCAGATTTCGGGTAGTCCACCATCGATGGAGGGCATACGAGAGTTACTGACACACTGTCTCTCATGCTTCTAAGGTACAGGGTTTTCCCGAGGAGCTGTGAGTACGCTGTGCATAGTATGGACGTTTATTGTTTGACGTTTCGCTAAAGGTACGTTGAACGTTATCCCCCGGCGTGCGGGTGGATTGAGGGGCGAAACGCTGTGGCGCATTGCGGGGTTACGGGGTAGTTTCGGAACTACGGTGAAACTTTGCATTTTTATATTATTTCTGCAAAATTTTGGTGACAGATTCCCGGAATATGACAGGCGGTTCAAGTAGTGCTCAAAGCTTAAATTTGCCTAAATTATGCCGATTTTACTGAGATTTCCAAGAAATAGTGTGACTATTATCACGGAAAAATCATGGAATGTGACACGCCAAGCACCGCTCCCCCGCAAAGTGCCGCAAGCTACATATCGATGCTCTCAGTATCCAGCTGATGAGCACCCGCAATGATGAACTCCTTACGCGGAGCCACCTCAGAACCCATCAACAAGGAGAACGCACGCTCGGCAGCCTCCGCATCCTCAATGCGAATACGGCGCAACATACGATGGCGCGGATCCATCGTGGTCTCAGCCAGCTGGTCAGCGTCCATCTCACCCAGACCCTTATAGCGCTGAATGGGTTCCTTATAGGACACACTCTGCTCCTGCAAAGAATCCAGAAGCTCATGCAGCTGCTTCTCCGAGTAGGTGTACACCATCTCGTTCGGCTTACCGCGGCGCACCACCTCCACGCGATGCAGAGGCGGAACCGCAGCGTACACGCGACCTGCCTCAATCAGCGGACGCATGTAACGGTAGAACAGAGTCAGCAGCAGGGTACGAATGTGGGCGCCATCCACGTCCGCATCGGTCATCATAATGACCTTGCCGTAGCGAGCAGAGTCCAGATCAAAAGTACGACCCGAGCCTGCACCAATGACCTGAATCAGCGCCGCACACTCAGCATTCGCGAGCACATCAGTCACCGAAGCACGCTGAGTGTTCAGAATCTTACCGCGAATCGGCAGCAGAGCCTGATACGAAGAAGAACGCGCCAGACGCGCAGTACCCAGCGCCGAGTCACCCTCCACAATGAACAGCTCAGAATGCTCAACATTGGTCGAACGGCAATCCACCAGCTTAGTGGGCATGGACGAAGACTCCAACGCGGTCTTACGGCGCTGAGTTTCCTTATGGATGCGAGCCGAGACGCGGGTCTTCATCTCAGAGACGACCTTCTCGCACAGAGCGGTCGCCTGAGCCTTCTCCGCACGGGCGGTCGACTCCAGGCGAGCCTTCAGGGCGTCTCCCACGACCTTCGACACGATCTGGCGAACCGCCGGGGTACCCAGAATCTCCTTGGTCTGACCCTCAAACTGCGGCTCGGCAAGACGCACGGTCAGCACGGCGGTTAGGCCGGCGAGCACATCGTCCTTCTCAATTTTGTCGTTACCCACCTTGTACTTGCGGGCGTTATCGGCAAGATGCTTGCGCATCACGCGCAGCAGGCCCTGCTCAAAACCGGTAGTGTGGGTACCGCCCTTGGGGGTGGCAATAATGTTCACAAAGCTACGAACCGTCGTCTCGTAGCCAATACCCCAGCGCAGCGCAACGTCCACTTCACAATCGCGCTCCACATCGGTCAGCTGCGAGCGGCCGTCCTCACCCAGCACGGGCACGGTCTCGGTGAAAGAGCCGCTGCCGCTAAAACGCCAGGTGTCGGTAATACGCTCATCGTGCGCCAAGAAATCGACGAACTCGCTAATGCCGCCGTCGTACTGGAAAACTTCCTCGTGGGGATCCAACTCACCGGGGGTGCCGGGCAGTCGGCGCTCATCGCGGATGCAAATACGCAGACCCGGAATGAGGAACGCGGTCTGGCGCGCACGAGCAGCCAAGTCCTCGTAGCTGAACTTGGCGTCGGGGGTGAAAATCTGCGGGTCAGCCCAATAGCGCACACGGGTGCCGGTCACGCCGCGCTTAGCGCGACCCACAATCTGCAGGGCGTCCGTGCCCTCGGTTGCGGGAGTGAACGGATCATCGGGCTTGGGGGTGCGGCCGGACTCGAAGTGGCCGGGAATGCCGTGGCGGAAAGACATCTGGTAGGTCTTCGAGCCGCGGTCCACCTGCACGTCCAGGCGGGAAGACAGCGCGTTCACCACGGAAGCGCCCACACCGTGCAAACCACCGGAGGCGTTATAGGAGCCGCCGCCAAACTTACCGCCGGCGTGCAGCTTGGTGAACACGACCTCCACACCGGACAGGCCGGTGCGCGGCTCAATATCGGTGGGGATACCGCGGCCATCATCGCGTACCTCAACCGAACCATCACGGTACAGGATGACCTGAATAGACTGACCGAAACCGGCGAGCGCCTCATCCACCGAGTTGTCAATAATCTCCCAGAGGCAGTGCATCAGGCCGCGGGAGTCGGTGGAGCCAATGTACATACCCGGGCGTTTGCGTACAGCTTCCAGACCTTCCAACACGGAGAGGTGACGGGCGGTGTAGTTCGAAGACGCCACGGGAATCCTTTCGGCATTTGATGACTGTGTGCAAGTGATGACTGTGTGTTTAGCGCGGCAAGGTAACGGAGGCTAATCAGAAACGCCCCGGCTTGCGCTCATAGTGCTCTAAGTTTCTATTCTATCGTGGCTTGTTGCCCGCTTCTGTCTGCATCGTCATTAGGTGCGGTCGAGAGAATGGAACAGCAGAAAAGCACCGGCTGCCACTCCCCCATGGAGTAGCAGCCGGCGTGTAAGTATCTGTGGGTATCTGAATTTTTAGGGTGCGCTTGCGAGGTATCCACTCTGGGTACCTCACAGCTGAGGCGTTCCCCTAGTGTGCATCACCCTAGTGCATATCACCCGAGGCGCGCGAGGAGCTCTCGTGACGGTTCGTGACCATGATATTGGATTTGAAGTAGAACTCTTCGGGAAGCTCATTCGTGACCGGGCCGTGCGGGAACTCGCTGAGCTTGGGCACAAAGTACCAGTCCATCAGCTCGCCGCTGCTCTGCTTGAGCACGCGGCGTTCCCTCATGGCGTGGTGTACCTTGCGGCGCAGGCGCGGGCTGTCTTTCAGGGTGCTGGTGAAGACCCACGGAGTCTCGTAGCCCTCGGTCATCATGCCGAAGGTGATGCGCAGGTTGCCCTTCTCATCGGCGTCCATCGTGAAGTCGCCGTCCGCGATATCGGTGAAGGCGAGCATCCAGCTGTGTCGGCGTTCGTAGCTTTCG
The DNA here is from genome assembly GCF_001548235.1 of Rothia mucilaginosa. Taxonomy (NCBI): domain Bacteria; kingdom Bacillati; phylum Actinomycetota; class Actinomycetes; order Micrococcales; family Micrococcaceae; genus Rothia; species Rothia mucilaginosa. The sequence continues at coordinate 160,870 of NZ_AP014938.1, forward strand.
CGGGTGGTCTGCAGCGCCGCAATGATGCGGTGGTCAACCAGCAGCTCCACCTTACGTTCGGTAATCTCACCCAGACGAGCGTAGGAGCCGAAGGCGCGGTTCGCGCCACTGCGGCGAGGCCACTTCGTCACCGCACCGTGCGGCACCTCCCCCGCAAAGGTGAAGGGGCCCGTAATAGTGCCGGGCAGTCGCAGACGCTCAAACGGAGCCGTCGGCAGGAAGGTCGTCAGCAGCTGATCGGAGCTCACCGACTTACCCCAGCGCGCCATCTCAAAGATGGTCGGTTCGGGGCCCACCGGGTAGAGGCGCGGCATCTTGCGACCGAACTCGTCAAAGCCCTCAATAAACTCACCGTTGGAACTGTACCCAGGCATGGTCGCACCGAGCGGGCGAGTCCACGACCCCGAATACGGCTTGGTCAGGTGCGGGTTCTCCACCGGCAGGATGCTGGTGCGAGCGCCCAGGTAGGCGGGCATACGCGAGAGGTTACGCCAGGCGAACTTAGCGGCAACCGCCTCGCGCCACCACATCGGGCGCTTGCCGGGGGTCTGCCCGCCCAGGCAGTGCATGAGCAGCCAGAATCCAGCCCAGCCGAGGCAACCTACGGCAACCACCCAGAGACTAATCGTTAGCACGGTATGCAGGGTTCCGGTCGCCCAGATATTCGTGGCGATTAGACCCATGAACGCCACCCACGCCACCATGACGTACGGGCCGAGCGTAATCATCGGGTCGACCACCTTCACGGCGGCAATGACGCGGCGGTTCAGCCCGCGCCACACGTAGGAGTACGCCCAGCATCCGGCGGCAAGGGCGAATGCCATCAGCAGAAGAAGGATGAGCATCGGTGTGTCTCTTTCGCTGCAGGTTTTATACCGCGGTCGGTGACGGGCGGGCATCGGGCGGATGCCCCACTGAAAGGCTTTTCAATAGCAAAACTCGTCTGCCGAAGGTACCTTCAGCAGACGAGTTTCTTGGGTGTCACTAACCTTGAGGTAAAGCTTCTCACACTATTGTGCCTTTAATTGGTATCTCTGTGGGGGATTTTAGGGGGATGCGCGAAAAAATCGCACCCAACCCCGCGTTTTCACCCATCAGACCGGCGCAGTGAGACAGGCACAGCGAGTATGCTCTGGCGCCTCAGCGACGGTTTTAGACAGAGGTTTTAGGAGGTCAGCGCGGCAGCAATCTGAGGAATCAGCGCCTCAAAAGCACGCGCACGGTGGCTAATCGAGTTCTTAATCTCGGCGGGAATCTCAGCGCACGACTTGCCAGCGTACTGGCCCTCGTACAGGGCGTTCTCACCGTTCAGCTCCACGGGGCGCAGAATCGGGTCGTAACCGAAGCCGCCCTCCCCCGCCGGTGCGGTCAGCAGCTCGCCGGGCAGCTCGCCGTACTCGACCGCCTCAAAACCGTTCGGGGAGGCAACCGACGCCGCGCAGCAGAACTTCGCGCCGCGGTGCTCGGCAGGAATATCGCTCAGCTGAGCCAGCAGCAGGTTCAGGTTCGCGGTGTCATCACCGTGGCTACCCGCCCAGCGCGCCGAGAAAATACCGGGAGCACCGTTGAGCACATCTACCGACAGGCCGGAATCGTCAGCAATAGCGACCAGGCCGGTTGCCTCGGCAACAGCGCGAGCCTTCAGCAGGGAGTTCTCAGCGAAGGTCACGCCGGTCTCGGGAACATCGGGTGCGTTCACGCTGGAGGCGTCAACCACCTGGGTATCAACGTCCAGGCCGTCAATGCGTCCGCGCAGAATCTCGCGCAGTTCCTTGAGCTTGCCCTTATTGTGGCTCGCCAAAACAATCTTTGCGTCTGCCATAGTTTCTCCTTGTCGACGGAACTAGTTACTGAGACGGGTTAGTGTGCCAGTGCTTCACGCTGAATCTGAGCCAGCTCTGCGGTGCCTTCCAGAGCCAGGTCGAGCAGGCTGTTGAGCTCGTCGCGGTCGAAAGGCGCACCCTCTGCGGTGCCCTGAACCTCAACGAACTTGCCGCTGCCGGTGACGACCACGTTCATGTCGGTCTCTGCGCGTACGTCCTCGGTGTAGGGCAAATCCAGCATGGGGGTGCCGTCAATAATGCCCACCGAAATTGCGGACACCGAATCGATTAGCGGGTTCGCCTTAGCGGGCAGAATCTTCTGCTCCTTCGCCCAGGTAATAGCGTCAGCCAACGCCACGTACGCGCCGGTAATGGAAGCGGTGCGGGTGCCGCCGTCAGCCTGCAGAACGTCGCAGTCGAGCACGATGGTGTTCTCGCCCAGCTCGTCCATGTTGATGACGGCGCGCAGGGAGCGACCAATCAGGCGGGAAATCTCGTGGGTGCGGCCACCCACGCGGCCCTTGAGCGACTCGCGAGAAGAACGGGTGTTGGTGGCGCGCGGCAACATCGCGTACTCAGCGGTCACCCAGCCCTTACCCTCGCCCTTGAGCCAGCGCGGCACGCCCTCGGTGAAGGATGCGGTGCACAGCACGCGGGTGTTGCCGAACTCGATAAGGGCAGAACCCTCAGCGTTGCGGGACCAGCCGCGGGTAATGGTGATGGGGCGCAGTTCGTTGAGGGCGCGCCCGTCTTCGCGGGGTGCAGTCATGGGTTCTCCTTGGGTCTGTCTGCGGGGTCTGTGTCTGTCTGTTGAATCTGTGTTAGCTGGCGCAAAAGGCGTGTACCGGGGTTGTTGTACCTAGTCCAGCTCGGGCTTCGGCAAGGCAATCGCGGTGTTCAGCGGCGGGTCGAGCACCTCCACCACATTCAGGGTGGACGTGACCGGGTGAGCCTCCGTCGGGCGCGGGTAGATGCGGTAGCTTGCCGCCATTTCGGCAATGCCGACCGGGCCGGAGAAGGCACTACGCGCCTCCTCACGGGCAATGTCCGGGTCGTTCCACACGGGCAGGTGGGTCAGCAGCAGGTTACGCACGCCCGCCTCCGTGGCTGCCTCGCCGGCACGCTTGCCGGTCAGGTGAATACCGCGCAGGGCGTCATCGCGGCCCTCCTGGTATGCAGCCTCGCAGAGGAACAGGTCAGCGCCGCGAGCAGCCTTAACCAGGCCCTCGCACAGGTCGGTATCGCCCGAGTATGCGAACACGGTGTGGCCCTCACGGTCATTGCAGGTGATGCGCAGCGCGTACGGATCCTTCGAGGGGTGAACCACTCGGAACGGCTCCACGCGGAAGGGACCAATCTGCACGGGCTCACCCTCGGTCCAGGTGTGGTACTCGAACTCGGTGCTCATGCCCGGCTCCGGGTCCAGGCCGTGAGTCGCCGAAAGGTACTCGTTAATCGCGGCGGGACCGTACAGCGGAATGCGGCCCTTGGGCCAGCCGCGCGGATCCCACTTGACCGCCACGTGCAGACCGGACAGGTCGATGCAGTGGTCCGGGTGCAGGTGCGAAATCAGAATCGCGTCGATATCGCTCAGGTCGATATGGCGCTGGAGCATGCCGAGTGAGCCGTTGCCCATGTCCATAATGATGCGCCAGGTGCGACCCGCAAAGTCCGTGGCGGTGAGCATATAGCAACTAGCCGGTGAGACGGGGCCGGGAAAGGAGCCCGTGCAACCGATAACGGTTAGACGCATGAGGTGTCGTCCTTAGGGGTGGTGCCGGAAAATTCGGTGCCCGCGGAGGTGTGTGCTACCTCTGCAAGATCTGCCGATTCGTCGAGGGTGATGTTTTCGTCGATGTTGATGTTGCGGTGTGCCGCAAGCATTTCGGGGGTGAGCGCCGCCAGCGAGCCGGTCGGGTAGCGTTCCGCCACGGAGCTGGTGTGGCGCACGTTGGTGACCTCGGGGCCGAGGAAGCGGCGCGCCAGCTGTGAGAACGTCTCAGATTCGCCGGTGGCGAGGAATTCGTGGCGCGGGTTTTCCTCGGGGACCGGGCTTTCAATGGCATGGTTGAGCAGTTCGCGGTACACGTCCTTCGCGGTCTCATCCGCGGAGGAAACCAGGGTGACATCCTCACCCATAATGTAGGAAATTACGCCGGCCAGCAGCGGGTAGTGGGTACAGCCGAGCACGAGGGTGTCCACGCCGGCGTCCTTGAGCGGCTGCAGGTACTCGCGGGCGGTCTCCAGCAGCTCGGGACCGGAGGTAATGCCCTTCTCCACGAACTCCACGAAGCGCGGGCACGCCACCGAGTGCACCTCAAGGTTCGGGGTAATCGCGAAAGTGTCCTCGTAGGCGCGGGAGGTGACGGTCGCCTCCGTTGCAATCACGCCGATCTTGCGGTTGCGGGTTGCGGCGAGCGCACGGCGGGCGGCGGGCTGAATCACCTCAATGACGGGGATGCCGTACTGGCGGGTGTAGCGTTCGCGGGCGTCGCGGAGCACCGCCGCGGAGGCGGTGTTGCAGGCGATGACGAGCATTTTCACGCCAGAGTCGACGAGTTCGTCCATAATGCGTAGCGCGTTGGCGCGTACTTCTGCGATTTTGAGGGGGCCGTAGGGGCCGTGGGCGGTGTCGCCGACGTAGATGATGCGTTCGTGAGGCAGCTGGTCCATGATGGCGCGTGCCACGGTGAGTCCGCCGACTCCGGAGTCGAAGACGCCGATGGGTGCCGCGGCGGTGGGGCCTACGGGCGCGGGGCTACCCCAGGGGGTGCGGGCACGGTAGGGATTGGTTGCGTCGATACTGTCACTCATGTGTCACCTACACTTTGTTATCGGTCGGGTACCACGTTCTATGCTAACTCGCTAAGGTTACCCATTTATTCCATAGAGCGGCTAGATGAGTCGAGAACCACCATTATGTGGTTGTATATGACAATAGTTTGAGGGGTAATTCGAAAAATTCGTTCTATTCTTGCTCGTTTGCCCCGCCAAATGCTCCGCCGGGTGTTTCTTCTTCGTCGTCCAGTCCGTCGAGCATGGCGAGCATGAGCGAGTCCTGAACCCAGGAGACGAAGTTGTACACCACAGCCATGTACTCTTCCTGGGTCTCAATCTCGGAAGGGTCGGTGAACGCCGCAATATCTTCTGCGGTGTCTTCGTCCACGATGTAGAGGCGGTCGGCGAGCACCAGGCGAATATCGCCGAGCGCGGCAGCCCAGGCGCGGGCGTGCTCCTCGTTCAGGCGCAGGTCGCTGGATTCAATGTCGAAGGCGAGCATGGCGAGGTTTGCGCGTTTGGTTTCTCGCAGGTCGCGTTCGGTGTAGCGGCGGTATTCGGTGGCGGCCTCGTCGTCGCTGCTTGCGGCGGGTAGCAGGCGTGCTACGGCACTGTCGGCGGGGACGGTGGGGTTTTCGGTGATGCCGACCAGCGCCTCCAGCGGGTCGACGGTGCCGCCGTCAGCGGTGGTGTCTGCCGGGCGCAGCAGCGCGCGCACGTCTTCGGCGAGTTCGCGAATCAGGTCGCGTTCGGCGGGTTCGAAGGAGGCGGTGTAGCCTCCGGGGGTGCGGCGGAAGGGTCGCGCCATTAGTTTTCTACTTTCTCGAAGGTTGCCAGCAGACCCCAGGCGTGCATTGCCTGGGTGTGTTTTTCGGCGTCTTCGCGCGAGCCGGTGAAGACGATTGCTTTGCCGTTGTTGTGCACCTGCAGCATGAGCTCTTCGGCGCGGGCGCGGGAGTAGCCAAAGTGACTGCGGAAGACGTAGGACACGTAGGTCATGAGGTTGACGGGGTCGTTCCAGACGATGACTTTCCAGGGGGTTTCTGTGGCGAGGATGTTCTCCAGTGCGGTGTCGAGGTCGGTGTCCTCGAGGGTTCCGGTGGAGAGGGTCACGGCGGTAGTGTTCATTGGTTTCCTTTGCGGCCGGTTCCCTTTGATTATACGGGCGGGTATGTGTTGCCCCTGTGTTGTCCCCAGAGTTGCCGCTGTGTTCATCCTGTGCCGCTGCGGTGGTTATCCTGCGTTGTTCCCGCTCAGAGTGCTGGTAATTTGTCATACTACAGTACTTAGAGTCAAGAATACTTTATGTAGTGATTGACACGCCGACTTAAGAGGAAAAATACCCTAATCCCCCACTACAATAAACATATGGCTACTACCTCTCTTCTCACCGACCACTACGAACTGACCATGCTCCAGGCGGCACTCGCCTCCGGCGCAGCCAACCGCAAGTGCACCTTCGAAGTCTTCACCCGCCGCCTGCCCGCAGGCCGCCGCTACGGCATCCTCGCAGGCACCGGCCGATTCCTCGAAGGCCTCGCAGACTTCCGCTTCAACGACGAAGAACTCTCCTTCCTCTCCTCCCGCAACATCGTCAACAAAGAAACCCTCTCCTACCTCGAATCCTTCACCTTCAGCGGCAACATCCGCGGCTATGCAGAAGGCGAAGCGTTCTTCCCCCACTCCCCCGTCATGCAGGTCGAAGGCACCTTCGCCGAAGCGTGCGTCCTCGAAACCTACCTGCTGTCCATCCTGAACTTTGACTCCGCCGTGGCGAGCGCCGCCTCCCGCATGAGCGCAGCCGCAGGCAACCGACCCTGCCTCGAAATGGGTTCGCGCCGCGCCCACGAACGCGCCGCCGTCTCCGCTGCACGCGCCGCCGTTATCGCCGGCTTCGCGGGCACCTCCAACCTGGAGGCTGGCCTGCGCTACGGTCTGCACACCATCGGCACCAGCGCCCACGCCTTCACCCTGCTGCACGACAGCGAACGTGAAGCGTTCGAGGCTCAGTTGCGTTCCCTCGGTGCTCGCACCACCCTGCTCGTCGACACCTATGATGTGGACGAGGCAGTCCGCCTCGGCGTGGAACTCGCGGGCGAAGAGCTCGGCGGCGTACGCCTGGACTCCGGCGACCTGGTCGCCACCGCGGCTCACGTGCGTGAACTGCTCGACTCGCTCGGTAACACTAACACCAAGATCACCGTCACCAGCGACCTGGACGAGTACGCTATCGCATCCCTGGCGGCAGCCCCCGTGGACTCCTACGGCGTGGGCACCAAGCTGGTCACCGGTTCCGGTGCGCCGACTTCCTCCATGGTGTACAAGGTTGTTGAGCGTGAGAACGCCGCTGGCGAAATGCAGCCGGTCGCTAAGGCGTCGGCTGGCAAGGCGTCCATTGGTGGCGCCAAGCGTGCGGCCCGCCGTCTCAACGGCATGGGCATTGCGACCGCCGAGGTTCTGGGCACCCACGAGGACCCGAGCCTGCTCGAAGACACCCGCCCGCTCATGGTGGACTTCGTCCGCAACGGCGAACTGCTCCCCGGCTTCACCGGCGAGGAAGGCGTGCGCCGCGCAACCGCCCGCCACGCCGCATCCCTGGCTGAGCTTCCCGAAGTTGCCCGCCGCCTCTCGGAGGGTGAGCCGATTATTCCGACCGAGTTCATCTAAACCACCCTTCTGAGATACTGTTTTCACTCGGCGAATTTCACTCGGCGAATCAGAGTGAAAACTCATTCCTACTTGTAAAGGACAGACATGTCTAAGGCACTAATTATTGTTGACGTGCAGAACGATTTCTGCGCCGGCGGCGCCCTCGCCACCGAGCGCGGTGCGGACGTTGCCGCGCTGATTAGCGAATACGTGGAGAACAACCACCACCGCTACGACGCGATTGTTGCCACCCAGGACTGGCACATCGAGCCGGGCTCGCACTTCTCTGACACCCCCGACTATGTTGACTCCTGGCCGGTGCACTGCGTCGCCAAGAGCGAAGGCGCGCAGATTCACGAGAACCTGGACACCGACTACATTGAGGCGTACTTCCGTAAGGGCCGCTTCGAGGCAGCGTACTCGGGTTTTGAGGGTCTTCTGGCACCCGAGGATGAGGTCGCAACCGGCGAGCACGAGCTCGGTGTGGATGCGTCCGAGGACGGCCCGCAGACTCCTCTGTCGGAGTGGCTGGATGAGCGCGGCATCGAGTTCGTCGATGTTGTTGGTATCGCCACCGATTATTGCGTGGCGGCAACCGCTCGCGATGCGGTTGATGCAGGCTACGAGACTCGCGTACTGCTTGACCTGACCGCGCCCGTGCACGAGGACAAGCTCGACGAAACCACTGAGGCACTGGAAGCCGACGGCGTTGAGGTGGTTGAGGTTCTCTGACCTTGACCTTGAATATACAGAGGCGGGGAGCCCGGGATGTACTATCGGATGTACTATCCCGGGCTCCTCGCCTCTTGCTGTACCGATAACTTAGCGCGCCGATAACTTACTGCGCCGATGATTTAGCGTGCCTACGACTCATCGTGTAATACCCCCGAATAGCCGAGGCCACTTAGTCAGCCGAGCCGCTTACTTGAAGCGAACCTCCGCCATGACCTCGCTCACCCAGGCATTTCTGGGCGCGAAAAAGCCCGCGAGCGCATACACTCGCGGGCTTCTACCACTCACGTTCAGAAGGCGCTAAGACTAACCCTTTGTCTCGCAGAGGTACACCTTGGCTTCGCCATCATGGACGTTAATGCCGGTCCTCATCGCGTTCATAGAGTTAGAGATTTCACCCTCAATAACGCGCGGCGACAGGTACGAACCACCCGCACCACCGGCACCGGAGAACTGCAGGTAGCTCACGCTCTGGCGAATACCATCAGGGTTGTTATTCCACTTCTGGATAGTCGTAATAGCAGACAGCGCCAGTGCAGCACCCGAACCGCCACCACCGTAGCCGCCGCCACCGCCTCCGGACATTGCGAACTGGTAGCCGTTGAACTCTGCGGCAATCTCCTCAGCAGAGAATTCGATGCGCTCGCCGCCGGGCAGGGTCAGCACTTCAAGGTTCTTCGGGTCGTTATTGTCGAGCTGGTAGCTATAAGCGACAGCACCGTTACCACCCTTAGCCTTAAAGCCGGAGCCGCCCGCGTTACCTGCGGTCGAAGAGCTGTACAGCACCTGGTTATTCTGGCTGTCGTAGCTAAAGATATGGTTGGGGCTACCAGTCGGCACCTCGGGCTTAGCACCACCCGCTCCACCGGCGCCATTGTTTCCACCCTTACCGCCGTCAACAGATACCTTAGTGTTCAGGCTGTGGGTGTAGAACTGGGTGCCCGTGGTGGCATCTCCACCGCGAGTGCTCAAACCGCTACCCGCAAAGCTGCGAATGGGCGGATTAGTCGGGTGGTAAAAATTCGTCACGCTCGCATCAAGAACAGCGGGGAAATGCTTAGCATGAGGCGCTGAGGTATAGGAGTACGTGACGCCACCGCCACCACCACCGCCTGCAACAGCGATGACTTCGCCGTCAATCAGTAGTGCCGAGGCGCCGCCTCCGGGGTGTCCATAAACCTCAACGGTACCCTTGGGACCCCTTTTAAGTTCCCTCCAGTTGAGGGCGCCCGGGTAGCGTTTGGTCACTTCAGCCACCACTTCGGCAGGCATGGTGAATCGGGGTGCGTCGCCGCCGTCGCCGTAGCCACGACCGCCTCGTCCGGGCCCGTCAGTCGTAAGCCTGCCCCGGCGGTGGTAGTTTCCTCCAGAACCGCCGCCCGCAATGATACGAACCGTCTGTCCCGGCTTCACTTCAACGATTCCGGTGGTTCGGGCGCCCGAGCCGCTTTCGTGGCCGGTGTCGCTGACTCCGCCACCACCAAAAATATCGAAGCGAAGCTTACTCACGTTAGCGGGGACAGTGAATTCCTCTTCTACACGATAGTCACTATATCCCCTCAAGAACTTGTGGGGGCTGTCAGCAAAGACGCAGTCCAGGGATGCAGCGAACGCGGGAACAGCAGCCGAGGTGGCAATGACGGGGGCGGCCCACGCGGCACCCGCAACGACCCTGCGGCGAGAAATATGAGTAGACATCAGTGTCCTTCGGTGTGGTTAGTTCAGGTGCTCGCTCCCCTACCGCGCGCGGGGCGGCAGACTGTGCCGGGCTGATACTTCCCCGGAGGCGGGGATCATCAGGTGCTACGCTACCGCCTCGGATGCGAAGCGGAAAATGTGGTGCTTCAGGTGTGCGTGGTTGGGAAACGGTGACCTGGTGTTTCTCTATATGTGCACCGCTCATGCACTCAGCACTGCCCTTTTATTCATACTGGCCGGTGTCTAAGAACGGGGAGGTATCCGTGCCGAAGATTGCGTTCGGTACCGGATATCGCATCCTCTTCTACCCTACAGGTATAAGGCTCTAGTTGAGGGTCATCTATGCTTATGCGACCAAATATTACGGCACGCGAAAAGCCCCGCGAGCGCATACACACTCGCGGGGCTTCAAGCCAAGAACTACTACCGGTAGTAGCTAGTTCAACATGCGCCTAAGCAATATCAAATTACTTTCCGGTCTGGCAGAGGAATACCTTCACGATACCATTATGAGAGTACGTTGCGCCGCTGAATGCTTCGCTGGAAGTGACGTTATTGGAGTTAGAAATCTCCCCCTCCATCACCTGCGGTGCCAGGTAGGAACCACCTGCACCACCAGAGCCTGCCAACTGCACATAGCTGATGCTCTGGCGAATACCCTTCGGATTGTTATTCCACTTCTGTGCAATCGTGATAGATGACTGCGAGAGCGCCGCACCAGAGCCGCCACCACCGTAGCCGCCACCGCCGCCACCGGATACCATAATCTGCGCACCATTGAAGAAGGGCGCTACATCGTAGTAGCCGATTTCTTCTCGGGTTCCATCGGGGAATTCAAGAACTTCTACGTCGTCCTGACGCCACCATGCCTTATTATTGTCCAATTGGTAGCTCATGGACATTACGCCATCGCCGCCCTTACCGTTCAGACCATTAGTGCCGGGATTACCAGCGGTCAAGGAACTATAGATAATCTGATTATTCTGGCTGTCAAAGCTAAAGATGCTCTTGGGAGTACCGGTCAGAACAGTCGGCTTAGCGCCGCCGGCACCACCAATGCCTCCGCCACCACCTTTACCACCTTCAACAGTCAGCTCAAGGTTGAGATCCTGAGCATAGTATCCGTGGCCCGCACTGGCGTCACCACCACGAGCCCCACCAGCAACACCAGCTGCGCTGTATACGGGCGCGTGGGTCGGGTGCTCGGGCCCAGTCATACGAACATCCACAATGCCGGGGAAATGGCGCCTATAGGGCTTTGCAGTGTATGGTTTGCCAACATTAGCCGCTCCACCACCGCCACCAGCAACAGCAATGACCTCACCGTCAATCAACAGTGCTGAGGACCCGCCACCAGAGCATCCATAGATTTCTTCCATCGGCATCGGTTGAGGAAGTGGACCATTGTCCCAATAGCTTCCCCAAATCCAGCGCTCATAAACATTATCTAGAACCTCTTTGGGAATTTTAACCTCGGGGATTGACCCTCCGTCACCAAACCCGTATCCGCCCTTTGCAGGACCGAGTCGGTATCCCTCACCTACAGGATAAGGTTGAGGTTCAATACGGCCTTCACCGCCTGCAATAATTTTGACGGTCTGGTGGGGTTTCACTTCAACGATTCCGCTAACTTTGGCGCCGGACCCTCCAGGAAGATTGGTGTCGTAGGTTCCACCTGCACCGCCGGTCAGCTCAAAACGTAGCTTATGAGTGCCCTCAGGGATTGTGAATTCTTTTTCAGCGCGTTCAAAATTGTTCATACCCCGAGCGGAGACATAGGCGTTCTCTGCAAAAGTACAGTCCACAGAAGAGGCGAAGGTCGGAACGACCGAAGAAGCCGCAATCACGGGGGGCGCCCAGGCGGCACCCTTCACGACCTTACGGCGAGAAATATGAGACATCACTGTCCTTCAATGGTTGGTGCAACCGTCCCAGTGCACGCTATCCGGGTGCGCACAAGCCTGGGGTTGGTTGCATGGTGTTTCTTAGAGTTTTGATGCCCCAGCATAGACCTATATGCTGCGCATCAATGGAAAATTCCCTAAGCCCGGCGGCCATGCCGTGTTTGCTAAAGAACTTACCCACACTAGGCTACACGTTCTATCTCCGCGCTGTCATGATTATCGCGCCTCAGACCCAATATTTTTGCATTTTATGCATACAGAAGCCCCGCGAGCGCATACACACTCGCGGGGCTTTTCTCTACGTTCTATCTACGTTCTAGCGTCGGCCAACGAACCAATCCGACAGCTTATCGATACGCGCCTGAATCTGCTCAGCCGAAGCCTGCGCGACCGCCGGGCCGCCACAAATCTTACGCAGCTCATTATGAATCACACCGTGCGGCTGACCCGAACGAATCGACCACGCCGCCACATTCTTCGCCAGCTTATTGCGCAAATCCTTCAACTGGCGGTGATCCACCACCGAAGGTGCCGCAGTCGCCGGGCGGCGTGCCGCATGCTCACGCTGATGCGCTCGCAACAGCGTACCGACCTGTTCGGCATCCAGCAGACCAGGAATACCCAGGAAGTCCTGCTCCTCTTCACTGCCCACGGCAAGGTTGCCGGAGGCGAACTCGGCACCATCGAACAGCACACCGTGGAAGGACGCCTCGGAGCCGAGCGCCTCGAACTTGCCGCGTGCCAGCTGCTCGGAGGCGCGCTCCTCGCGGTTTGCTTCTTCGAGCAGGTGATCGTCCAGGCCCTCAACCATGGGGTCGATTTCCTGGGGTGCGCCGCGGTCGAGGGCGTGGTCGCGTTCTACTTCCATGTCGTTGGCGAGCATCATCAGCTGCGGCACAGACGGCAGGAACACGGAGGCGGTTTCGCCGCGCTTGCGGGCACGCACAAAACGGCCAATCGCCTGCGCGAAGAACAGCGGGGTGCTGGTGCTGGTGGCGTACACGCCCACGGCGAGGCGGGGCACGTCCACGCCTTCGGACACCATGCGCACGGCGACCATCCAGCGCTGCGTGCCTTCACGGAATTCGTCAATTTTTGCGGAGGCTTCACGGTCGTCAGAGAGAATCACGGCGGGGTATTCGCCGGTAATTTTTTGAAGCTGCTCGGCGTAGGCTTTGGCGTCCGCGTGGTCGGTGGCGATGACGAGCGCACCGGCGTCGGGCACGGTGCGGCGCACCTCGGTCAGGCGCTTATCGGCCGCCGCGAGCACGGTCGGAATCCATTCGCCGTTGGGGTCGAGGGCGGTTCGCCACGCCTGGGAGGTGATGTCCTTGGTGAAACCCTCGCCGAGGTTTGCCGCCATTTCCTCACCGGCGGAGGTGCGCCAACGCATCTGACCCGAGTACGCCATGAAGATGACCGGGCGCACCACGTGGTCCTTCAGCGCGGGGCCGTAACCGTAGGAGTAGTCTGCCTTGGAACGGCGGATACCGTCGTTATCGACCTCGTAGGTGACGAACGGAATCGGGGAGGTGTCCGAACGGAACGGGGTACCCGTCAGCGCCACACGGCGGGTCGCGTCATCGAACGCTTCACGCAGGCCGTCGCCCCAGGACAGCGAATCGCCGGCGTGGTGAATCTCGTCAAAAATCACGAGGGTTTTCGTCGCCTCGGTGTTGCGGGCGTGCAGCTGCGGCTTATTCGCAACCTGCGCGTAAGTCAGCGCCACGCCCTTATAGTGGCGGCTAATGGTCACATCCGCGTTCTTGAAGTTCGGGTCAATCGGAATACCGACCTTCGCGGCGGCGTCTGCCCACTGCTTCTTCAGGTGGTCGGTCGGCGCCACAACAATGAGCTGGCGAACCGTGCCGCGGTTGAAGAGTTCCTTAGCGAGGGTCAGCGCAAAGGTGGTTTTACCCGCGCCGGGGGTTGCGACTGCCATGAAGTCGCGGGGGTTGGTTTCGAAGTACTTCTGCATGGCTTCTGCCTGCCAGGCGCGCAGGCTGACGGAAGTACCCCAGGGGGCGCGGTCGGGGTATGCCGGGGAGAGCTTCGGCTTCACCATACTGTCGAATAGTGTGGGTTCCTCTGCGGGTGCGCTCATTCTCTCCTTCTTCCTCGTCTGCCTCTGCTGTTGCGGCGGGTTAGGCTCGGGACGGCTGATGCCCGCCGGGCACAGCGAGGTTAAATTCTAGCACCACATCCGCGGGTTGGGCCGGGCTGTGGTGCAAGAATTTGGTGCTAGTCAGCAAAGTCTCATGGGCGGTGTTGTGCCGTTGAGTCTGGCTGCTGCGTGTTATTCAGATGTAGTTATTTCAGTCGTATTGTCTGAGGTGTCTTGCTTGGCGCGTATTATTCGCCGGAGCCGTTGTCGCCGTCGTTACCGGGTGCGAGGCCTTCGTAGATTTCCTTGCACTGGGGGCAGACCGGGAACTTCTGCGGGTCACGGCCGGGTACCCACATTTTGCCGCAGAGGGCGCGTACGGGTTCACCGGTCAGCGCCGATTCGAGGATCTTTTCCTTGCGTACGTAGTGGGAGAAGCGCTCGTGGTCGCCGGGCTCAGAAAGCTGGGTTTCTTCGCGTTCGAGCAGGGCGGTGCCGCCTGCGGTTCCGGGGCCAAAGGGGTCTTCGATGCCTTCGATCGAGCTCATGTTTCTCCTTGATGATGAGGTGGGATACATAGGGTGAGGGGTGCCGCTGCACGGTTGGGTGATCGGCGCCTTCTCTATTTTAGTAGCTGTTGCGTGGTGCTGGGCCCAGGGGCGGTCAATATGGAGGCAGACCACAGCTAAGGCGCAGACTCGTAGTGTTGCGGCGAGCTTCTTTCCGCTAGAAGTTCGGGGCTAGAATTTCGGGCGGTATAGAAGCATAGAAAAGGGGTTCCGTGCCAGGCTTAGTACCTAACACGGACCCCTTCTCGTTTATTCCTGATGTGCTGGAGCTTCGACTCTCGTTAGTTCGTTTGGAAGCGTGCCACGCGTTCCAGCATCTTGGAGCTGACCTTGTCGTAGCGGTGACCGCCCCACGCCACGCCGCCCACGAGCAGTGCGGCACCAATCAGGAGCTGAATCAAGCCACCGAAGACGAGGGTTAGTAGATCTTGGGTCACGAAAATGTACACAACAACCGAGATACCGCCGGGTAGCGCGCTGAGCATCACCAGAATTACGGTGAGCATCAGCAGCAACTGATTAGCGAAGCCCTCATTGTTCTTCGGGTTCTTGAACGGGTTAGCACCCGGAGGCGCCACGGGCGGGCTAATGAAGGTGTCCATCACACTGCCCATGCCAGCCGCTGCGGCGAGCACGCCCAGCTGGTGCATCAGCACAATGGGGAAAAGCTCCAGGTGTCCATTTGCCGCTGAGGCGACGAACACCATCACCACTACGATCGGAACCATCAGGATGCTGTAACCCCAAAGACGGCCGAGACGATCGTCAATACCGCGTAGCGGGGAGAGCACGTGTAGGCTGAATGCGGTGTTGTCGTATGAGACGAGGTAGCACATGTAGTAGCCGGTGAAGACGGTGCAGAAGTACATCCAGAATCCGAAGAGTTGCATGACGCCGCTATTGATAATCTGGTTAGCTTCAGCCGCGTTGATGCCATTAAAATCAACCTGGGTTTTAACGGACCCTACAGAGCTCAGGAACAGCGGCATACCCACCGTCAGTATCAGGTAAAGCATGGCGGTGCTTACGGTCAGCAACTGCAGACGGTTGTCTTTCAGAAATGAGTGCAGGGTTCGTGCCGCCACGGCGCCGCGCGGGGTTGAGGGGAACCGTGCAAACAGGCCCAAATCACCTGCGGCGACTTCGGTTGCGCTGGCGTGGTGGGCGCTACCGCCCACATTCGCCATGGAGCGTGCCAGGTTCTTACCCCACAGCAACCAACCGCCGACCAGGTAGACGAGGGTCAGAGCCAGGCAGCCAAGGGCAACACCCATATTGCCGGTCGCCATGAAGTAGGGCACCGCAAATGCCGATCCGAAGGGCGTCACGCTGAGCCACGGCAGGTAGGGCAGCACCTCTTCCCAGTGCTTGGTCAGGTAGGTTATCGTTCCACCGAAGATAAAGCCGGCGCTCATCATCAGTAGCATGGCAACGATCATCAGGGTGTTGGCGATGCGCGGGTTATCGTTCAGCGCCATGCCCAGGCGGTTGGCGAGGCGCGCCCACACCATGAGGTTCGCAAGGCCGAGCACGCAGCAGATGAGGTACACGACCAGCGCGAGCGGTTGCGATATAAACGCGATAGCGCCCAGCAGCACGGCAATGATGCTCGCGATGCCGGGGATACCCACGAACCCGCCGAGGAACTGGCCCTTCTGCAGGGTGGAGGGTTTGATGGGGAAGAGCACGAATCGGCTCTCGTCCAGGGTGCCGTCCAGTCCGCTAAAGAAAATGGGGACGATAGCCCAGGCGAGCGCAATAACAGCGCCTACCAGGAGGGCGCCGAGCTGACCGTATTCGGGTACCTCCGAGTTAGCGATAACGTATGCGGAGCCGAGGCCGAAGAGCATACCGCCCGCATAAAGCGCCGCAAAAATCAGGCCGATGAGCGCCCAGATGCTTCGGCGGAAGGAAGCGAGCACATACTGCCACTTTAGTGAGACGAGGTGCCCAACCATGACAATCCTTCCGAGGAGGTGCGGCCACCGACCAGCTGCACGAATCGTTCTTCAAGGCTCACGCCGGCGCGTACTTCGTCGACGGTTCCGGCGGCGAGAATACGGCCGGAGTCCATGACGGCTACGTGGTCGCACAGACGCTGAACAAGGTCCATAACGTGCGAGGAGATAATGACAGTTCCGCCGGAGGCAACGAAGCCACGCAGAATGTCCTGAATGTTGGCTGCGGAGACCGGGTCGACCGCCTCGAAGGGCTCGTCCAGGATCAGCACGGAGGGCGCGTGAACGAGGGCGGCGGCGAGCGCAATCTTCTTGGTCATACCGGCGGAGTAGTCGGCAACGGCACGGCCTGCAGCGTCGGTCAGGTCCATTGCGGCGAGCAGGTCCTTGACGCGGGAGGCAACGGTTTCCTTATCGATTCCGTGCAGGTAGCCGGAGTAGGTGATGAGCTGCTCACCGGTGAGCTTGTCGAAGAGGTGCACGCCGTCGGGTAGCACGCCCAGGTGTGCTTTGGCTTTGAGCGGGTCGGCCCACATGTCGATGCCGCGCACGTATGCGGTGCCTTCGTTGGGCTTGAGCATGCCGGTGACCATGGAGATGGTGGTGGTTTTACCGGCGCCGTTGCGGCCGACCAGTCCGTAGAACGATCCGGAGGGGATGTCGAGGTTGATGCGGTCGACGGCGACCTTCTGACCGAATGCCTTGGTGAGGCCGCGGATTTCGATGGCGGGGCGAGCGCCAGCTGCCGGCACGGTCTGCAGGGTGACGGGTAGCTGCGGTGCTACCGATGCGGGAACTACAGCTTCCGGAGCAGCAGGCTCTAGGTTTGCAGATTCGGGGGCTACAGCCTGGGGCGCTGCCGCGGCGGGTGTTGCCTCTAGTGCGGTCTCTTGTACCGGGTTCTGCGGTGAACCTGGTTCTTGCGGATTCGGGTTCTGGGAAATGTGACTAGTGTTCATATTCTCACCCTATCACCCCCCCATGAGGTCTAGCAGGTTTGGTGATGAAACCTGCATTATTAAGTACTCACAATGCATAATATGGACATTTCGGGGTGCTATAGATGCCATCCAACCGCGCTATCAGACAGGTTGAGTCACCTGCTCTCGCTCTCTCCCCCGCCTCAAAACCACTTCAAACCCGCGAACGCAGAACGGGCTACCGCCTACCCCGCAGCCCGAGTGCGGGGGTAGACGATAGCCCGTCCGTAATTCAAAGTTCCAGGGTCAAAGTGTCAGCCGATTAGACCGGTTCATGACGATTCCCGGATGACAGCTGTTTTTAGAACAGCGCCATGGTCAGTGCCGCACGCGCCTTGACGGTGCGCGGGTCAGATGCACCCACCACGTCGAAGAGCTGCACGAGGCGCTCGCGCACACGCCCCTTATCGTCGGGGCCTACCGCACTGAACAGGCGCAGCAGATGGTTGTATGCATCCTCCACGTGACCGCCCACCAGGTCCAGGTCGGCTACGTTGAACGCGGCGTCAATATTCATGGGGTCTGCCGCAGCCGCCGCGCGTTCGGTTGCCATGTCCAGGTCCTTCACGCGAGCGAGCAGTTCGACCTGTTCCAGGCCGAGCTTCGCTTCCTTATCGCCGGGGTTCTCGGTGATCGCCTTGCGGTATGCGGCGCGGGCGCCCTCCAGGTCGCCGCGGTCAAGGGCGGCGACGGCTTCTGCGTGCAGGGGCGGCAGGGGCTTTTCGTCTTCGGGAACGACCGGGTCGAAGCCGCCGGGCAGCTGGTACTGTGCCGCGAGCTGCAGAACCTGGGAGAGCACATCGCCGAGGTCTTCTGCGCTGACCGGGCCGGTGTAAATCGGTGCCGGGCGGCCCGCCAGAACGGCAACGCCCGCGGGCACGCCGCTCACGCCGAATGCCTGGGCTGCTTCAGGGAGCTTAGTAACGTCCACGGCGGCACAAATCATGCTACCTGCGGCGGAGTCGACGAGCTTCTGCACGCCTTCGAGCATCTGCAGGGAGGACGGCGAGTGCGGCGCGTAGAGCGCAAAAATCACGGCACCCTGGCTGGAGAGCTGCACGAACTTCTGGAACTCTTCGGGGGTGTTGACCTCGTAGCGCCAGGTGGGAGCGGAGGGGGTCTGCTCGCCACCCTGTGCACCAGCAGACTGTGCCGCTGCGTTCTGTGCCCCGGCGTTGGGGTTCAGTTCCATGGCGTTGCGTACGGAGGCGGGAATCTCCTGCGCTGCCCCGTTCTGTGCTGCACCACCCTGCGCGACGTTACCCTGTGCCGCGTTCTGGGATGCGCCGCGGTCTGCCGGATCAAAAATAATGCTCATCCTGGGCTCCTTTACGTTCTGTATCTATTGTTGCGTGCGGGCTAGATCCTTCACGCGTTCCTTTCTCTATTATCCCCGCATTACGCCGTTGCGAGTGCGCGTTCCCTGCCGCCTACGCTCTGAGCTCATGCCGGGACTAGCGCTTAGACTAATCCTTGAACAGCGCGTAGATATCTCTCCCACTTGCGCTCCCCTATCTCTAACGTTCACCCTTGACGCCGTAACAAAGTAAACCAGCCGGTAGAATGGCACAGTAGAGAAAAATACCCGGAATGATCCGGAAAGGAAGAGCATGAGCGAGAAGAAAGCCTCAGCAGCTCACGAAGAGACGACATCGTCCCACGAGACGCGCAAGAAGGAATCCCTCACCGACCAGCTGACGGAGACCTTCAGCGAGATAACCGAAAGCATTAGCCAGGTGCGTTCCAACCGCCGCCGCGCTTCCATGCCTCCTACGGATACCATCCCGGTGGTCCCTGCCGCTTCTGAGGATGTGCCTCCCGCCCCGAAGGTGGTCGGTAACGGCAAGACCTCCATGATGCATAACCCGGTTGCTTTTGGTTTCCTCATGACCGTGGGTGTGGGTTTGGCGCTCCTTGCCTACTACATTTTCAATAATGTGGGTGCCCTGGTGGGTTGGGTGACCGGCGCTATTTTCATTGCTCTGGGTCTGGACCCGATTGTGCGCCGCCTGGAGTCTTGGGGCATTAAGCGCGGTATCGGTGTGATTGCTGTGCTTGCTGGTTTTGCTGGCGCTGTGACCGGCCTGGTCATGACGATTGGCCCGGTCATTAGCGAGCAGGCGTCTAAGTTTGTTCAGTATGCGCCGGGTATTTATCAGAACACGATTGATTCTGATTGGTATCACGAGCTTGATCAGCGTTTTAGCATCAGCACCTGGGTGAATGAGAACGTCCCGAAGTTCTTGGAGTCGACGTTCTCCTCTTCGCAGGTCAATAGCTTCATGTCTAGCCTGGTTACGGCTGGCTCCACCCTGGCGCAGAGCGTGACCGGCGTGATTATTGTGCTGTTCCTGTCCCTGTACTTCCTCACGTCGATGGACACGATTAAGGCGTGGGGGGTGCGTCTGGCGCCGGCATCTAAGCGTGTGCGCGTCAAGTACATTACCGACAAGATTACTGAGTCGGTGGGTAACTACGTTATGGGTCAGGCGATGGTAGCCATTCTGAACGCCCTCTTCGCATTCTTCATAATGTTGTTCTTGGGCTTTAGCTTCCCGCAGTTGATGGCTTTGGTCGTCATGATTCTGGCGTTCATTCCGCTGGTTGGTGGTGTGATTGCGCTGGTTTTGACTTCGCTGATTCTGCTGACTCAGGACTGGAGTCTGGCGCTGTGGTTTGCGGTGGCGTACTTCCTGTACTTGCAGGTGGAGGCGTACCTGATTTCTCCGCGTATTATGGCTCGCGCTGTCTCGGTTCCTGCCGGTGTTGCGATTATTTCGGTGGCTGCCGGTGGCGCGCTCTGGGGCGTGCTGGGTGCGCTGATTGCTATTCCGGTGGCGGCTTCCATGCTGATTCTGGTGCGTGAGGTGTTCATTCCTCGCCAAGATCAGCTGTAGTCACCTCTAGGTTCCCTACGCGTTCGTTGCTCTTCCACCGAGCAGGCATTGCATATAAGACAAAAGGCGGCGGCTTTGGATGTTCTATCCAAAGCCGCCGCCTTTATATTTTTATGCCGAACCTTAAAGCTCAGTGATTTCTTCTGCCACCGGGCCGCTGTACTCGGTGGGCAGTTCGGTGGGTACACCGGTCACGATGCTAACCACGGTGTTCAGAACCTGCTGCACGGACTTCTCACCCACCCACAGGTGCTTGCATCCCTCAAAGGGAATCACCTGAGTACGCGGTACAGCCGCAAAACGCTCACGCGCCGCCGGAGGCTGCAGGTAGTCGTCGTGCTCGGGCACCAGCGCGTACAGCGGGTTCGAGATCTTGTTCCACTCGTCCAGCTCAGCCGGGTGCACGCGGTGCAGCGGCGGGGAGAGCAGAATAGCGCCGGTGAACTCGTTCGCGTATTCGGGCGCATACTTGAGCACCAGTTCGGTGCCGAAGGACCAGCCGATGAGCCAGGGGTTCGGCAGGGCGCGCTCGCGTACGAACTTCAGGATGGCGTCGAAGTCCTTCTTCTCGGCAAAGCCACCGTCAAAAACTCCTTCGCTGGTGCCTCGAATCGAGGAGGTACCGCGAGTGTTGAAACGCAGCACCGCAATGTTCGACAGCGCCGGCAGGCGGAAGGACGCCTTCTTGTACACGTGCGAGTCCATGTAGCCGCCGTGGGTGGGCAGCGGGTGGAAGGTCACCAGGGTTGCCTTGATGTCGCCTTCGGGCAGGGCGAGTTCACCGACGAGGCGCTTGCCGTCCGCGGTGGTGACGGTGAAGTTCTCGCGGCGTGCCGGCAGGACGGTACGTGCCTTAATGGGGGTGGGTTCAGCGGCGGTGCTGAAAACGTAGCGAGCGGGATCGAATTCCTGCTCGCGGGTGATATCGGCGGTGTTGCTCATTGCGTTCCTTCAAGAATTGGATTCGAGAATGTGGTCTTGGTCGAAATATAGTCTTAGGCTGCACCTTATGTGCGATGTTCAGCCTATTTGCGACGGATTCGCCAGCAGTGCTGATGCCAGTGCCTGCGCTCATCAATGGCGCGGCTACGTCCCATCGTGTGGCTTTCTTGCCACACCACCAGATGCGCTGTTCTGGGCGGAATCGGGCGGTAGCATTCGGGGCAAGTGTAGGTTTTTTGGGCGTTGACGGCGGGAATGTATTGCACCAGCCAGTCACCGTATCGGTCACGTTCCAACCTGGGTGCAGGGTCGAGGATCCTGCTGATATCACGCCCTGCAGGTGCTTGACGGTGCCACTTATCGCTGGTGGTGCCGGATACTCGCCTGCCGGGATGATTCTTACGTGCCATGAGCCCTATTCTACCGCGCCGCTGGGCTATCTCTACCTACCGGCCCTGCCGCTGTTCGCTCTGCGCTCTTCCCCGTTCTGACCTGGCGCTCCCCCACCCTGTACCGCCCCCTACTGTGCCCTGTACCGCACTCCGTGCCGTGCACAGGTTCCCTAGCTCATACCCTCACCTGCTAGAGCCAAACACTCGTACCTGCTAGAGTGGACGGATGCGTATTGTCATTGCTGAATGCTCCGTAGATTATGAGGGCCGCCTCCGCGCCCACCTGCCCCGCGCTACCCGCCTGCTGATGGTCAAGAATGACGGCTCCGTCCTCATTCACTCCGACGGCGGTTCCTACAAGCCTCTGAACTGGATGAGCCCTCCCTGCTCCCTGCTGGTGGCTGAGCGCAAGGATGTTCCGCAGAGCATCCGTGAGGATCTGGAGTCTGATGTTCAACAGCTGTGGACCGTTCAGGCGGCGAAGAGCGATGACCGCCTCATGATTCGTATCTACAAGATTGAGCACGAGTACACCACCGACCTGGGTGTTGACCCCGGCCTCATTAAGGACGGTGTGGAGGCTGACCTGCAGCGTCTGCTTGCCGAGCAGATCCACACTCTCGGTGAGGGCTATTCGCTGGTGCGCCGCGAGTACCCGACCGCTATCGGTCCGGTAGACATCATGGCGAAGGATGCGCACGGCGTCTCCGTGGCGGTCGAGCTCAAGCGTGTGGGCGATATTGACGGCGTGGAGCAGCTGACCCGTTACCTGGAGCTACTCAACCGTGACCCGCTGCTGGCTCCGGTGCGCGGCGTGTTTGCGGCGCAGACGATTAAGCCGCAGGCTCGTACCCTGGCTGAGGACCGCGGTATCCGCTGCGTGAGCCTGGATTACGACGCGATGCGCGGCGTGGACGATTCGGCTGACCGTCTGTTCTAAACGGCTCTCTGTTCTAACCAGCTCTAGCTAGGCGGCTACACATAGCTTGAGGGGCGCCTCCCAACCATGGGAGGCGCCCCTTTCTGTGCACGCTGTCATTCTATGCACGCCATCTTTCTGTGCATTCTCTTTCTGCGCGCGCTCTTCTACACACACCCTACCCCTGATACACCAATCGCCGGTGCCCCTCCCCTTTCGGGAAGGAACACCGGCGAGGTGTACACAGCGGTCAATTCCCCCTGCGGGGAACCGGCTTTAGATCTGTGCGTGCTTTGCAGCGATGGTCACGTGATCGTTCGAGACGGTCAAGAAACCTGCGTTGAGGGTGGTCTTAATGGTCTCACCCTCAACAGGTTCAATGAGCAGCTCGCCGTCCTGTGCCAGCAGCGTGCAGGTGGGGATCATACCCGGCAGGATGCCGAGGTCACCGCTGACGGAGCGTGCACGAACGTAGTTCGCTTCGCCAGTCCACACGACGCGTTCGCGGGAAACAACTTCAACTTTCAGAGCCATGATTACTTAGCTCCAGTCTGTGCCTTGATTTCCTCGTAGCGGCGCATAACGTCGTCCATACCACCAATGTTGTAGAACGCCTGCTCGGGGATGTGGTCGACATCGCCGTTGCAGATCATCTGGAAGGACTCGATGGTGTCCTTCAGCGGAACGGTCGAACCCTCGACACCGGTGAACTGCTTTGCGGTGTAGGTGTTCTGGGAGAGGAACTGCTCGATACGACGTGCACGTGCCACGACAATCTTCTGCTCCTCGGAGAGCTCGTCCACACCCAGAATCGCGATGATGTCCTGCAGTTCCTTGTTCTCCTGCAGAATAGCCTTCACGCGAATTGCGGTGTCGTAGTGCTCCTGACCGATGTACTGTGCGTCCAGAATTCGGGAGGTGGAGGACAGCGGGTCAATTGCCGGGTACAGACCGCGCGATGCGATTTCACGAGAGAGCTCGGTGGTCGCATCCAGGTGCGCGAAGGTGGTTGCCGGCGCCGGGTCGGTGTAGTCATCCGCAGGCACGTAAATTGCCTGCATGGAGGTGATGGAGTGACCGCGGGTGGAGGTAATACGCTCCTGCAGCAGACCCATTTCGTCCGCCAGGTTCGGCTGGTAACCCACTGCGGAGGGCATGCGGCCCAGCAGGGTGGAAACCTCAGAACCTGCCTGAGTGAAACGGAAGATGTTGTCGATGAACAGCAGCACGTCCTGGTTCTGAACATCGCGGAAGTACTCCGCCATGGTCAGACCGGTCAGTGCCACGCGCAGACGGGTTCCCGGGGGCTCATCCATCTGGCCGAACACAAGAGCGGTGTCCTTCAGAACGCCTGCTTCTTCCATTTCGACCCACAGGTCGTTACCCTCACGGGTACGCTCGCCAACACCGGTGAACACGGAGGTACCACCGAAGTTACGAGCCACACGGGTAATCATTTCCTGGATCAGCACGGTCTTACCCACGCCTGCACCACCGAACAGACCGATCTTACCGCCCTTGATGTAGGGGGTCAGAAGGTCGATGGACTTAATACCGGTCTCCAGCATTTCGGTGGAGCCTTCCAGCTCTGCGAAGCCGGGAGCGGCACGGTGGATCGGCCAGTAGGTGTCAGCCTTGATCTCGGAGTTCGGCACGTCGAGTGCGTCACCGAGAACGTTGAAGATGTGGCCCTTCACGCCGTCACCAACGGGGACAGAGATCGGTGCGCCGGTGTCGACTACAGCCTGACCGCGGACCAGGCCGTCAGTCTGCTGCAGGGAGATAGCGCGAACGATCGAGTCGCCCAGGTGCTGTGCGGTCTCGAAGGTGATGGTGCGGGTGCGACCGTCGAGGGTCAGCTCGGTGGTCAGAGCGTTGTAAATCTCGGGGACCTGACCGGCGGGGAACTCGACGTCGACCACGGGGCCGATGACGCGGGCAATACGACCCGTTGCGCCCTGAGTCGGTGCGGAGACCGATTCGTTGTAGGTGGCAGTCATATTTCTCACTTACTTAGAAAGTTTGGACAGTTGATGGCTTCGTTGGCGTACCAATACTAGGAGCCGAGGGCGTCTGCGCCGCCCACGATTTCGGAGAGCTCCTGAGTAATTTCCGCCTGACGTGCGTTATTCATCAAACGGGTGTACTTGGTAATCAGCGTCTCAGCGTTGTCACCTGCGGTCTTCATTGCGCGCTGGCGGGATGCCAGCTCACTTGCTGCTGCCTGCAGGAGGCAGGAGAAGATACGGGATGCAACGTAGCGCGGCAGCAGCTCGTTGAGCACTTCCTCAGCGGAGGGCTCGAACTCGAAGGATGCCGCCTGCTCGTACTCAGCCTTGGTCAGTTCCTGGTCGGGAACGATTTCCTCGCCCATAGCCTTTGCGTCACCCACGTGGATGGGCAGCAGACGCAGAATCTTGGGTTCCTGAACAACCATCGACTTGAACTCGGTGTACACGATGTGCAGTTCGTCCACGCCGCCCTCTTCGAAGGGCAGGTCGTAGGCTTCGAGCAGCGCGTCACGAATTTCGACGGCGGTTTCAACGCGAGGTGCATCGGTGTGGCCCTCCCACGCACGGGCGTAGGGGCGCTCACGGAACTCGAAGTAAGCCTTTGCCTTACGGCCAACCAGGTACAGCTGTACCTCCTGGCCGTTAGAGCGCAGCCTCTCAATCAGAGATTCGGTACGACGCAGGATAGCGGAGGAGTACGAACCTGCCAGGCCGCGGTCGCTGGTGACAACCAGGATTGCGGAGCGGCGGTGTTCGTAGGTTCCGAACTCGTGCGGCTTGTGAATCAGCGGGTGCTTGATGCCATGCTGAGTCGCAACCGCAGTCACCACGCGGGTCAGAGCGTTCGCGTAGGGGCCGGCTGCCTGAGCAGCGTTACGAGCCTTGTTAATGCGGGAGGTCGCGATCATCTCCATCGCCTTGAAGATCTTCTTCATAGACGACGTCGAAGCAATCTTCTGTCGGTAAACCCTAATCTGGGCTCCCATAGAGCTTCCTTTCTCCTTGCTTTCTGCCCCGCCCCAGCCTCATAGCTGAGGCGGGGAGAAGGCGAGGACTAATCGCTAACCGATGGTTTCCTGAGTGATGTCGCTATCGCGAGCTGCCTTGTGCTCCTCGTGACCTGCGTCGACGAGGTGGCTGCTGCCCTCAGACTTGAAACCCTGCTTGAAGTCAGCAACTGCGGTCTTCAGCGCGGCAACGGTGTCATCCTCAAGCTTGCCGGAGGAAGCGATATCGGTCAGTACCGAGGTCTTGTGACGCAGGTACTCGATGAAGCCTTCCTCAAAGCGCAGCACGTCGGAAACCTCAATGTCGTCGAGGTGACCGGAGGTACCAGCCCAAATGGAGACAACCTGCTCTTCAACTGCGTACGGGGTGTACTGCGGCTGACGCAGCAGCTCGGTCAGGCGAGAACCGCGGGTCAGCTGTGCCTTGGTAGCGTCGTCCAGGTCGGATGCGAACATTGCGAACGCTTCCATAGCACGGTACTGTGCCAGCTCCAGCTTCAGGGTACCGGAGACCTTCTTCATAGCCTTGGTCTGTGCGGCACCACCAACACGGGAGACGGAGATACCGACGTCGACTGCCGGACGCTGGTTAGCGTTGAACAGGTCGGACTGCAGGAAGATCTGGCCGTCAGTAATGGAGATGACGTTGGTCGGAATGAAGGCGGAAACGTCGTTTGCCTTGGTCTCAATGATCGGGAAACCGGTCATCGAACCTGCGCCCAGGTCGTCGGAGAGCTTAGCGCAACGCTCCAGCAGGCGGGAGTGCAGGTAGAAGACGTCACCGGGGTATGCTTCACGTCCCGGCGGGCGGCGCAGCAGCAGGGACACAGCGCGGTATGCTTCTGCCTGCTTCGACAGGTCGTCGAAGATGATGAGGACGTGCTTGCCACCGTACATCCAGTGCTGGCCGATAGCCGAACCGGTGTAGGGTGCCAGGTACTTGAAGCCTGCTGCGTCGGATGCGGGAGATGCCACGATGGTGGTGTACTCCAGCGCGCCGCGAGTCTCAAGGGTGTGGCGGACAGCTGCAATGGTGGATGCCTTCTGGCCAACAGCCACATAGATGCATCGAACCTGCTTGTTGGGGTCACCCGAAGCCCAGTTGTCCTTCTGGTTCAGAATGGTGTCGATCGCAATAGCGGTCTTACCGGTCTGGCGGTCACCAATAATCAGCTGACGCTGACCGCGACCAATCGGAATCATCGAGTCGATTGCCTTCAGACCGGTCTGCAGCGGCTCGTGAACCGACTTACGCTGGGTCACGCCGGGAGCCTGCAGCTCCAGTGCGCGGCGGCCTTCAGCCTCAATGGGGCCCAGGTCATCGATCGGGTTACCGAGGGGGTCAACAACGCGACCGAGGTACGCGTCGCCAACGGGCACCGAGAGGACCTCACCGGTGCGGTGTACGACCTGGCCCTCTTCAATACCGGTGAAGTCACCCAGGACAATCACACCAATATTGCGGGTATCCAGGTTCTGTGCGAGGCCGAGGGTGCCGTCTTCGAAACGAAGCAGCTCATTCGCCATAACCGAGGGAAGGCCCTCGACACGAGCGATACCGTCGGAGGCCGATACAACTCGACCCACCTCAACACGTTCTGCATTGCCGGGTTCGTAAGACGCTGCAAACTCGTTCAGCGCATTACGGACATCTTCGGCATTGATGGTCAGTTCGGCCATCTTGTGTCCCTGCTCTCTCATTGTGGTTGCATTCCGTCAACGGAACCAACCGAAACTTGCAATTCGGGTTGAACGGGCGGGCAATGCCACTGCTTCTGCGAAGGAGGCATCTGCCACGCACCCGCTACCCGAGGTATCTTCTAAATCACCGTTGCGACGAACGGTTCAGCGTCGCTAGCTTGAGCCGCTAGCCGATGGAACGAGCCAGGTCGGACATGCGGGTCTCGACGGTACCGTCGATCACCTCGTCGCCCACCTGAACACGCAGACCGCCCAGAACGGCGGGGTCCACCGAAACGTCGAGCTTCAGCTCACGGCCGTACACGGCGTTGAGCGCGCGACCGAGACGTTCAAGCTGTGCCTGCGACAGCGCAATCGCGCTAGTTACTCGCGCAATGTAACGGTTCTGTCGCGTGACGATGATTTCTGCGAACTCATCGGCTACCCGTGCAGCGTGACGGCCGCGGGGGTTGGAGCCAACTCGTTCGAGCAGAAGCACACCTTCGGCGGTGGTGGCGGGGCCACCGAGCGCCACGGCGAGCTTCTTCTTTGCTTCTTTGCTTGCCTGATGGTCGGACAGCGCTTCCTGCGCCTGAGCGTTGGAATCAACGGTACGCACAAAGGTGAGTAGTTCGTTGAGTACCTCGTCCAGGGCGTCCACGCCACCGCGAGACTGAGCCGATGCGGTCACGGCGAGCACTGCTGCACGCTCCAGGGCGTTCGCCAGATCAGCATCATCAGACCAGCGCTGAGCCACCGCATTGGTGAACACAGCCATAGCCTGAGAAGAGATCTTGCCGCCGAAGACGGTGTTAGCGATACCCTGACGTGCTGCTGCATCACGCGAAGAATCGGTGACAGCACGGCGCAGGGTGCCGTTGTGGTCGAGAACATCAACCACAGCGAAAAGCTCGCTCGCCAGGTTCAGGGGCTGCAGGGAAGCGTGAGCTTCCAGCACCTCTTCCACCTTGCTCAGTGATTCAGTAGATACTCCTGCCATTACCGAGCCGCACCTGCGTTCTGCTTCTCGGTTTCAAGGTCAGCAAGAAAACGATCTACCACACGGGCCGATCGCTCATCATCGTTGAGGGCTTCGCCCACAATCTTGCCGGCAAGGGTCGTAGCAAGAGTGCCAACCTCGGAACGGAGGGACACTGCTGCTGCCGCACGCTCTGCCTCGATAGCCTTTGCTGCATTATCGCTAATGCGCTGAGCCTCAGCGGTTGCACGCTCGCGAGCATCGGCAATGATTGCCTCGCCCTCTGCGCGTGCCTCTTCACGAATCTTCTGAGCCTCCAGTCGAGCGCTTTCGAGCTGCTGGGTGTACTCATCGCGAGCCGCTGCAGCCTCTGCCTGTGCCTTCTCGGCCTTGGCAAGGCCACCTTCGATTGCTTCCTTACGGTCCTGGTAGATCTTCTCGAACGCCGGGACAACGTACTTAGCAACGATGTAGTAGAGGATCAGGAATCCGATGAGGGTAATGACAATTTCCCCGACGTCGGGAATCAGGGGGTTCGAAGTTGCCTCCGCTCCCCCTTCGCTTGCCAGATAAATCATGGAGGGAATCCTGTTCTATGGGATGGGTCGTTTAGGATGTGGCAGAGCCGGTTACTTGATGAAGACGAGAACCAGGCCCAGAATTGCCAGTGCCTCGACCAGTGCGAAGCCCAGGAACAGCATGGGCTGCAGGGTCTTCTGGGACTCGGGCTGACGAGCAACGCTGGTCATGTATGCCGCGAAGATCAGACCCACGCCGATGCCGCCGCCAATAGCTGCCAGACCGTAGCCAACCGCAGTGATGGAACCAACCATTATTTTTCCTTTCAACAGTGTTCGACCGGGAACATACCCGGACCGAACAGAGTTTGATTTGAGTTAATAGCCCGCACAGTGAACGTGTGGGTTGCTTTATTCACGCCCAATGACGAACGCGAAAACCTAAAAAACTAGAGAGTTTAGTGTCCCTCGGAAACCGAGCCCTGCAGGTACACAGCCAGCAGTAGAGCGAACACATAAGCCTGGATGCACTGAATCATGAATTCCAGGAAGTACAGGAACATGCCCAGAGCACCGGGAGCAATAGCGGCCAGGTAGCCGATGCCGCCCAGAGTCTCAACCATGTAGGTCACCATGCTGGATGCAACCATCAGCGCCAGGTGACCACCGAACATGGTCGCGAAGAGACGCAGCGCGTGAGTTGCGGGACGAATCAGCAGGTTCGAGAAGAACTCGATCGGGATCAGGATGGGGTAAATCCACACCGGCAGACCCGAAGGCATGGTGATGTCCTTGAAGAAGCCGCCCAGGCCCTTGCGCTTGATACCAACGCCAACCCAGGTCAGGTACGCTACGCCAGCCAGTGCGTAGGCGCTACCGGGGTGGGAGAAGGAGGGCAGCTGAACAAACGGAATCGAACCGAAGAGGTTGTTCACCAGAACGAAGAAGAAGGAGGCGAACAGAATCGGCACGAAAGGCTTGTAGTGCTGTACGCCCAGGGTTTCCTTACCGAGGGAGTTACGAGCAAACATGTAGCCAGACTCAGCGATGAACTGAGTCTTGCCGGGAACCATGGCGCGCTTACGTGCTGCGGTGAGGAAGAAGACCGCGATAATCACCACGGACAGCAGAATCAGTACGTTCTGCTTACCGAAAGCGAAATCACCAATGGTGAAGAAGGGGGGCAGATGCATGTCTTCGGGGGTCGGCGGCACATAGGCTTCCGCGAGGATCAACCCGTTCTCGATCAAAGCAAGTCCTTTCTTGCTACTAGTGGCTATCAAGAGCCCATGTCTGCCTCTAAGCGACTGACATGCTAACTACATGGATGAATGTGTGACCTAGCGGTCCGCGTTCAATGACCTAGCGGTCTTTATTCTGCCTGGTCATGTGGGTAAAGACGAGGGTCAGACCTCCGACAGCGCCAATCAAGACGCCAACCCACACCAGCCAGGTGGTGGAGAAGACCAGGTCACCGAGGTAACCGATGCCTCCCCACACTGCTACACCGATGATCAGATAGAGAATCGACATGACTGCGCCGGAGAGACCTCCGTCAGATACCAATTCTCCGGTAGTGCGGAGCTTTTTATCTCCGTCCCACCATTTCTTCTCTTCGGCCAAACGTATTTCCTTTCAAACACCGATCGCGTTACCGACCATGGTCTTCTAGATCGGTGTCGAAGTATAGAATTCTCAGTCGTGCGATGCTGACTGTTTCAATAACAATCCACAGAATCACGCCGGTACATGCGCCTGCGAGAGTCCAACCGTGCCTCAAGTTCTCGGGGAACGGCACAAACATCAATACCAAACCGAGTAGGGCAATCTTCACGAGGTAGCTCACCACCAGCGATTTGGGTACACCCCAGTCGAAAATGGGAGCAACCAACATAACTAATACGCCCAGAGTGAAGCATATATAGATTATCAGAAAGCCCAATGTTATTCCTAGCGCGCCCACAGGGCCCGCAAACAGGTACGCACTCATCATACCGCCCAACCAAGCCAGCAGAGAGTAAGCCGATACCCTGTAGAACAAAAATTTCCAGGAAAGCTCCTGGCTCTCAAAAGAAGAGGCCTTCAAACCTGCTTGAGCGCGCTCTCGGCGGCGTTTCTGCTGCCGCCTACGTTCCGCCGGCGGATACCACAGAACGTCCACCACGCGCCTCCAGAGAGGCTCAGCAGGAACCTCAGCCGAAGGTTTAGAGTGTTCAGAAGTCATTAGTGTTTCTCCCCACGGTTTCGATGAGAAGACGGCTGAATAGAGGAATGAGCAGCAGAGGAGCGAGCAGTAGAAGAGCCGTCTGCACGGTCTTTCACAGAATCCGGCATAATCGGCTCCGGATGCAACGAGGTCGGCTCCACATTCTCAGGAGTCGCCGGAACACCAGTTGCAGAAGTCAACGAACCGGTAGCAGGCTCCGAAACAGTCTTCTTCGCCTCAGGAGCTGACGTCTCAGGAGTCGAGGCAAAACGCTTCGACAAATCAATCGCAGAAGTAGGAGCCTCGCCGCCAAAGAGCTGCGGCATACGCAGATACACGACCAACACGGCAAGAGCCACCAGCACCACGCCCACGGTCGCCACAACAGATCCCGCAGTGTACAGGTCAGACGCAAACGCCAACAGCACCCACACCAAAATGGTCGTACCCGTCACCACGGCGGTCGAACCAAGGTGGCTGAAACCAACATCCGTCAGACGCTGATACGTGTGAGTACGGTGCGGCTTATACCACTGCTCCCCCGCCATAAAACGACGGAACAGAGTCGTACCCGCATCCGCAAGGTAGGTCACCAGCGGAGCAAAAGACAGCAGGAACGGAACATCCGCAAACCACGCACCCACAGCCATCGTGCCCAGCGCCGCACCCAAAACATAAGAACCCGCGTCGCCCAAAAACACGTTCTTACCGGGGCGCACATTCCACGGCAGGAACGCCGCAAAAGCACCGGCAACAGCCACACCGGCCAACGCCAGCCACGGCAGGTTCACCATCCAGCCGGTCAGCGCATACGCCAAACCAGCCACCAGGCCGTGAGCACCAGAAATGCCGTTAATGCCGTCCATAAAGTTCGCCACGTTAATGTAACCGGCAATAAAAATCGCACCCAAAACCAGCAGCAGAATGTTCGTGCCCTGCACCGTCGCAAAGCTTACGCTCACCAGAAGACCAATGACCAACTGCAGGCCCGCACGACGCACAATGCTCACGCCGCGAATATCCTCCAGCCAGCCCAGGGCAAGAGCGCACAGAATCGCCGCGGCAATCGTCACCGCCAGCTGCAAAGACTCAGAAGAACGGTACGTCCAGCCAAACAAAGTAGCCGCCACAAACGCCAGCAAAGTCGCTGTAGCAGTCGCCAAACCCATACCGCGGTAGGTCGGAGCAGTATGCGAAGAACGCTCATTAGGAACATCCACCATATTGTTGCGGTGCAAAATCGGGCGCACCGCAAACGGCAAAAGGGCACCCAAAACAAAAGCAAGAGCAAAAATACTCAACAGCTCAGAAAAGGAGGTCATACCAGCTCCAAGGCATTGGCACCGTCGAAGCTGGAACCAAACTCCAGAATCGCGGCTAAGGGACGATATGTGTGTAGTGTGTGTTTACTTCGTATTCTATAGAACTCTTCTGAAGCCCGGGGCTAAACGTTACAGAATCTCTCCATACGCTCCGCATATTCTGCGTCCTGAAATGTTCTACACCGAGAAAGGGAAAAACACCGGATGCCGCACCCGCCACGCAAGTGCAGCATCCGGTGTCATTCCGTAAAGATTAGAACGTCTGTGCATCCGCCAGAGTACGCGGATCAGGGGCACGCTCCAGGCCATGACGCTCATAGCCGCTGTGCTCCCGATAGTTCTGAATCCACCGCTCATAATCGAGCTCATCAGGGTCAAGTGCCGGGGCACTCGACCGGGAAATATACCGGTTCTCCTCACTCGGTACCAGCTTCTCGGTACCGCCGAAGAGAGTCTCATCCAGCTTCTCACCCTTGCGAAGACCAATCTCCTTGATCTCCACGTCATACCGCTCATATGCCTGGCGCATCGCCTTCGCAACGTCCAGAATCTTGACCGGCTGGCCCATGTCCAGCACCATGACCTCGCCCGGGCGACCAATTGCACCGGCAAGCATCACCAGCAGGCAGGCATCGGTAATCAGCATGAAGTAACGGGTCGCGCGCTTATCCGTCAGGGTAATCGGACCACCCGAAAGAATCTGCTTCGTAAAGAGCGGCTTAATCGAACCGCGCGAACCAAACACGTTACCGAAACGAACCGACACGTAAGTGTTGCCGGTCTTCTCGCCAAAGTACGCGGTCAGACGCTCCGCCACGCGCTTGGACTGGCCCAGTGCAGTCTTCGGGTCCGCAGCTTTATCGGTCGAAACATTCACGAAGGTCTTTACGCCCACCGCCTCCGCGGCACGCAGCACGTTGAGGGTACCCAGAGAGTTCGTCTTCCACGCCTCCTGCGGGTACGCCTCCAGCGCCGACACATGCTTCAAAGCCGCAGCGTGGAACACCACCTCGGGGCGACGCTCACGGAAAATCTCCAGCAGATTATCGCCCTCACGAATATCAGCCAGAATAATGCGGTCATCGTCCAGGCTCGATTCGTGAGTAATCGAAACCTTCGTCTCCATCAGCAGAGTCTCATCATGATCAAGCATCATGAGGGTCTCAGGCTCAAACTCGCTAATCTGACGGCACAGCTCAGAACCAATCGAACCGCCCGCACCCGTGACCAGCACGCGCTTACCGTGCAGATACGAACGCAGAATATCGCGGTCAATATCGTAGTTAATCTCGCCACGAATCACGCGCATCAGGTCGTTATCGCTCGCGGTAATCAGACGCTCACCCATCAGGCGAGCATTCGCGCTACTAATACGCTGAACCTCAACCTTAAGCTTACGCATGCGGTTGCAGAAGGACTCGAAGTAATCCTCCGGCATATCCGAAATCGTCACCAGAATCTTACGGGTACCCGACTCACGAATCACCTGCTCCAGCTCGCGGTACGTCGTAATCACCGAAATGCCGTGGAACTTCGTACCAGCCTTCAGCTGGTCATCGTCGAAGACCGCAACCGGGCGAAGCTTCGCCTCCTCATCATGCAGCATCGAATCCATGACCATGCCGCCAATAAAACCGGCACCGTACACAATCACCGGCTCACCGGTCAGCTCACGCACCGCACCGCGCTCAGTGTACACACGCTTCGCCATACGGGCACCAGCCATCATAATCAGGCTAAATGCCGCCGCAATCGCAGGCACACTATGCGGGATATGCGGCAGACCCAGCAGCTCATCCACAAAGGAGAAAGCAGTCAACGCCGCGCCCGCACTCAAAGCAGCCGCACCGGCACGCCATGACTCGTCAAACGAACCGTACGAATACACGCCGTTATAAATCTTCACGCCCGCCAGACCAATAGCCAGATGCAACACCACAGCCAAAGTAGCGGTCATCGTCAACGACGCCGGGTGAATAATATCGAACACCGAGCCGTTACTGAGCAACACACTATAGCGGAGCATATATGCGAACAAAACCGCCAGCAGCCACGCGCTCGAATCAATCAGAGCCTGCGCAATCAGCCACCACGGCTTACGCTCATACAGGCGGTTCACCAGCATCGTGCCGGAGTCACCTTCCGTCACCATCGTGCCGCGCTGAGCAGCCTTCTGCATCACCACATGAGCGTGAGGTTTCAACTGAGCCACTACATGCCTCCTTCAGATGCGGTACCAGAAGAACGAGAAGAAGCACGAGCCGTCAAAGACGACAACGCACGAAACGCCGAACGGCGCACCTGCTCAGGAATAAAACGGTACACACTACGCACCGCCATATTCTGAGCCCACTGAAGCTTAGAAATACCGTGACCGGTGTACAGTCGACGCTGAATCGCCAGATCCTGCAACCAGGCGTCCACTCCCCCGCGTTTCGTGTACGCGCCCGCACCCACGCGGTAACGCACCAGAGCCTCGGGGATATTACCCAGACGGTAGCCGGCATCGCGCAGACGCATCCACAGCCACCAATCCTCAGCACCGGGCACAAACTCGTAACCGCCCAGCTGCTGCACGGCGCTCTTCACAAACGCCACAGACGGGTGATAAATCGGGTTACGCGAATCCATCGCGCGCAGCAGACGCGCAGAATCAACAATCGCCTCGCGAGTCGACTCCACCGCAGTATTGCTCTCATTCACCTCAAGCATGGCAGAGCCCAGCACCGTGTAGCCGCCCTGCGCCAGGGCAGGAATCAGACACGCAAAACGAGTCGGCTCAGACAGGTCATCAGAATCAGCACGAGCCACCAGCTCATAGGAACACGCCTGCAGACCGGCGTTCAGCGCCTCCGCCAAACCAACATTCTGAGCCAGCTCCACCACCTGAATCGGCGGGCAATCCAGATTCTCGGCGCGCTGAACCCAGCGGTCCACCACGGCATCCAGCTCGGGGGTCAACGGGCCGTCCTTGACCAAAACCAGTTCAGAAGGACGCACCGTCTGGTTCAGAAGATTCGACTCCAACGCCTGATCCAAGTAGGCGGGATTCTCCTTCGCGTACACGCTCATCAGCACCGAAAAATCGGGTACAGAGCTCACACAACCGCGCGCCTTCTCAGCCTCAACGGCACTAGCAGAAGCCGGCACGCCGTAGCGGCCAGGGAAAGTCAGCGGGTAAATACCCTCAAGCACCTGAGCATTCGGGCGAGGCGCGCGCAAACCATCACGCACACCATTGAGGAAATACCCCAGGTAGGTGCGGCGGTCATCAGTACGCAGAACAGTAGAAATCCACAGGCGCGCCGAGGAGCCACCGTAGAGCAGCTTCTCCAGCGGGTTCAGGGTACGCGAACGGGTAAAGACCCACAGCTTATTACGCACATCGTTATAGAAACGCGGACCCGGGTCAGCGTTCGTCGTACCAAAAGTCTTCGTGTGATGCTTAGCCACCGAGGAAGGTACCGCAATACCGTCACGGTGATGAATCAGACGAGTCGAAAACTCGAAGTCATCATTCCAAATGAAGAACTCAGCAATCGGCAAACCACCATTACGGCGAATAGCCTGCGCATCCATCAGAATCGACACGAACGAGGCGCTACGAATCGGGCGGGCACCCACAGCCTGCGCACGAGCATGACGCTGCTCCCCCGCCGCAAACATGGTGCGCGGAGTATTCATCGGGTGATCCTCGCCGTTCGTCCACACCACGCGAGATGCCACCACCGCGGGGCGCTGCGAAGGCACCGGCGAATAGTTCAGCCAGGCGGCAACCGCCTCCGACAGGGTGTTCTCGGTCGGCTCGGTGTCATCGTCCATCACCCACACCAGGTCCGGGTTATGGCGTTCCAGGGCGCGATCAATACCCACCGCGAAACCGCCAGCGCCACCCATATTGCTCTCCAGGCGGATGCAGTCCACCGGCAGCTCATAGTCCAGGGCGCGCAGATACTCGGCGGTACCGTCCGTAGAGGCGTTATCAACAATCACCACCGCAGCAGGCACGCGCTCACCAGAAGCGATACCAGCGAGGGTCTTCGGCAGCAGGTCCTCACGGTTATAGGTCACCACCACGGCGACCGTGCGGGGATACTCGCTCAAAGAATTGCGAGAAGAAGACTGGTCGGAAGAAGGCTGTTCTGAAGAAGGCTGGGCAAAAGCGGTCACGTCGCTGTACTTTTCTGCCATAAGTTCTCCCTCCGCGGCGCGATGCGCCTGAATCAGCCGGTACGCAATACACCCATACCGTGCCGGGCGCTTCTGGTGTTTCTCACGCCCGCAGTATTCAACCGTGTGGATATATCACTCAAAGAAAACATTTTACCCGCGGTCTCCACTAGAGAGTGAACCATCACCCCAAAAGACGCGCTATATGACAAATAAACAACCGAATTCAGTTGATTTATCCGCATATCGGACGTACCCGCACACCCACTTTTGGGTATCCATCAAGCTATCAGCTTCACAGCCTGTGTTTGCGCTGTGCACCCCGTGCGAAAAAACGACCAGAGACCGAATAAAACCCCACAAATTCCCCATAAACTGTTCAAATATGGGAAAGTTGAAATGACCCCATTTTTCCCCGCAACGTACGCGGGCTCGTGAGAGGTAAAAGAGATGTCCGAATCCAAGTGGAAAGTCATTGGCGCCAGCGGCTTCGTTGGTTCCTCCATCGTCGCGCGTCTGAACGCAGAAGGTATCAGCGTCGACCCCATTGAGGCACCTCGACTCGCAACCCGAGCCCTTGACGTAGACAGCATCATCGACGAAGCAGACCAGCTTGAAGGCATCATCGACTCCCTCGCAGAAGCCTTCGCGGGCGCGCAGGTTGTCGTCAACGCAGCGGGCCTCGCCGCACCCAACATGCAGGATCTGCCCCCGCTTGTCGGCGCAAACGCCCTGCTTCCCGCCGTAATCGCAATCGCCGCGCAGCGCACCGGCGTGCGCCGCGTCATCCACCTCTCCTCCGCAGCGGTACAGGGCCCGCGCCTCGTGCTGGATGACTCCGAAGAGACCAACCCGTTCAGCGCGTACTCCTTCTCCAAGGCGCTCGGCGAAGAAGCACTGCTCGACCTGCAGGACTACTTCCTCGAAGAGCACCCCGACAGCGCACCCGAACTGTGCATCCTGCGCGCAACCAGCGTGCAGGGCCGCGGCCGACGCACCACTGAACTCTTCGCCAAGATAGCCTCCTCCCCCTTCGCCTCCGTTGCGGGTGCAGGCACCGGCAAGTCCCCGGTCTCCAGCGTGCACGCCCTCGCAGAATTCGTGGTCATGCTCGGCACCTTCCCCGGCGAGCTACCCGCCATCGTGCTGCAGCCTTGGGAAGGCGCAACCGTCGCCTCCGCAACGCTGGATGCAGGCCGCCGCAAGCCGCTGCACCTGCCCGAATGGCTCTGCCGTGCAGCAGTGAAGGCGGGTTATACCGTCTCCGAGCTGATGAACGATAAGTTCTCCGGTTCCGTGCGCAAGGTCGAGGTCATGTGGTTCGGCCAGGGCATCGACGATTCCTGGGCACGCGAAAACGGCCTGCTGCCCACCCCGCGCGTGCGTGAAGTACTGCGCAACGCCCACACCGCGTTGGGTAAGAAGAAGGACCGCCGCTTCGACAAGAACTAGGTGGTGCAGAACTAGATAGCGTGTGTGCTCTCCTAGAGGTGCACAGCCTGAGGCACGTAGCCTAGGGGCTTGCTGACTGAGGCGCAGAACCTAGAGACTCATAACGAAAGGGAACCCCCGATATATCTGAACGATATATCGGGGGTTCCCTATACGTTTATATGTTCCGAGATTTTACGCTCCAGGCTCTATAACGCGCAGAGGTTTAGAGGTGATCCTCCGGGGCGTCCTTCTGCTCGGTCTTTGCCTCAGCCTCAGTTGCAACAGCCTCGGTCTCAGCCGCCTCAGCCTTAGCAACATCAGTCTTAGCGTCTTCAGCCTTAGCTTCTGCCGGCTTAGCCTCGCTCTGAGCGGGGGCACTCTTAGCGGCAATCTCAATCTTCGACTCGCCAAAGACCAGCGCACGCGCAGTATCAGCAGGAACCGGCAGAGTCTGCGGCTCATCCGCACGAACCGGCTTCGGAGTGTTGTCACGGTAGCCGCGCGCACGCTCCTGATCCACGCCGGTGCTGAATGCGGAAGACAGCGCCGAACCAGCGCCCAGCAGGGACGCCGCGACAGAGCCGGCAGCCGGCGCCGAAGCGCGACGAGCAGGCTCACCGCTCACAGTATGGGTGCTGTCCCACTGCTCGTATGCCTCATCCAGGTCAGCCTGATCGTCCAGAGCACGCTCAGAAGGAGTCGACTCAGACGACGCGGAAGAAGCAGACTCAGCTTCCTCAACCTTACGAGCCGCCTGCTCGTCAGCCTCCGCACGAGTCAAGATGGTCGGAACAACCTCGCGCAGTTCCTCCACCGAAATTGCGCCCTCACGAACCACCACGTAGGGGAAGGAGGTGCAATCCAGAATCGTGGACGGTGCCGGCTCACGCTCAGTCACCACAACCACGCCGTCCTCATTCGGCTCAGATTCAAGCGGCTTAGGACGAGCGCCACCGTCAATGATCACGGCAACGTCCTCGCCCAGGGAATCCATGGCGGTCTGCGCATCCAGAGCGGCTTCCTGACCGGTCTTGTTCGCGCTCGAAACCGCCAGCGGACCGTGCTCAGTCAGCAGCTTCAGGGCGAACTCATCATCGGGAACACGCACGGCAACGGTACCGCGGGTCTCGCCCAAATCCCAGCTCAGCGACGGGTACGCGTGAAGAATAATAGTCAGCGCGCCGGGCCAGAAGCGGCCACCCAGGTCGTAAATATCGTCCGGAACGTCGTCGACCACGCCAGCGAGCGCAGCAAGATCAAAGATCAGTACGGGCGGCGGCATGGTGCGGTCGCGGCCCTTATCTGCCAGCAGCTTGGCAACGCCTTGATGCGAGAAAGCATCGGCGGCAATACCGTAGACGGTATCGGTGGGCATCACAATCGTGTCGTGCGCCTTCAGCGCCTCGCGGGCAGCCTCGATGGCCTCGCGGGTCTCAGTTTCAGTCGTTACGGGGTACAGCTTTGCAGTCACGGGTCTTATTCTCTCATGTTTTTCTGGATGCGGCGAGACACCGGCACCCACAACGCGCCATGTGGAAGCGCTCTTCCGGGGGTTCGTCATATTTCACCGGCTCTAGGCTGGTTACGGGGGCGGACGCGTTGCCTTCACGCAGCCCAGCACGGGCTAGGTGGTGCATTTACTAGTCTAAAGGCTCTAGTGGGCGCGGTTTATAACCGACGCTATGACGCGGACGATTATTCAGGTCACGCACCGGGTAGCAGCGCTCGAAGCCGACGCGTGCTAGCAGCTTGGCGACGGCTTCTTCCTGGGTGTCGTCGTGCTCCATGATGAACAGACCGCCGGGGGCAAGAAGCTCGAAGGCGCGGGCGGCAATTGCGGAGGGCATCTGCATGCCGTCCTCTCCCCCGCCGTACAGCGCCATGTCCGGGTCGTGCAGGGCGGCTTCCGGGTCGGCGGGTACGTTCGCCGGCGGAATGTACGGAGGGTTCGAGAGTACCGCGTCGAAGGTTCCGGCAAGCTCGGGCAGGGCGGTGAGAGCGTCCCCCTGCACCAAGTGCACGCCGAGCGGCTCCAGATTTTTACGGGTGTAGGGGATGGCATCTTCGGAGAGTTCCACCGCGAACACCTGGGCGTTCGGCAGTTCGCTCTTGATTGCCGCGGCGATAGCCCCGGAGCCGGTGCATAGGTCGACGATGCGCAACTGACCGGTTGCCGATTTGGTGCCGCTTGCTGATTTGGTGCGTGTGTTCAGCACTTTGAGGGCTTCTTCGACGAGTAGCTCGGTCTCGGGGCGGGGTACGAACACGCCCGGCCCGACCGACAGTTCTAGACGGTAGAAGGGAGCGGATCCGGTGATGTGTTGCAGCGGTTCGCGGCAGGCGCGGCGGGCGACCAGTGCCTCGTACTCTGCGACCTGTTCGGGGGTGAGCCGCTCCCCCATGAGCGCGGCGTGCTGGAGGCGCGAGCGTGAGCCGTCGTAGAGCAGGTGCGCGGCGAGTAGCTCGGCGTCGACGCGGGGGCTGGGCACCTGCGCCAGTGCCGCGGTGGCGCGTGTGAGTACCTGCGCGAGTTCTTCCCCGCGCGGGTCGTGCACATTCACCTTCATGAGCTCTCCTTTTTCATCTCTCAACGGCTCAAAACCTGTCACAGTATATGGCTGAGGGGCTCCACCGCCGTAGCGGCGAGCCCCTCACCAACATCTCACGTCGATTCAGCGAATCGGCACGAGTCTATATACAGAACTACTTCTGTACAGAGCTACTTCTACTTCTGTTCCTGGCCCACCTGAGCGAGGCGGTGCGCCTCATCCATTTCAATAGCGGACTGAACCACAGGCTCCAGGTCACCATTCAGTACAGCATCCAGGTTGTACGCCTTGTAGCCGGTACGGTGATCCGCAATGCGGTTCTCTGGGAAATTGTAGGTACGGATACGCTCCGAACGGTCCATGGTACGCACCTGCGAAGCACGGTGCGCCGCGTTCTCAGCGTCAATCTGCTCCTGCTGGTGAGCCAGCAGTCGCGCACGCAGAACGCGCATCGCAGCTTCACGGTTCTGCAGCTGAGACTTCTCATTCTGCATCGCCACCACAATACCGGTCGGCAGGTGGGTAATACGCACCGCCGAGTCAGTGGTGTTCACAGACTGGCCACCGGGGCCCGAAGAACGGTACACGTCAATCTTCAGGTCGTTCTGGTTAATCTCGATTTCCTCGGGCTCATCCACTTCGGGGAACACCAACACACCGGCGGCGGAAGTGTGAATACGGCCCTGAGACTCAGTCGCCGGAACACGCTGCACACGGTGCACACCACCCTCATACTTCAGGTGCGCCCACACGCCCTCAGCCGGCTCATTCGAGGAGCCCTTAATAGCAATCTGGGCATCCTTATAACCGCCCACGTCAGTGCTGGTCGAAGAAATAATCTCAGTCTTCCAGCCCTTGTGCTCGGCGTAACGCATGTACATGCGCAGCAGGTCACCAGCAAACAGAGCCGCCTCGTCACCACCGGCACCAGCCTTCACCTCAAGAATGACGTTACGGCCATCATCCGGGTCACGCGGAATCAGCAGGCGGCGCAGCTTCTCCTGAGCAACCTCCAGCTCCTCCTCCAGACCGGGAATCTCCGCCGCGAAATCCGGATCCTCATCAGCCATCTCGCGAGCAGCCTCAAGGTCATCCTTCAGCGAAGTGTACTTATTGTATGCAGTCACAATACCGGTCAGCTCCGCGTAGCGGCGGCCCACACGGCGTGCCTTACCCTGATTCGCCTGCACGGCGGGGTCAGCCAGCTGATTCTGCAGGTCAGCGTGCTCATCCAGCAGAACCTGAATAGATTCAAACATTCTGTTCTCTCTTCCATCTCCCGCACTTTACGCCGCACGGGCAGGCACTAGACATCTCACACCCCTCACAACGGGGATGCACAAAACGAACGGCTCACGCGCCCCACCCACAATGAGGAGGTGGGGCGCGTGAGATACGAGCCTTAGTCGACCAGACGCAGACCGTTCTTCTGAACCGTCAGAAGGAACTCCACGTTGCTTTCAGTCTTACGCAGCTGGTTGGTCAGAACACCCAGAGCCTGCTCGGGTTCCATACCCGCCAGGGCACGGCGCAGACCCCACATAATCTTGATCTCATCCGGGGAGAGCAGGTTCTCCTCGCGGCGAGTACCAGAAGCATTAATATCAACCGCCGGGAAGATACGCTTATCCGCCAGCTGACGGGACAGGCGCAGCTCCATGTTACCGGTGCCCTTGAACTCTTCGAAGATCACTTCGTCCATCTTCGAGCCGGTCTCAACCAGGGCGGTAGCCAGAATGGTCAGCGAGCCGCCCTCTTCAATGTTGCGGGCAGCACCGAAGAACTTCTTCGGCGGGTACAGTGCGGCAGAATCCACACCACCGGACAGGATACGACCGGATGCGGGAGCCGCCAGGTTGTATGCGCGGCCCAGGCGGGTCATGGAGTCCAGCAGCACGACCACATCGTAGCCGAGCTCCACCATACGCTTCGCACGCTCAATAGCCAGCTCAGCCACAGTGGTGTGATCCTCAGCGGGGCGGTCGAAGGTCGAGGCAATAACCTCACCCTTAACGGTGCGCTGCATATCGGTTACTTCTTCAGGACGCTCATCCACCAGGACCATCATCAGGTACACGTCCGGGTTGTTCACGGTAATCGCGTTCGCAATAGACTGCAGCATGAGGGTCTTACCCGCCTTCGGCGGGGACACAATCAGACCACGCTGACCCTTACCAATCGGGGACACCAGGTCCACCACGCGGGTGCCCAGCTTCTTCGGGGTGGTCTCCAGGCGCAGACGCTCCTTGGGGTACAGCGGAGTCAGCTTCGAGAAGACGCGGCGGTTCGCTGCTTCCTCAACGCTCTGACCGTTAATCGCCTCAACCTGAACCAGCGCATTGAAACGCTGACGGTTGTTCGACTCACCCTCGCGCGGCACACGAATCGCACCGAGCACGTGGTCACCCTTACGCAGATTGTACTTCTTCACCTGAGCCAGGGAGACGTACACGTCGTTGGTGCCGGGCAGGTAGCCGGTGGTACGCACGAAAGCGTAGTTATCAAGAATGTCCAGAACACCCGAAATCGGTGCCAGCACATCGTCTTCGTTCAGGCGAGGCTCGTTCTCCTCGCGGCGGCGAGCCTGCTTCTCAGCACGCTCAGCCTGGCGGTCACGCTTAGTGCGACGCTCGGTGCGCTCCGCGCGTTCTGCACGCTCAGCAGCCTTACGCTCGGCACGTTCACTACGCTCAGCGCTGCGCTCTGCACGCTCAGCCTGACGGTCACGCTTAGTGCGGCGCTCGGTACGCTCACCATCCTGATCGCGGCGACGCTCACGAGTGCGGGTACGCTTCGAGCTCTTCTCACCGTCGGGGGTACCAAAAGTCATGTCCAGGGCAGCGTTCAGGCTGTCCAGGCTCGCGGTGCCGTCAGCGGTAGTAGCCTTCAGCTCAGCAGAGTTACCGGGCAGGTCAATCTGCTCCGAACGCTCGCCAATACGCTCAGCAGCCAGCTCAGCGCGCACATCCAGCGGAGGAAGCTCAGCGGGCTTCTCGTCCTTACGGGTG
Organism: Rothia mucilaginosa; assembly: GCF_001548235.1. Taxonomy (NCBI): domain Bacteria; kingdom Bacillati; phylum Actinomycetota; class Actinomycetes; order Micrococcales; family Micrococcaceae; genus Rothia; species Rothia mucilaginosa. The sequence continues at coordinate 204,100 of NZ_AP014938.1, forward strand.
CGGGTGCGGCGGGTACGCTTCTCAGACTTCTCGTTCTGCTCAGTCTTCTCGGACTTCTCAGCCGATGCGTCCTCACCCTCAGCGGCACGGCGAGCGCGCGCACGCTTCTGAGCGGGAGTCTCGTAACGGGAAGAGCGGGTGTGCTTCTCAGACTTTTCAGCCTTCTCAGCGCCCTCAGCGGGGGCTTCAGCAACCTCAGCGTTTTCGGTCTTCTCTGCCTTTGCCTCAGCATCCTTCTGGGCGCGAGTACGGCGGGTACGGCGAGGCTTAGACTCCTCAGCCTTCTCAGCAGCGGGGGTATCAGCAGATTCAGCAGCAGCCTCAGTGGGCGCGTCAGACTTGGATGCTTCAGACTTGGGCGCAGCAGGAGCGGCTACGGCGCCACCACGCTGATGCTCCTCAAGAGCCTGAACCAGCTCAGCCTTCTTCAGCTTCAGATAGCCTCGGATACCAAGCTGCTGGGCGAGGACACGCAACTGCGCGACCTTCAAGTTCGCAAGTTCCGGTGCGGCAGCTTCCGTACCGTACTCATCGGTGACAACAATATTCTTTGCCAACTACAATTCCTTTGGTTATAAGCCCTGAAAATCTTCAGAATAAAGATCGGGCGGGCGCTATAGCGCGGTCAAAGGTTTAGACACTGCCGAAAGAAAACAGCAGTCTGCACCTTCGACTCCCTCGAACCGCACTGGAGGCGGTTCGCGTCTCTTACCGTACCCGCTGATTCAGACACAGCGAGCACACACGGAAGATAAGGCGCTCTATCACAAATGTGGGCAAGCCCAAACCATCATCTCTAAGAACCATCTACGCGAGATGAAGAGGACGGATTGGTCACTTTGAAAGGGCACCCGCCGCGAAACCGAACCCCCAGAAAAGTCTTCCCCTATGCGTCAGAAATAAAGAAAGACATTAATCCCAAAGGCACTCCCCCGAACCCTGCCGGCTCCCGCTCAGATACAAAAGCATCTGAGGCATCAGGGGAAACGGAAGTACGTTACGAAGGATAGTATCGACGGTCTACATTGAACGACGGGCGAACCTCAACATAGGACGAACTAATAACGTCCTACTGAGTAACTATAACACCTTCAGTGTCAATTTCAAGGGGAAGCACCCGCCAGTTCAAGCGGCAATCCACAATAGCGCTACAAGGGTGAGTCGCCTCAAACTCGGCAATCGCCTCCTGAACCTGTCGCACCTGCTCGTCACCGTGCGCAAAGGTCAAAACAGTAGGGCCAGCGCCAGAAATCACCGCAGCAAAACCCTGACTGCGCAGGTACGCAACCAGCACAGCGGACGGCTCCATCGCGGTCACGCGGTACCCCTGATGCAGGTAATCCACGGTCGCATCCATCAGGTACTCGGGAGCATCAGAGAGAGTGCGCACCAGCAACGCCGCACGAGCGGAGTTCGCCACCGCCTCAACGTGGGGCATCTCCTCAGGAATCAACGAACGAGCAAGCTTCGTCGACACCTCATAATCGGGCACAGCCACCACAGGGTGAACATCAGGATGCACCGGAATAATCAAGGTCTTCCAGTTGCCCATCTCACCCCAGGACACCGACAGGTTGCCGTAAATCGCCGGAGCCACATTATCCGGGTGGCCCTCCATATCGGAGGCGACCTGCAGCATCTGCTCACGGCTCAGACGGTGCTCCTCCGGTAGCAGACCGCTCGCCGCAGCTACACCCGCCACAATAGCCGACGCCGAAGAACCCATACCGCGAGAATGCGGAATCTTATTATCAGCAATCAGCTTCACCGGCGGCAGTTCATCCAAACCAGCCGCCGCAAAACCAGCCTTCATCGCCTGCAAAACCAGGTGGCTCTCGTCGCGAGGAACATCCGCGCTACCCTCACCGCTGAGCTCAAACTCCAGGCCGGATTCAATACGCTCAACAACCAGCTCATCATAGAAGCCAAGACCCAAACCCATGCTGTCATAGCCGGGGCCCAGGTTAGCGCTCGTAGCGGGAACGCGGACCTTAACGGACGCGCCCACCGGAATATCAGAAATATGCAGGGAAGACATGAGAAGAACCTCGCGATCGGTGACGTAATGAGTGAATAGGTGAAAGATACAAAAAGGGCTGTCATGCAGGTGCACCCCGCCCCGAAAAATCGGGACGGAGTGCACAACGTAGTATGAATAGGCTAGTGCAAATCGAGAATATCTGCCACAGCAACCACGTCGAAGGGAGCCTTAGTCGGCTCAACCTTCACGCCGTTCACAGCCTGCAGAGCCCACTGCGGGTCCTTCAGACCGTGACCGGTCACGGTAATCACGATGGTCTTACCCTCGGGAGCTTCACCGGCGCGGTGCTTCTTCAGCAGACCCGCAACGCCAGCAGCCGAAGCCGGCTCCACGAAGACACCCTCACGGGCAGACAGCCAGCGGTGCGCCTCCAGAATCTCCTCATCGGTGACAGCCTCAATCACGCCGCCGGACTCGTCACGAGCAGCTTCAGCCTTCTCCCACGAGGCGGGGTTACCGATACGAATCGCGGTCGCAATGGTCTCAGGAGCCTCAATCGGGTGACCAGCAACGATCGGTGCAGCACCAGCAGCCTGGAAACCCCACATAATCGGACGCTTAGTCGCAACCGGCTCCAGAACCTTACCGTCACGGTTGGTGTAAGGCTCCGAGTACTCCTTGTAGCCCTTCCAGTACGCGGTGATGTTACCCGCGTTGCCAACCGGCAACAGGTGGTAATCGGGAGCATCACCCAGGGTGTCGACAACCTCAAACGAACCGGTCTTCTGACCCTCAATACGGTAAGGGTTGACCGAGTTCACCAGGAACACCGGGTAGTTCTCGCTGAGCTTGCGAGCAATCTCCAGGCAGTTATCGAAGTTGCCGTCAATCTGAATGATGTCAGCACCGTGAGCGATAGCCTGAGACAGCTTACCCATAGAAATCTTGCCGTCCGGAACCAGCACTGCACAGCGCATACCAGCCTGCAAAGCGTACGCGGCAGCCGAAGCGGAAGTGTTACCGGTCGAAGCACACACAACAGCCTTCGCACCGTCACGCTTAGCGGCGGTCATCGCGCTGGTCATACCGCGGTCCTTGAACGAACCGGTCGGGTTCATACCCTCAAACTTCAGGTAAACGGTGTTACCGGTCTCAGCAGACAGTGCCGGCGCGTGAATCAGCGGGGTACCACCCTCACCCAGGGTCACAGCCTTCACATCGTCCGCGAAAGGCAGACGGTCACGGTACTCATTGATAACGCCCTGCCACACGTGTGCCATTGGCTTCTCCTTCAATCTTGGCGCCCCGCTCACCGGACCTCCCATAGGTCCGGCGCGGTAGCGGGTACGCGGGTTAGTTAGTGAGCGATGCACCCGCAAGCGAGCATCGCAGGTTTAGTGAGCGGCGCGTGCCGCACATAGATAACGCTTTTGAACCTTAGTGCTTCTCGGACTCCACGCGGATGACCGAGTTCACCTCACGCACAGTGTCCAGAGCGTCAATCACAGCAATCGCACGGCGCAGATCGGAATCCTTCGCCGAGTGGGTCACCATACGAATCTGAGCCGCGCCCTCCTTCGGGGTGGACTGGCGCAGCGAATCCACCGAAATACCGTGCTCGGCAAGGATACGGGTAATATTCGCCAGAACGCCCAGGCGGTCCTCCACCAGAACACCCACCGAGTAGCGGGAAATCACATTGTCCAGGCTAGTTGCGTGCAACTGAGCGTGAGAAGTCTCCGGAACACCGGGGCCGCCCAGCACCAGACGACGCGCCAGGGACACGAAGTCACCCAGAACAGCCGAAGCAGTCGGAGCGCCACCCGCACCGGGACCGTAGAACATCAGCTCGCCAGCGTTCTCCGCCTCCACGAACACAGCATTGAACGCACCGTGCACGCCCGCCAGCGGGTGCTGACGCGGAATCAGGGTCGGGTTCACGCGAATGTTCGCGCCGTTCTCACCCTCGCGCTCGCAAATAGCCAGCAGCTTGATGACGTATCCATCAGCATCCGCGGCAGCAACATCATCAGCGGTGATGGAGGTAATGCCCTCGGTGTGCACATCATCGATGGTGAAGTCAGAGTGGAACGCCAGCGAAGCAACAATCGCAGCCTTCGACGCGGCATCGTGGCCCTCAACGTCAGCGGTCGGGTCAGCCTCCGCGTAACCCAGCTTCTGAGCCTCAGCCAGTGCATCCGCGAAGGAAGCGCCGGTGGTGTCCATCTGGTCAAGAATGTAGTTGGTGGTGCCGTTCATGATGCCCAGAACGCGGGTCACACGGTCACCAGCCAGGGAGTCACGCAGGGGGCGCAGAATCGGGATAGCGCCCGCAACAGCAGCCTCGTACGAGAGCTGAGCACCGGACTCGTCAGCGGCAGCCTGCAGCTCCACACCGTGCTTAGCCAGCAGCGCCTTGTTACCGGAGACCACAGACTTACCCGCCTTCAGAGCACGCAGAATGCGAGTGCGAGCCGGCTCAATACCGCCGGTCAGCTCGATGACCACGTCCGCCGCATCAATCAGGGATTCAGCGTCGGTGGTGTACAGCGAGGGGTCCGCATTCCAGTGGCGGGATGCATTAGTATCGCGCACAGCAATACCGATCAACTCCACGGGGGCGCCAATGCGCTTCTCAAGGACGGCGTTATCCTCGACCAGGATACGAGCAGCCTGGGAACCGACATTACCGGCACCAAGCAGTGCTACTTTGATCTTTTCAGCCACGATAGTCTCTTTCTACGGTCTGTTCCGGGTTCGCCCCGGTATCTCTTCGGGCTAAGGCACGGATGCGGCGCAGAGCACGCACCCAACAACCACTTTATCAAGAGGCGGGGACGGCTCAGCAGCCTCAAGGTGCGACTTTTACTCTCTGAGATGAGGTTTCCCTCACAGTTATGAGGTGAACCTTATCTTCTGCAAAGTTTTGAACGCACAAAACCGTGAAGCCCCACCCGCAACCGCCACCTCACGACGCGCATTGCAAGGACGGGAACTTCACGGTTTCTCAGGTTCCGGGGTTCTGAGGTTCTGGGGTTATGAGCTAAGGACTCTAGATATCCGAGCCCATATCCAGCGCCAACATATCCTCCTCGCACTGACGGCGAATCATCACGCGCGAAGGCTGACCCTGCGCGGTCGCAATCACCGGCGGGCGAGTCAAGAAGTTATAGTTCGAACCCAGCACATAGCAGTACGCACCGGTCGCCGGAACCGCCAGAATATCGCCAGCCTGCAGATCAGCAGGCAGGTAGCAGTAGCGAACCACCACATCGCCGGACTCGCAGTGCTTACCCACCACGCGAGAGAGCACCTGCTCCCCCGCCGGGGCGCGATTCGCCAGGGTCACCGAATAATCCGATTCGTACAGCACCGGGCGGGCGTTATCGCTCATACCGCCGTCCACCGAAACGTAGCGGCGCACGCGAATCTCGCCGTTCTCGTCCTCGATGCTCACGTTCTTGATGGTGCCGACCGTGTACAGGGTCGCGCCCGAAGGACCGGAAATGGAACGGCCCGGTTCGAAAGACATGTGCGGAATCTCCATGCCCAGACGCTCGCAGGTCGCCGCAACGGAAGCGGCAATCGACTCGGTCACCTCGGTAATGGAGCGGGGGTGATCCGCCTCGGTGTAGCCAATACCGTAGCCGCCACCCAGGTCCAGCTCCGGCAGGGTCACGCCCAGGTCACGGTTGAGGCGGTTCATGAACTCCAGGGCGGTAGTAGCCGCCTGCTCGAAGCCCTCCGCCTCAAAAATCTGCGAACCGATATGGCAGTGAATACCGCGGAAATCCAGGGAATCGGTCGCGTTCAGAATCGCGGCAGCCAGTGCCGCGTAAGAATCGGTCGCCTCAACACCCCAGTGTTCCATCTCTGCTTCTTCCAGACCGGCGAGCGCGGCGGTGCCGGGCTGCAGGGACATGCCGAACTTCTGGTCCTCGTGCGCGGTCGCAATGGACTCGTGAGTCGAAGCATGCACGCCGGGAGTGATGCGAATCAGCACCGGAACCGGGGCGTAAGGCTCCTCGCCCTCAGCCACACGCTCGGCGGCAAGCTCGGCGTACACGTCCTCAATGAGCTTGAGCTCGTCCACCGAATCAGCCACCACGCGGCCCAGACCGTTACGGATCGCGCGGGCAATCTCAGCCTCCGACTTGTTGTTACCGTGCAGAGCGATATTCGCGCCCGGCATCTGCGCGCGCAGAGCCAACGCCAACTCACCACCGGAGGCGGTATCCAGGCACAGCCCCTCCTCGGTCGCCCAGCGCGCCACCGCGGTGGACAGGAACGACTTACCGGCGTAGTAGACGCTCACCTTCGCACCGTGCGCGGCGAAAGCCTGCTCAAAAGCAGTGCGGTAGGCGCGGGCGCGGGCACGGAAAGTCGTCTCGGAGAAAACGTACTGCGGGGTTTCGTGCTCAGCGACCAGGTCGCTGACGGTCACGCCATCAATACATAGCTCGCCCTGCTCATTGCGGGTGAAGGAGTCAGTCCAGATGGTGCGGGACAGGGCCTCGGGGTGCTCGGGGTAGGTGAGCCATTCGGGGGCGTAGAGGGCGCGGGCTTCGCTCATCGTGTCTCTTTCTTAGCTATCTTTGCCGGCATACGCTCAACCCCCGCCCCGGTCATACGGGGTCGGGGGTTGAAACGAGAGTATTACATGCGCTCGGGTGCGCTCACACCCAGCAGGTTCAGACCGTTAGCCAGCACCTGCTCTGCTGCGTTGTTCAGCAGCAGGCGGGTACGGTGCAGGTCGGTGACCTCTTCATCAGCCTTGGGGGCAACGCGGGAGACGCCGTACCAGCTGTGGTACGCCGAAGCGAGCTGCTCCAGGTAGCGGTTCACGCGGTGCGGCTCGTAGAACTTCGCGGCGTCGCGCACGGCGGCGGGGAACTGGCCGAGCACAGCCAGCAGCTCACCGTCAGCAGCCGAGTCGAGCAGGGAGGTGTCCACGCCGTCCTCAACCTTCACGCCAGCCTCCGCGGCGTTACGTGCCACAGCGGCGGTACGTGCGTGAGCGTACTGCACGTAGTAGACCGGGTTCTCGTTGCTCTTGGAGGTCAGCAGGCCCAGGTCAATGTCGATGGGGGTGTCCACCGAGTAGCGGGTCAGCTCGTAGCGTGCCGCGTCAACGCCAACGGCCTCGACCAGGTCCTCGAGGGTGACCACGGTGCCGGCGCGCTTGGACATACGGACGGGCTTGCCGTCCTTGACCAGGTTCACCAGCTGACCGATCATGACCTCAATCTGGTCGGCGCGGTAGCCAAGAATCTGGGCGATAGCCTTCAAGCGGCCCACGTAGCCGCTGTGGTCAGCACCGAGCATGTAAATCGCCACGTCGGCAGGGTTTACCGCACGGGTCATCTTGTCCTGGTAGTAGGCGATATCGCCCGCCACGTAGGCGTGGTTGCCGTCAGACTTGATGACCACGCGGTCCTTGTCGTCACCGTAGTCGGTGGTGCGCATCCACCATGCGCCGTCAGCCTCGAAGAGCTGGCCGTTCTCACGCATGGTCTCAAGCAGGGCGTCCACCTTGCCGCCTTCAAACACGGAGTTCTCGTGGAAGAACACGTCGAAGTGGGTGCCGAACGCCGCCAGGGACTCCTTGATCTGATCGAACATCAGGTGAGTACCGATTTCGCGGAAAATCTCTTCGGGGTTCTCAGCCTCAAGCGCGTCGGGGCGCTGAGCCAGAATCTGGTCCTTAATGTCAACAATGTACGCGCCAGCGTAGCCGTCCTCGGGGGTCTCCTCACCGCGTGCAGCGGCAATCAGGGAGCGCACGAAACGGTCAATCTGGGTGCCGTGGTCGTTGAAGTAGTATTCGCGCACCACGTTAGCGCCCTCAGCCTCAAGGACGCGGGCGAGCGCATCACCGACGGCAGCCCAGCGGGTGCCACCCAGGTGGATGGGGCCGGTGGGGTTCGCGGACACGAACTCAAGGTTGATGGTCTTACCGGCGAACTTGTCGCTACGGCCGTATGCTTCGCCAGCCTCAACGATGGTGGCGGCAAGCTCACCGGCAGCTGCGGCGTCCAGGGTGATGTTCAGGAAGCCGGGGCCAGCAATATCTACGGATGCGACACCGGGGATGGCGCCAATCTTCTCAGCCAGAAGAGCTGCTGCCTCGCGCGGGTTCTTGCCCACCTTCTTGGCGAGCTGCAGAGCGACGTTGGTTGCCCAGTCGCCGTGTTCGCGGGACTTGGGGCGCTCCACTCGGACGGCGGGCAGTTCAGCGCCCTCCACGAGGGTCAGCTGGCCGGAGGAAATGGTTTCTTCAAGGGCAAGCGCAATGGCTTCGGAGAGTTCTTCAGGAGTCATAACAAACTATTCTAGCAAGCCTTGGCAGGTGCCTGACCCGTTATCTAGTGCTTATCTGATACCATAAGTGGGTTGCCTCTGTAGCTCAGCGGATTAGAGCACCAGTTTCCGGTACTGGGGGTCGAAGGTTCGAATCCTTTCAGGGGCACGATGTTCTTATTCGAGAGGGAACACGGGAGCCGATACTCACACAGCGGGTGTCGGCTCCTTTTTATTTAACGTCCACCTCTGGGCAAGCGTTCATACGGCACTCTCCAACACCAGAGCGTGGACACTACCCGCCTCCCTATTGTGGCAACGCTCGCACCCTTGAGAGAATGGGGAAACGCGCACACCGTTCACATCAGCACGGCCCAAGTCACAACAGCGGAGGTAACCCGATGACCACCATGCGCCAAATCCAGCTCACCGAATGGGGCGACGAAAGCGTTCTGCACGAAGCAAACGTACCCATCCCCTCGCCGGTGCGCGGTCACGTGCTCATAAAGACGGTTGCCGCCGGTGTCAATCCGATTGATGTGACCACTCGCAAGGGTCTGGGTCCCGCCGCTCAGCTGGCAGATCCGTCGTACAAGCCCTTCGTGCCCGGCTGGGATGTTGCCGGCACCGTGGTTGCTACCGCCGGCGACTACACAGGTTTTAAAGTGGGCGACGGCGTATTTGGTCTTGTTTCTTTCCCCTCCCCCGCCGGCGCGTACGCCGAGTATGTTCTCGCCCCGGCGCATCAGCTGGTGAAGGTGCCCGCCGATGTTCCCTGCGCACAATTGGGCGGCGCTCCCCTAGCGGCGCTGACCGCATACCAGGCACTCTTCGAAGTAGCGCGATTGAAGGAAGGCGAGCGCGTGCTCATTCACGCCGGTGCCGGAGGGGTCGGTCACCTCGCCGTTCAGCTGGCGGCTCAGGCGGGCGCTCAGGTTTTTGCGACCGCTTCCGCGGCGAACCACGAGTTTGTGCGCTCGCTCGGTGCCCAGCCCATTGATTACCGCACCGAGGATTTCCGTGCCGTACTGGGGCAGACCATGGACGTGGTGCTCAATTCCACCGGTCAGCAGACCTTCCTCGATTCGCTGGAGGTGCTGGTTCCCGGCGGCCGTATTGTGACCCTGACCAGCCCCGATCCGCTGGATGTGGCGCGTGAGCGCGGCTTTGAGGCGCAGTGGCTGACGGTTCACCCGGACCGTGTGCAGATGCAGGAGATTGCCCGCCTCATGTCCCTGGGCCTGTTGAAGGTGCACGTGGATCAGGTGCTTGATTTTTCGCAGGCTGCGCAGGCTCACGCCCTGGTGGCGGCGGGACGCACCCGCGGCAAGATCGTACTGGTTCCCTAACGCGGCGCTGATTTATGCAGACTTCTGAGAGCGCGCCGAAGATTGAGGGCGCAATGAACGCTGAGGGTGCGATGAACGCTGAGAATACCGAGTACCGCTGCGGTTTTTACCGCGAGGCGGGCTTTTACGATGCCCACTCGCTACCCGACTACGGCGCGCAATCGCCGGTAGCTCGCGAGGCGTTCGCCTACGACTTCTTCCCCGCGGCTGTTGAAAGTTCTTCCCCCGCGCCGCTGCTTGTGTGGGTTCACGGTGGCGCCTGGCGCTTCGGCACCAACCAGGCCCTACGCGACACCGTCCTGCGCACCCCTAACGGGGAGCAGCCCAACACCCAGGCGCTCATGCGCGCCGCCTTTCAGCAGGCAGGCTGGGCGGTCGCATCCATCAACTACCGGTATTCGCATCAGGCGCTCTTCCCCGGCGCCCTGCACGATGTGAAGGAGGCGGTGCGTTTCTTCCGCGCCAACGCGCACGAGTTCGGTATTGACCCGCAGCGCATTGCGGTAGCGGGCGGAAGCGCCGGCGGGCACCTGAGCATGCTGGTTGCGCATACGGGAGATTCCGCCGCAGAGAGTTCCGCGAGCGCGCCCGAGCACGAGGAATACTTTGAAGGCAGGGCGGCGAGCGCCTACCCGCACCATAGTTCGCAGGTGGCGGCGGCGGCTTCGTTTTACGGGGTCAGCGATTTGAGGACCATCTTCACCGACCGTCCCCTGGCTGGCTACGCCCTCGATCACCCCGAGGATGACGGCGCCGAATGGCGACTGCTGGGAAGCACCTACCCGGTGCCCGCCGATGCGTCTACTATCGACGCGTCCAAGGGTGAGCGGGCGGTTCCGGGTGTCTGCATCGAGCGTGCCCAAAAGAACTGGGAGCGTGCGCATCCTATCGATGCGGTACGCCCCCAGAAACGAGTGAATAAGTTCGAAAGTGCCTTAGCACAGGGTGCAAGCGGCGGTGCCACGCCCCTCATGCTCGTGCACGGTATTAGTGATTCGTGTGTGCCGTACCAGCAATCGGTGCGGGTGTATCAGGTGCTGCGCACGCGGCAGGTGCCTACCGATTTGGTGCTGGTTCCGGATGCCGAACACGGGGATTCGCGCTGTTTTAGCCCCGAGATTGTTCAGCAGATGCTGCAATTTCTGAACCGTACTGTCTGACCAGAGTGATTGATCAGACGGTGATTGATTCAGACGGTGATTGACCAGATGCGGGTTTAGCGAACGCGGCGGTTCACGTATTCGTGCTCAAGGCGGTAACGTTCGAGGTCATCAAAAGCAACGCGACGGTGCGTGTTAATGCGCTCGAACGGAATATCTCCGCGCTCCAGCAGGCGAACAACGGTCGGGCGGGATACGCCCAGGTAGTCTGCCGCCTCCTGCGTGGTCATCAGGCGGTCCTGGCGTACCACGCAGACATCCTTACGGTCGGCGAATGCGCGCGCTACGGAGGTGAGGGGTCCGTACATTTCGGGAGAAATCTGTACGCGCTCGCCGTCGCCGGTGACCAGGTAGAGGGTTTCTTCGGCGCTGAGGCGGTCGAAGTGGGTGCGCAGACTCGCGTGAACGAGGGCTTGGAAGAGTTCTTCGCAGCGGTGGTGAATTTCTTCCTGCTGCCCATCTTCGCAGCAATCCAACACTGCAGCACGTGTTGCCGGGTACGTCTTTGGTGATGGCATAGTCACTCCTTCGTTACTGTGTTATTCACCACTGTAGCAGTTGAACGAAACTATCGAAAGAAAGTTAAGAAGCACAGTTAATTCGCATCTGTAGTGCATATAATTCAAATGAATATTTATTAGCTATATAGATAGCATTTGATGTTATTTATTATATCTTAACTACCCTTTTGAGGGCCATCATTCCGCCGCTGCCCACCCCGGGTTCCCGCGAACAAACCCAAATATGACAAACAAAGCACACCCCAAGCCCACCGCGGGCAAGGCGAGTACACTGGATAGGATATGTCTGAGCAGAAATCCACGAAGAAACACGCAGATACTTCTAAGGCCCCCCGCACCGCCCCCACCATGGCGAGCATGGCAGCCGCAATCCACGCGGCAAAGGTACGATCCTCCGAAAAAACCGGTGCAAAAACCAGTGCAAAAACCGGCGAAAAGACCGCAGCTAAAACCGCTGAGAGCAACGCGGTAAATAACGGCGCCCCGAAGAAGGGTGCGCAGAAGAACAGCGCCCAGAAGAATAACGCAGACCGCCAGAACTCCTCCCGCGGTGCCTCCGAACGCAACTCCAACGCCTCCCGCTCCAACCGACGCGGAGGCGGTCCCAACCGCGCCCGCAAGCAGGGCAACCAGCAGGGCGGCAACCAAAGCAACCAGGGCAACCAGCAGGGCGGCAACCAGCAGAACCGCCCGGCACCGCGCCGCTACGAGCCGCTCATCCCCGAGGTCATCACCTACCCCGAAGAGCTGCCCGTCAGCGAACGCCGCGAAGACATCATGAACGCGATCCGCGACAACCAGGTCGTCATCATCGCGGGTGAAACCGGCTCCGGTAAAACCACCCAGATTCCCAAAATGTGCCTCGACCTGGGCCTGGGCGCAAAGGGCCTCATCGGCCACACCCAGCCGCGCCGACTCGCCGCACGCTCCGTCGCCGAACGCATCGCCGAAGAACTCGGACAGAAAATTGGCGAAACCGTCGGCTACCAGGTGCGATTCACCTCCGAAGTTGGCGAACACAGCGCCATCAAGCTCATGACCGACGGCATTCTGCTCGCCGAAATTCAGACCGACAAGCTACTGCGCCGCTACTCCACCCTCATCATTGACGAGGCGCACGAACGCAGCCTGAACATTGACTTCATCCTCGGCTACCTCAAGCGCATCCTGCCGCAGCGCCCGGATCTGAAGGTCATCATCACCTCCGCGACCATCGACCCGGAACGTTTCGCGCGCCACTTCTCCCCCAGCTACGTGCCGGGCAAGGGCATCGTCGACGAAAACCTCAGCGCCGAAGAACGCGAAATCGCCGAAGCTATCCTGCCCGACGACGCGCCGCCCATCATTGAGGTGTCCGGCCGAACCTACCCCGTGGAAATCCGCTACCGCCCGCTCGACGAGGAAGACTACCTCAGCGACGACGAAATCGAAGACGACCACGACCCCACCGACGGCATCCTCGACGCCATCAAGGAGCTCTCCAAGGAAGCCCCCGGCGACATCCTCATCTTCTTCTCCGGCGAACGCGAAATTCGCGACGCCAAAGACGCCATCGAGGCAATGGTTCTCAAGTCGCCGCGCCTGAACTACGAAGTGCTACCCCTGTACGCGCGCCTCTCGCTCGCCGAACAGCACCGCGTGTTCTCCCCCGGATCCCGCCCGCGCATCGTACTCGCCACGAACGTTGCCGAAACCTCGCTGACCGTGCCCGGCATCAAGTACGTCATCGACACCGGCACCGCACGCATCTCCCGCTACTCGGCACGCACCAAGGTTCAGCGCCTGCCCATCGAACGCATCTCGCAGGCAAGCGCCAACCAGCGCTCCGGTCGATGCGGCCGCGTCAGCGACGGCATCGCAATCCGCCTCTACTCCGAAGAAGACTTCAACTCGCGCCCCGAGTTCACCGACCCCGAAATTCTGCGCACCAACCTCGCAGCCGTCATCCTGCAGATGATTGCAATCGGCGTGGTCCGCGAACCCGGCGACATCTCCCGCTTCCCGTTCGTGCAGCCGCCCGCATCCCGCGCCATCAACGACGGCGTGAACCTGCTCCGCGAGCTCGGCGCGCTCACCGAACGCCCCCGCGCCCCCCGCAAGGTCCGCGGCAATAGCGCAACCCTCACCGCCATCGGCCGAGCCATGGCGGCATTCCCCGTGGACCCGCGCCTGGCCCGCATGATCATCGAAGGCGGCCGCCGCGGCTGCGCCAAGGAAATGATGGTGCTCGCCGCCGCCCTGACCATCCAGGACCCGCGCGAACGCCCCGCCGACGTGCGCGCCGAAGCAGACGCCATGCACGCCCGCTTCATCGACGACACCTCCGATTTCTCCTCCTTCCTGCTGCTCTGGGACTACATCAACGAACAGCAGGCGGCGCTGTCCTCCTCGCAGCTGCGCAAGATGTGCCACCGCGAGTTCATCAACTACCTGCGCATCCGCGAGTGGCAGGACCTCTTCGCGCAGCTACGCGAAATGGGACGCACCGCCAACATTCACGCCAGCGGCGGCAGGGACATCAACGCCTCCGCCCACGAAATCGACATCCACAAGAGCCTGCTCTCCGGCCTGCTCTCGCACGTGGGCGCCAAGGAAGAACGCGAAAAGGACTCCAAGGGACGCAACCGCGGCCCCCGCGAATACCTCGGCGCACGCGGCACCAAGTTCGCGATCTTCCCCGGCTCCGGCCTGTTCAAAAAGAGCCCCGACTGGGTGCTCTCCGCCGAACTCGTCGAAACCTCCCGCCTGTGGGCGCGCACCAACGCCTCCATCGACCCGCAGTGGATCGAAGAAATCGGCAAGCACCTCATCAGCGTGCAATACTCCGAACCGCACTGGTCCCTCAGCTCCGGCGCGGCAGTCGCCTACGCCAAGGGCACCCTCTTCGGCCTGACCATTTACGCCGACCGCCCCGTGCAGTACGCCCGCGTAGACGCCGCAGCAGCCCGCGAACTGTTCATCCAGTCCGCCCTCGTCGAAGGCCAATGGCACACCCAGCACAAGTTCTACCTGCGTAACCAGCGCGCCCTCGCCGAAGTCGAAGAACTCGAAGCACGCCTGCGCCGCCGCGACCTGCGCGTAGACGACTCCGTACTCTTCGCCTTCTACGACGCACGCATCCCCGCCCACGTGACGGATGTGCGCTCCTTCGACAAGTGGTGGAAGCAGGCACGTCTCGAAGACGACAACTACCTGGACTTCAACCCCGAAAAGCTCATCAACGAGGAAGCCGCCGACTACGACGACTCCCAGTTCCCCCGCCAGTGGGTGCAGCGCACCGACAGCGGCGAACTGACCCTCGACCTGCGCTACGAATACGCCCCCACCGCCGGCATCGGAGGCGCCCGCACCGACGCCGCCAAGCGCGACGGTGTGGCCGTGCAGGTACCGATTCTCTTCCTCAACCAGCTGAGTCCCGAACCGTTCCGCTGGCAAATCCCCGGCCTGCGCCACGAACTCGTCACCGCACTCATCAAATCGCTCCCCAAGGCGATTCGACGCAACTTCGTGCCCGCACCCGACGTGGCACGCGCCGCCTGCGCCGCCCTGGAAGAGGACTACTCCCCCGCCACCGACGAACTCATCCCCTCCCTGGCACTCGTACTACGCCGCCTGCGCGGCGTCGTTGTCGAGCCCGAAGCCTTCAACTGGGACGCCGTGCCCGAACACCTGAAAATGGGATTCCAGGTGCGCAACGCACGCAACAAAATCCTCGGCGAAGGCAAGGACCTGCGCGCCCTGCAGCAGCAGCTCCACAAGGAGATCCGCAGCGCCCTCGCCGACTCCCTCGGCGCATCCGACGACACCATGGCAAAAATGGTGGCGCTCGCCCAGGGCGGCACGGGCAGCTCAGGCAACTCGGGTAGCTCCGCGGCTTCTGCGAAGAAGGGCGCGAAAAACGCACAGGGCGGCACCGCGCAGACGGCACAGCCGACCGACGCACACGGCTCGCAGGTACGCGAAATCAGCGGCCTCACCGAATTCCCCGCCGACCTCTTCCCCAACGGAGAAATCCCCCGCAAGGTACAGCGCATCATCGCCACTCAAGCGGTCAACGGCTACCCCGCCCTCGTCGACGAAGAAACCAGCGTAGGTCTGCGTATCTTCCCCACCGAAGCCGAACAGCTCCACGCCCAGCGCCGCGGCATCATCCGCCTGCTCCAACTGCAGGTGCCCTCGCCCGTACGCTACGTGAGCGAACACCTCTCCCACAAGGAGAAAATCGTCTTCACGCAGAACCCGCACGGCTCCATCGACGAACTCATCCGCGACTGCACCGTCGCGGCACTCGACCACCTCGTGCCGCACACCCCCATCTTCACGTACGCCGAATACAGCGAACTCTACGAGCACGTACGTGCCGAACTCATCGAGACGGTCTTCGACGTCACCAAGCTCGTCGCCGAAATCCTCTCCGAAGCCACCGCGCTGAAGAAGGCCATCAAGAAGGCAACCTCGCTGACGACCATGCACGCCGTCTCCGACGTGAAGGCACAGATGGAGAACCTCGTCTACCCCGGATTCGTGGCGAAAACCGGCTACGACCAGCTGGTTCACATCCCGCGCTACCTCAAGGCCGCCCAGGTGCGCCTGACGAAGCTCGGCCCGAACCTGCACCGCGACAACCAGCTCATGCTCACCGTGCAGGACCTGGAAGACTCCTACGATAACGCGGTCAAGTCGCTACCGGCAGGCACCATCGTGCCGGATGCGCTCCACCGCGTGAACTGGATGATTGAGGAGCTGCGCGTCAGCTTCTTCGCACAGGAGCTTGGTACCGCCTACACGGTGTCTGAGAAGCGCATTGCAAAGGCTCAGCGTGAGGCGCTGGACGCTATCAAGCGTTAGATCTTGAGACTACCGGTTGTGCGGACGGCGGTGTTCGTCCTCGCTCCTACAGGGGAACCCGCCCTCGCTTCGCTTCGGGCACCCTGATGTCGCTACGGACGACACCGCCTTCCGCGGTAGGTTCCCGCCTCGGCTTGCGCCGTGAACGGCAAAGAGCCCCCGCACGATCACCTCGTGTGGGGGACTCTTTGTGTCTCTACGGTTTTCTACACCCGATGGGTCGGCAAGCTATGCACTTCCTCCGCTCCTACAGGGGAACCCGCCGCGCCCGGACGCTCCGCTCTTCCTTGCTCCGCTGCGGAGAGCGCCCGGGACGGCACCCTGATGTCGCTTCCGGAAGGCATAGCCGCCTCCCACCCGTGAATTGGCAAGAGTAACCAAGAAGGTTAGGCTGCCGCCTCGCAGAAGGTCACCGTCACGGAGCCGTTACCGCGCTCGCGCATCCACTGCGGCGCATTCTCAGCCGAAACAATCGCGCCCTCGCTCACGGACGGTGCAATGTACGAGCCGCCCGCGCCACCTGCGCCGCCCTGCATCGTGTAGCCGACGCCCTGACGCACGCCAGTCGGGCTGTTCAGCCACTTCTGGGTCAGCACAATCGAGGAGACGGACTGCGCCGCGCCGGAACCGCCGCCTCCGTAGCCTGCGCCGCCGCCACCGGACACCACGGACTGGTAGCCGTTGAAGTTCTGTGCGTACGCGCCCTCGTCATGGTAGATGTCCAGGTCCCAGCTGCGGTCCTCGTAGGTGCCCTTCTCGTGCACGCTGGCAGGGTTCTCATCCAGCTGGTAGGAGTACGCGCCCGCACCGTCACCGCCGTTGCCCGCGAAGCCGCCCGTGCCCGCGTTACCGGCAACAAACTGGCTGAACAGCACCTGGCTGTTGGTGGTTTCAAAGCCGATGATGGGGCCGCTAACCGGCAGGGTGCCTGCCGCGCCGCCTGCACCGCCTACGCCCGCTGCGCCGCCGAAGCCGGAGTTGTAGGTCAGGACCTTGGTGCGTTCAGCCTTGTAGATTTCGGAGCCGGGGGTGCCGTTGGAGCCTGCCGCTGCGGAGGCGCTACCCGCCGCGTCGAACTGCGGGGATGCATCCGAGCCGAGGGGCGCCACACCTGCGTCGATCTGGCCGTCGAGGTTGGAGTACCAGGGGTCTGCGTAGGACACGCCGGAGCTGGTCATGCCCGCGCCGCCACCGCCACCTGCCACAGCTACGACGGCGCCGTCGATGAGCAGTGCGGAGGAGCCGCCGCCGGATGCGGCGTAGACCTGGCTCTTGGAGTTCGCCGGGTCCGCGTACTTGGCGTCGACCTGCGCGGTGATGTTGCCGGGGATGGTGTAGACGGGTACGGAGCCGCCGTTACCGTAGCCTTCACCGCCGGCGGTGGGGGTGAGGGAGCCGTCACCAATACCGCCTGCTGCGGCGATGATTTGCACGGTGGAGCCGGGGGTGACGGGAATGATGCCGCTGACCTTCGCGCCGGATCCGGCCGGGGTCATGCGGTTGTTGGTGCCGCCTGCGCCGCCAACCAGCTCGAAGCGGAGCTTGTGAACGTTGTTGGGCACGGCGAAGCTCTGCACGGTCTTGGTGCCTTCGTCGGTGCCGGAGATGTTGTACGCCGGGTGTGCGGCAAAGGTGCAGTCTGCCGCGACGGACGCTGCGTAGGAGGGGATGGTTGCGGAGGCTGCGACGACGGGTGCCGCCCAGGCTGCACCGGCGACGAGCTTGCGGCGGGTCATGGAAGTAGACATGGTATGCCCTTTATTCAGTTGGGGTGATGTGTGTGTCGCGGATGCGGGAGCCTGTAGGTCTGCGCCCGGACGCTGAGGAAAAGCATACCTTGAACCTCAGCTTTAACATAAATCCCTGGTTAGCTAAATCCCTGGTTAGCGCACTGTATGGGTGCCTTTGGACGCCTCGCGCTCCCTTCCTGCGCTCCTGCAGGGGAACCCGCCGCACCCGAACGCTCCGCCGATCCTTGCTCCGCTCCTCCTTGCTTCGCTACGGAGAGCGCCCGGGGTGGCACCCTGATGTCGCTTTTGGGTGGTGCGGCTTTATGCGAGCCGCACGTTCCGTCCGCGTACGCAACGCCAGCAGAGGGTCTGCAAGTTCTCGGGCTCGTTGTTGCCGCCTTCGGAGAGCGGCACCTTGTGGACGACCTCTAGGATGAGGATTCGTTCACGCATGATGGAGTTGCTGCATCCGGGGTTTTGGCAGGTGTAGTTGTCGCGTTCTTTGATGCGTTGGCGCAGTTGGGCGGTCATGAGGGTGCGTTCGCCGCCTTCGGGCCACGCCCAGCGTATTTTGCGTTCTAGGGTTTCGGAGAGCGCGTCGAGGGTTGGGGTGTCGAGGGTGACGGTGACGGCGCGGTTTTCTTTGCCGCCGGGCGAGGCGTATTCGAAACGGTAAACGGGGTACGGCACGGTCAGTCCCACGTGGCAGACGTTGAGTTTGTTCCAGAACTCGTTGGCGTATTGCTTGGTGATGAACTGGGGCGGGTTGATGTGTGCGAGCATGTCGTCTTCGCGGCGTCGCACGTTGTCGATCGCGGTTTCGAGGCGCGCGATATCGTCGGAGAGTCGTTGTACGTCTTTGAGGGTTTGCAGGTCGGCTTCAATGTGGAAGTATTTGGTGAGGCTACCGATGGGGTCCCGCTCAGCTTCTTGGATGGTTGAGGCAGAAGCGGTGTAGACGTGCGGGTGGCGTCCTTCAGGTTTCTTCTGTAGCAGCGTCTGCCAGGTTTTGGGTTGTTGAACTTCGACGGTGGCGAGGTGGCTGTACATGCCGTTGGTGGGGGTGCCGAGTTCGTAGATTCCGCGAGTGTAGATGTCGTGTATGTAGCTGGCGACTTCGTTGTATTCGCTGGCGAGTGTGGCGGTGCGTTGGCGGTGCGTCTGGAATTCGGGGGATGCGAAGTACCGGTTTTTGCGGATGGTCAGGATGATGCCCAGAATGAGCACGATGATGACAACGCCAAGGATGACGTACCAGAGGGAGAAGGCGAGGCATACGGCGAAGAAGATGCCGAACCCTTTGAGGAAGGATTTCACGGGTGTTCCTTTGCGATACGGCGGTGTATCTGTGAGTGATAGATTTCCTCCATTAGAGTATCGGAGGTGGGTACCACGCGCAAAGCTTTTGGTCATACCAGTGAGCTATTGAAAAGGTTCGGCGGCAGGCTTACACCTTCCGGATGCGCCCTCAGGGTGCCCGAAGCGAAGCGAGGGCGGGTCCCCTGCGACGGCGCAGAGGAAGTGTGTAAGATGCACGCCTTACAAATGCAGGCTTGGCGGAGCCAGCAGAAGGCCGAGAAGGTGACAGCTCCCTCCCCCTCCAGTTCGTTATGCCGGTATCGTGCACCCAAGCCCCGCACTTACTGAACCGGGGCCGAGTGTTTCACCTACGAGGCGGAGGGGTGGTGTCCTCCGTCGTGATGTCCGAGGCGCTGAGCGGTGCGAACGTATTTTCCGGATGCGCCCTCAGGGTGCCCGAAGCGAAGCGAGGGCGGGTCCCCTGCGACGGCGCGGAGGAAATATACGCAGCACCGCCTCCAGAGCATGCATAAGAACAAGGAGGAGCACCCCCTCCGCAAACCCAAGAAACCAAAAAGTTAAACACAAAACCCCTTAGCCGTAAAGCTAAGGGGTTTATCTGTGCGCGATACTGGGATCGAACCAGTGACCTCTTCCGTGTCAGGGAAGCGCGCTACCGCTGCGCCAATCGCGCTCACAAAACAGTTGTTTTGTTGCGAGGTGAGGACGGGATTCGAACCCGCGTACACGGCTTTGCAGGCCGCTGCCTAACCACTCGACCACCTCACCGCATACGCTCCACGAAGGAACGCGTTCGAACTCTTGGAGTCCTTACGAGCGGTTGACGAGACTTGAACTCGCGACATCCACCTTGGCAAGGTGGTGCTCTACCAACTGAGCTACAACCGCATATCAGCGTATTCAATTTGAATCATTCCGAGGAGTTTTTCGCTCCGTCGTGCTGACAGGTAAATACTATACGGGGTTTTTGAGTGTTTGCCAAATCCTTTGCCAATTACCCTATGTTCCGCGTGTTTCCGGGGCAGAACGGGGTGTTTTGCTTTGTTTTTGAGGAGCGCGAGCAAAATTTATTTCCATGGTGCCGGTCACATTTTCAGGGTTTTGGGGTGGTTACTGGTCCCGTGAGGGTAGCTGCGGGCGCACGATACCCACTGAGCATCCACAAAATTTTTCAAAAGAGAACGAAAAGGAGGGGCGGGGAACCGGGTCCCCTACCCCTCCCCTATGAAATCCGCACCGGAAATCCGCACCGGCGAAAACGCCAGGCTCATGTTTTCTAGAGTCTCTAGAGTTCTTCGAAGAAGAGTCGCTCGTAGACCTTGCGGGCGTTGCGGGTTTGGCGCAGGTAGTCCTCTTCGAGGGCGCGTGCACTGCCGGCGGGGTATCCGCACCAGCGGGCAATCGCCTCCAAATCGTCACGACCTGAGGGCAAAGTATCCGACTGGCGTACGCCGCGTAGCACGTTGCCGCCGCGAATCTTCGTGGCAAGCAGCCAGGCGCCGCTGAGGATTTCAGCGTCCGCAGCCTCGACCAGTCCCGCCTCAACCGCCGCGTCCAGCGCTTTCAGGGTGGAGGTGGTGCGCAGCCCCGGCACGGCGTGCGCGTGGCGTAGTTGCACAAGCTGGACCAGCCATTCCACGTCGGAGAGTCCGCCGCGGCCGAGCTTGAGCTGGCGGGTGCGGTCGGCACCGTGCGGCATGCGTTCGTTCTCGACGCGCGCCTTCATGCGGCGAATCTGCTGCACCTGTTCGGGCGTGAAAGTTGCCGGGTAGCGGTACGGGTCGATGAGCTCCACGAAGGCGTGCCCGAGCTCCTCGTCGCCGGCGATGGGGCGGGCGCGGGTGAGCGCCTGGAATTCCCAGGTTTCCGCCCAGCGTTCGTAGTAGGAGCGGTAGGAGTCCAGCGAGCGCACGATAGCGCCCTGCTTGCCTTCGGGGCGCAGGTCGGCGTCCACTTCGAGGGGCCGTTCGGCGCGAATGGCGGGCTTGACGGGCTGTTTGAGGAGCGCCAGGGTGCGGTTGACGATGCGTGCCGCCTGTTCCTGTGCGGCGTCTTCGTCGGCCCCGTCGAGGGGTTCGTGGACGAACATGACGTCCGCGTCGGAGCCGAAGCCGTTCTCTGCGCCGCCGAGGCGGCCCATGCCGATGACGGCGATGCGGGTGAGCAGCTTCTCCCCCGCTGCCTCCTCAGCTTCGGCGGCTTCGGTAGCTTCGGCTGCTTCGGCAGGTTCAGTACTTTCCTGTGCCGCCTGGAGTTCGCGCAGGGCAATCTGCAGCGCCGCACCGATCGTGCACTCGTCAATGGCGGCAAGACCGGCGCAGGTGTCCTCGATGTCGACGATGCCCAGCGTCCAGCCCATGGCGGTGCGCAGGGTTTCGCGGCGGCGCAGGTAGCGCACGGCGCGCATCGCCTCGGCGGCGTCCTCGTGGCGTGCCAGCAGGGAGGAAATCTCGGAGGCGAGCGCCTCCTCCCCCAGCGGTTTGAGGTCGGCGACCTTGTCCAGCCAGGCGATGGATGCTGAGGCGTCCTCGAGCAGGTCGGTCATGAGACGCGAGCTGGAGAGCAGCTGGCTGAGGCGTTCGGCGGCTGCGGGTGAGTCGCGGAGCATGCGCAGGTACCAGCTGGTGCTGCCGAGCGATTCGGAGACGATGCGGAATCCGAGCAGGCCGGCGTCCGCGTCCACACCGCAAGCGAACCAGCCCAGGAGCACGGGCATGAGGTGACGTTGAATGTCTGCACTGCGGGAAAGACCCGTGGTGAGTGCCTTGATGTGGCGCATGGCGCCGCGCGGGTCGCGGTAGCCAAGGGCAGCCAGACGGTCCTGTGCCGCCTGTTCGCTGAGCACCACTTCGTCGCGGCTGAGCGTGGAGACGGCGGCGAGTAGCGGGCGGAAGAAGATTCGCTCGTGCAGTGAACGGACGTTCCGTTTAATTTTCTGCCACGCCTTGAGCATCTGCTCGGCGGAGAGCGTGCCGTTGCGTTCCGGGGACAGAATCGAGCGGGCGAGGGCACGCTGTTCGGCGTCCTTCTCGGGCATCAGGTGGGTGCGGCGCAGCTGCTGCAGCTGGATGCGGTGCTCCAGCACTCGCAGCTTCTTGTAGTCGCGGCTGAACGCCTCGGCATCGGTGCGGCTAATGTAGCTGACGGCGGTCAGCGCCGCCAGGGAATCCACGGTGGATTTGGTGCGCACGGCGGGGTCGGTTCGACCGTGCACGAGCTGCAACAACTGTACGGTGAACTCAATATCGCGCAGACCGCCCGGTCCCAGCTTAATCTGGCGATCCACCTGGTGCGAGGGAATATTGTCGGTCACGCGGGCGCGCATCGCCTGCACGGATTCCACAAAGGAATCACGGGCGGCGGACTCCCACACGAAGGGGTCGATTGCGCGGGCGTAGCGGGCGCCCAGCTGCGCCGAACCGGCGATGGGGCGCGCCTTGAGTAGCGCCTGGAACTCCCAGTTTTCGGCCCAGCGTTTGTAGTACTGAACGTAGGATTCGACGGTGCGAACGAGCGGGCCGTCCTTGCCTTCGGGGCGCAGGTTCGCGTCGACCTCCCAGAGGGCGGGTTCGGGTGCGGGGCCCATGATGGCGCGGGTGAGGGCGTGCACGAGCTCCGTGCCGATGGCGGAACATTCGTTCTCGGTGAGCTTGAGCGGGGCGCTCTCCCCCTCCACCCCGGTATTGGCTGCCCCGGTATTGGGCGCGGCAGCGGGTTCTACGGGCGCAACCACGTACACCACGTCAACGTCAGAGATGTAGTTCAGCTCGCGGGCACCGCACTTACCCATGCCAATAATCGCCAGGTCCAGGGCATCTACGGCTTCGCCTCGGCGTGGAGCCACCAGGCCGGGGCCCAGCCCCTCCGCTACCTCGGTACGCGCAATGGCGAGCGCACCCTCCAGCGCGGCAGCAGCCAAATCGGCGAGGTGACGACCGATGGTGGGCATCATTTCGACCGGGTCTTCACAGCACACGTCGAGCAGGGCGATGCGCGCCAGGGCGGCACGGTAGGCAACGCGCAGGGTCACGTAGCCGTCTTTGCCGGTCTGTTCGGCGGCAGCGCGCGGACGCTCCGCACGGGGGTCGGCGCCGAGTGCGGTGAGGATATCGCGGCGATAGGGGGTGTCCAGCGGTGCGATGGGGGTCAGGAATTCCCCGTCGGTTTCCGGCAGAATCGACGCCGGGTGCTGGGAACGAATCAGCACGCTCTCAGCCGGGTACACCTGCGTGTCGAAGAGCGGGTCGATGAGCTCGGGGCGGCGGTAGAGAAAATCGCCAATCGCCTGGGAGGCACCAAGCAGGCGGTACATGCCGAATTCTTCTTTGCCGCGGTTGGCGCGCTCGGCGACCGCCGGGTGCTTCTCGATGAGGCGCACGAGGGCGGGCAGGGCAATATCCGGTGAGGGGGCGAGGTGCAGCCCGGCAAAGAGCGCATCCTGCGAGACGTGCTTCAGTTCGGGTGCGTTGAGCCAGCGTTCGGCCTTGGACGGGTCGTGGAAGCCGGTGGCAATCATGCGGGTGTGCATGCGTAGCTGGGCTTTGCGTTCGGCTTCGGCGCGCTGCTCGTCGTCGAGCGCGTCGGGGGCAATGTCGGTGAGCGGTTTGGGTTCTTTGGCGGGGTCGATAATGCGGATGAGCCCGGTGGCCGGGTAATGGGAGCTGTCAGTCATAGCGTGAGAACCGTGGGTAGAGATCGGTGGGTAGAGACCTGTGGGTAGAGACCTGTGGGTAGGGAATAGATCCGTGGGGTGGAGAGTAAAGATTTCGGCGAAGACAAGTAATGCTGATACGCCTGTGGGCGGTACCCGCCGGCATGTTGACCGGTAGCGGGTACCGCCCTGAGGCTGTCAGCGTTCACTCATCGTCCGAGGAGGTGAAAGGATCCAGCCGTTAGAGGATTCCGAGGTTGTGCTTGAGCTCGTACGGGGTCACCTGAGCCTGGTACTGGTCCCAGTCGGCGCGCTTATTGCGCAGGAACTGCTCGAAGACCTGCTCACCCAGAACCTCCGCCATAAACTCGGATTCTTCGGTGATGTTGATGGCTTCACGCAGGGATGCGGGTAGCGGGTTGTAGCCCATGGCGCGGCGTTCGGCGTTGGTCATGGCGGCGAGGTCTTCGGTCACGGCGGGCATGAGTGGGTACTCGTTTTCGATGCCCTTCAGGCCTGCGGCGAGAATCACCGCGTAGGCGAGGTACGGGTTCGATGCCGAATCCAGGCCGCGGTACTCGATGCGTGCGGACTGCATCTTGTTCGGCTTGTACAGGGGCACGCGCACGAGCGCGGAGCGGTTGTTGTGGCCCCAGGAGACGTAGGAGGGCGCCTCGCCACCGCCCCAGAGACGCTTGTAGGAGTTGATGAACTGGTTGGTGACCGCGGTGAATTCGGGGGCGTGCTTGAGCACACCGGCAATGAAGTGGCGTGCGGTCTTGGACAGCTGGTATTCGGCACCGGCTTCGAAGAATGCGTTGGTGTCGCCTTCGAAGAGGGAGAAGTGGGTGTGCATGCCGCTGCCGGCGTACTTGGTGAAGGGCTTGGGCATGAAGGTGGCGTACATGCCCAGCGAGTAGGCGACTTCCTTGATGACGGTGCGGAAGGTCATGACGTTGTCGGCGGTCTGCAGGGCGTCGGCGTGGCGCAGGTCGATTTCGTTCTGGCCGGGGCCGGTTTCGTGGTGGCTGAATTCGACGGAGATGCCGACTTCTTCGAGCATGGTCACTGCCTTGCGGCGGAAGTCCTGCACGATGCCGCCGGGGGTGTGGTCGAAGTAGGATTCGTAGTCCACGGGCACGGGGAATCCGTCAGCACCGAGCTTGGAGGATTCGAGCAGGTAGAACTCAATTTCGGGCGAGGTGTAGCAGGTGAAGCCCATCTCGGCCGCCTTGTTGAGCACGCGCTTGAGCACGCCGCGAGTGTCGGAGGCGCTGATCTCGCCGTCGGGGGTGAGCACGTCACAGAACATGCGGGAGGTGTAGTCTTCCTCGCCGCGCCAGGGCAGAATCTGGAAGGTGGAGGGGTCCGGCTGCAGCAGCATGTCGGATTCGTAGATGCGGGAGAAACCCTCAATCGAGGAGCCGTCAAAGCCCAAGCCCTCATCGAAGGCGCTTTCTACTTCAGCCGGTGCGAGCGCAACGGATTTGAGGGTGCCGACCACGTCGGTGAACCAGAGGCGGATGAAGCGGATGTCGCGCTCTTCGATGGTGCGCAGTACGAATTCCTGTTGACGGTCCATGAGTTGCCCTCTCGGTGCGGGCGCGCATCCGCACGGTACCCGTCTGTGGGTGGCGGAGGCGCGCTAAATTTGCTGCCGAGGTGCGGAAGACCCTGCTACGAAAGGCCCAGCTGCGGAAGACCCTTCATGTCCCGTAGGTTCCAGAAGATTCCAGAGGATTCCAGGGGGGTGCGGCGGGCGGCGTGCCAGCGGTGCTGGCGCCTCCTTGCCCCGGCGTGTGTCCTGTTGTTATCTAGCCTATCGGGTTCTGCTGTGTGGCGGGTGGGTGGGAGGTTTCGTTTGTGTAAATTCTCGCTTGTGTGCTGCGGTAGCTCAGATTCTGGGCGGTGCTGGGGTGATGGAGGGTGACCGCTCCCCCACTTTTGCT
Organism: Rothia mucilaginosa; assembly: GCF_001548235.1. Lineage (NCBI taxonomy): Bacteria > Bacillati > Actinomycetota > Actinomycetes > Micrococcales > Micrococcaceae > Rothia > Rothia mucilaginosa. The sequence goes on from NZ_AP014938.1 coordinate 229,909, forward strand.
ACGGTCGGGTGGTTACTCCCTACCTATGCTTGTCTACCTGTGCCCAGATAGTCGGCATATGACGGTTCGCGGGGCGTGTTCAGGGTCGCCTTGCGATAATGGGGGTATGCTACATTCCATTCTTCTTCCCTCGACCGTACAGCTTCCGCTGGCGTCCAGCATCGTCGCTGCCGACCCCACCGGTTTAGAGTGGCTGCTGCTTATTGCGGCACCGGTTGTTTTCTGCATTGTCTACCTGGCGTGCATTATGGCGATTGCGGCGTTTGGTCCGCTGGTCATGAGGAACAACAAGTCTGGCGGCGCAACCTACCTGCTGGACCGCCCTTCCCGCGTGGCGTTTAGGACTCGCACCGTGGCGTTCTTTGCTGTGGTGGGTGCGTTTGTGGAGCTTCTGTGGCTCGGTTATACGGGTCGTGTGGGGTCGATTGCGGTCATTCCGATTCTTCTCTTCACGTGGTCGTGGAAGTTCGCGTTCTTCTTCCTGCCGTTGCAGCTGATTCGTGCCTGGTATGTGCACGCAACGCGCGGCAAGTATGATTCTCTCTCCGCTGAGGGCGCTCAGCGCCGTGAGAAGCTGAACCGCAAGAGCGCCTACGAGGTGTCGAAGATGATGCAGCGTGAGCCGCAGCAGTTCGCGATGAGCAAGGAGCTGCATACGCTGGCGCGCGGTCAGAAGATTGCGGGTGTGCGTCCATTCCAGAACCTTGACGAGGCGGGCAAGAAGCGCCGCACGAACTATACGGTGGAGCTGGCTGTGGCGCTCATGCAGGCGCGTGCCATGAACCCCGGCAAGCTTCCTTCGGAGGCGTTCGGTGAGAGCATCCTGGGTATGGGTGTTGGCATAACGTCTGATCGCGCGGTGGAGCAGACCTGGTTGACTCTGTGCACGGAGCGTGTCAACGCACCGGATGCGCCGAACTACCCGGATTCGCTGTACCCGGTTGCGGCTCGTTTTTCGCTGTTTACCACAATGTCACTGTTGCAGCCGGTGATGGGTCGCCCCTATTCGCCGTTTACTGCTAAGGATGCGCGCCGTTTTGTTCCACGTGATTTCTCGGCGGATACCGTGCTGTTGAAGACTGAGGAGCTGGGCAAGAAGGCTCTGGCGCAGAGCGCGATTTTCCGTCAGATTCATGAGCGTCTTCTGCCCTTGCATCAGCAACAGCCTCAGCTGGTGGATGGCCGCGCCCTGGCGTATTGCGGTGCCCTGCAGGCGACTGTGGCGAAGGCTGAGGCAGAAAGCCAGCGGTTGACGAGCCAGATTCTGGCGGCGGCGGCTTCTGAGCGCGGCATCCTGTCCTATGGTTTGTTCTCGCAGATTGCTGAGGATTATCAGTGTGTTCAGCGTCTGCTGAATCTGATGGTGAAGGCGACCGCGGACATTGAGCGTTTTATCAATGCGGTGGAGGCGCTGGTGCAGATGCATTCCGGTCCGGTTCAGCCCTCCGGTATTGCGTACGAGAAGGCGCAGATGGAGTACATCGCTGCTCTTCTGGACGTTATTGTCTTCTCTTCGCACGCCCCGCTTGCCGGCTCTATTCAGGCGTCGTACGCCCTGCTGAAGGCAGACTATGAGGCGTTTACTTTCAACACCACCGATGAGTTGAGCCGCAGCTACTGGTTGCAGTACGCGAAGAACGCGGTGAACGCCTGCGATACGGGGCTGTCTCAGGGTTATGAGGGTTTCTTCGGCACCGATGACGCGGCGAAGAAGGCGTGGGAGTCCTACGCGGAGGACGTTGTGAAGGAAGTCTGCACCTACTCGATTACCCAGCTCTACTGGGATGCGCTGGTGCAGCAGGCGCTCATTCAGCGCGATCTGCCGCGCGAGTTTGAGGATGCTTCTTCCGCTATTCCGGAGCTGATGAATAAGAACGCCGCTGCGTCGTTCCCGACCTACTACATCAACCTCATCTGGAACTAGGCATAGTTGTTCCCTCGTGGTGAGCGGTACGCCAGGTTGGAGCCGTACAGGGTTAGAATAGTCAGCATGACTACTGAGCGTTCTTCCGAGATCTCTTCGCCCTACGCGGCACAGCCTGCCGCTACCTCCGCGGATGCTCCCGCGACTGCTTCTGCATCCGCATCGGCACAGAAGCCTTTTGACCTGGACACCGTCAAGAAGGTGCGTACCGTTCACCTGGCGCAGGCCAAGGCGACCGGGCAGAAGTTCTCCATGCTGACCTGCTACGACGCCCTGACCGCGCAGATTTTTGATCGCGCGGGCATCGACATGCTGCTGGTGGGCGATTCCGCGGCGAATGTGGTGCTCGGTTACGAGTCGACCCTGACCATTACCCTGGATGAGATGATTCCGATGGTTGCGGCGGTTTCTCGCGGCGCTTCCCGCGCCATGGTGGTTGCCGATTTGCCGTTTGGTTCGTATGAGCAGTCCCCGCAGCAGGCGGTGGCGAGCGCTGTTCGCCTGATGAAGGAGGGCGGCGCGCACGCGGTCAAGATTGAGGCGGACGCTTCGATGACCGAGTGGGTTCGTGCCCTGGTGCGTACCGGTATTCCGGTGGTGGCTCATGTTGGTTTCACCCCGCAGTCGGAGCATGCCCTGGGTGGTTTCCGGGTTCAGGGCCGCGGCGATGCGTCTGCGCGTGTTCGTGAGGATGCGGTGGCGTTGGCTGAGGCTGGCGCGTTCTGCGTGCTCATGGAGATGGTGACCGCCCAGACCGCGCAGCTGGTGGATGAGGCTGTGGGCGCCGTGCCGACCATCGGCATTGGTGCCTCGAATGTGACGACCGGTCAGGTGCTGGTGTGGCAGGACATGATGGGTGTTCGTTCCGGTCGCGTGCCTCGTTTTGTGAAGCAGTTTGCGCAGGTTGGCCAGGTCATGGAGGACGCTGCGCGTGCTTATCGTGAGCAGGTTCGTTCGGGTGAGTTCCCGGCGGCTGAGCACACTTTTGAGTAGGCTTTAGGCTGAGAAGAAAGCCTGAGAAAAAGCTTGATGAAGAAAGACCCCCGTATCCGGTGTTTCCGGGTGCGGGGGTCTTCTGTGTCTCAAACTTTTTGTGGTGTTGGTAGCCTCAAACAACGCCGGGAGCGTTGAATCTTTAGCTCCAGTCGCTGTCCTTATCCCAAGCTTCGTTGCGTTCGCGGGCGCGGTCCATGGCGTGTGCCGCCTCCTCGTAGGTTTTGAAGGGGCCCCACAGGGAGGTGACGGCGCTCTGCTGGCCGTGCTCAACCTCGCCGGTTTTGAGGTTGTACCAGTACTCATCGGGATGCGGGCTGGTGGCTTCGGTCGCCGAGTTCAGGGTCTTTTCGACCGCCGATTCGATGGCTTCGCTCAGGCGGTTTTTCTTCTCACTCATGGGTTCTCCTTCGATGGTGAGGGGTTGGTGTTTCTAGCTTCTCACGCGCAGGGGTTCGTGGCAATGTGGCAGGCGGGGCTTCTCACGGTCCTCCTCCCCTCCCGGTCTTCTGTCCCTGCCTTCCACCCCGCACACTTTTACCGCTCGCGTGCATGAAATTTTATTCACAATCTGGGAAAAAGGTACGGCTTATGTATCCGCCGCTTTTTAGCGCTCCCGCAAGGGACACAACCCGCCCGCGCCCGGTAAGATGAAACTATGTCTTCAACCAAAACGAATACTTCGCATAATCTTCCCGCAGAGCCCGGTCGCGCACCCGTCGGTTGTCTGACCCCCGGACGCGTCACTCCCATGCGCCCGGTCCCCTCGCACATTGTTCGCCCCGAGTACGTGGGTAAGCCCACCGCCAACGAGGGTAACGACTCGAACATGTACACCCCCGAGGAAGTTGAGCGGGTTCGCGCAGCCGGCAAGGTCGCGGCAGGCGCCATCGTTGAAGCATCCAAGATTTGCGTGCCCGGCACCACCACCGACGAGATTGACGTGCTGGTCCACGAGTACATTTGCGACCACGGCGCGTACCCCTCCACCGTGGATTACCGCGGCTACCCCAAGTCCGTGTGCACCTCCCTGAACGAGGTCATCTGCCACGGCATCCCGGACTCCACCGTGCTGGAGGACGGCGACATCCTCAACCTGGACGTCACCGCATACCTGGACGGCATGCACGGCGACACCAACAAGACCCTGCTCATCGGTAACGTGGATGAAGAGTCCCGCCTGCTGGTTGAGCGCACCGAGGAGTCCCTGAACCGCGCGATTAAGGCTGTGAAGCCGGGCCGCCAGATCAACGTGATCGGTCGCGTCATTGAGAAGTATGCGGCACGTTTCGGTTACGGCGTGGTTCGCGACTACACCGGTCACGGTGTGGGTCGTGAGTTCCACTCTGGCCTCATAATCCCCCACTACGATGCGGCACCCGCCTACGACACCGAGATCCGTGAGGGCATGATTTTCACCATTGAGCCCATGCTGACCCTCGGCACCATCGAATGGGATCTGTGGGATGACGACTGGACCGTGGTCACCCGCGATTGCAAGCGCACCGCACAATTCGAGCACACCCTCGTGGTGACCGCTGACGGCGCGGACATCCTCACCCTGCCCTAAAGCGCAGACCTCTGGGTTTCCTACCCCGCAGGTACGACTTGTGCAGGTACGAGCCCAGCACCTCACTTTTATATCAGTTCACCCACTAACAAACCCGCCCGCTCCCCCAGTTACACGGCAGTAGGCGGAACGAAAGAGAGAAAACCATGAGCGATTACGCAGAACCCGGCGTCATCACCGAACTGCCCGCACCCACCCCCAAGGACCTGCAGATTGGTGTGGACATTGGAGGCACCGGCATTAAGGGCGGCATCGTCGACCTGCGCACCGGCAACCTCGTGTCCGACCGCTTCCGCATCGACACCCCCAAGCCCGCAACCCCCGCCGCTGTGGCTGAGGTTGTACGCCGCGTAGTTGATGAGCTGCAGGGCCGCGACCTGGCGCCGGACCCCGAGTCCGCTGTCGGCATTGACTTCCCCGCAGTGGTGAAGAACGGTATGGTCTTCTCCGCAGCGAACGTGGACGACTCCTGGATTAACACCGACCTGGAGCAGGTCATGAGCGAGGCGCTGGACGGCCGCACCGTCTACGGCCTCAACGACGCTGACGCAGCAGGCCTGGCTGAGGCAACCTACGGTCAGGGCCGTAACCGTGACGGCCTGATCGCTGTCATCACCCTGGGCACCGGCATCGGCTCCGCCCTCATCAACGACGGTAAGCTGATCCCGAACACCGAGCTGGGTCACCTGGAGCTGGACGGCCACAACGCCGAGTCTCAGGCTTCCGCTCGCGCCCGCGAGGTGCACGAGCTGTCCTGGAAGAAGTACGGCAAGCGCCTGTACCGCTACTTCGAGCACGTTCAGATGCTCTTCTCCCCCGACCTGTTCATCATCGGCGGCGGCATCTCCAAGAACCCGGAGAAGTTCATGCCCTACTTTGAGGATCAGATTCGTACCCCCATGGTCATGGCTGCCCTGCGCAATAACGCCGGTATTGTGGGTGCGGCACTGTGGGCTGGCGGTATGCTGCCCGAGCGTCAGCGCCGCGGCGAAGCGTAAGAGCTACTTCCCGCTGTACCCGCGGCCGCGTCAGCGCCGCGGCGAAGCGTAAAGCCTAAAAGCAACTGAAAGGGACCGCCTTTCCGAATGATTCGGAAAGGCGGTCCCTTCTGCATGCCGCCGCTCGTCTATAGCGGCTACCGGTTTAGTTAGCTACTGGGCGATGCGGTCCTCACGCAGACGCGCAATCGCCTCCTCAAAGTCTTCAAGGTTCTCAAAGGCCTGGTACACGCTCGCAAAACGCAGGTAGGCGACCGCGTCCAGCTTCGACAGCGGCTCCAGGATGGTCAGACCCACCTCGTGCGCGTTAATCTCCGCCAGACCGCGAGCACGAATCAGCTCCTCAACTTCCTGGGCGAGCTTCGCCAAATCGTCCTCCCCCACGGGGCGGCCCTGGCATGCCTTACGCACGCCGGCGGCAATCTTCGAACGGTCAAAAGGCTCGGTCACGCCGGAACGCTTAATCACCGAAATGGTGGTGGTTTCAACGGTCGTGAAGCGGCGAGCGCAGGAGGTGCACTGGCGGCGGCGGCGAATTGCGGCGCCGTCATCGGTGGTGCGGGAATCCACCACGCGCGAGTCGGTGTGCTTGCAATAGGGGCAGTACATTCGTTTCTCCTTGGCTGGGCGCTAGCGCCCGCGTATACAGCGCTCAAGAATATTTATACCTATTCTACCGTGATATACAGCGCAGACACCGTATGTTGTGAGTGAATATACGCTCAGGGTGGACTCTGCTATGCAGAATCCACCCTGTCATTCCCCTCACGGGGGCGTTATGAGCGCGCGTTATGAGCGCGCGTTGTTAGCGTCGAATGCAGCTCGGACCGAAAATCGTCTTGATTTCACCGAAGAGGCTCGGGTTCGGTTCCACGCGCACACTCGGGTCCAGCAGCACCAGTTGCTCCTTATCGCGGGTACGCACGAGCATGCGCACATCCGCGGTGCCCTTGTGGTCGCGCAGGGTCTCCTTCAGCTCCTTCAGGTTCGCCTCGGTCACCAGGTACTCGGGTACCACGATGGTGATGGGTGCGGCGCGGCCGTCATCGCTGATTTCCAGGATCTGCAGTTCCTGCGCGCTCATGTTCACGCTGCCGTCGTCGCGGCGTTGCACGCGGCCACGAATCGAGCAGATGAGGTCATCCGCCAGGGCGGCGCCCATCGTCTCGTAGGCGCGGGAGAAGAACATGACCGTAATGGTGGCGCCCGAGGGGTCTTCCAGCTCCACGGAGGCGTACTGGTTACCGCTGGACTTGGCGATACGGCGCGAAACGCCAGTGAGCATACCCGCAATGGTGACGGTTTCGCCGTCGCGCACGTGCGAGTCTTCACCGATGATGTCGTGCACCGAATGGCTTGCCGCATCCGAGAGGGCACGCTCCAGGCCGCGCAGCGGGTGGTCCGAAACGTACAGGCCCAGCATGTCACGTTCAAAGTTCAGCTTCTCGCGGCGGTCCCATTCAGGAACATCAGGAATGGTCACGGTCAGCTCATCGCCCAGGGCGTCATCCATGCCGAGGGAGCCGAAGAGGTCGAACTGACCCGCTGCCTCCTTACGCTTGACCGCCACGGCGGCGTCCACTGCCGCCTCGTGAATGAGAGACAGCGAACGGCGCGTGTGGCCCAGGTCGTCGAAAGCGCCCGCCTTAATGAGCGATTCGATGGTGCGCTTATTGCACACCTGCAGCGGCACCTTCTTCAGGAAGTCGTTGAAGGACTCGTAGCGGCCCTTCTCCTCGCGGGCGGCAATCATGCCTTCGACCACGTTCGCGCCCACGTTACGGATCGCGCCCATACCGAAGCGGATATCGTCACCAACAGGGGCGAAGGTCAGGGTGGACTCGTTCACATCCGGTGCGAGCACGGTAATGCCCATGGCGCGGCACTCATTCAGGTACAGCGCGAGCTTGTCCTTGTTATCGCCCACGCTGGTCAGCAGCGCGGCCATGTACTCCTGCGGGTAATGCGCCTTCAGGTACGCAGTCCAGTAGGACACCAGACCGTACGCGGCCGTGTGCGCCTTGTTGAACGCGTAGTCAGAGAACGGCAGCAGAATATCCCAGAGCGCCTTAATAGCGCCCTCAGAGTAGCCGTTAGAAATCATGCCGTCGTGGAAGGTAGCGTACTGCTTATCCAGCTCCGCCTTCTTCTTCTTACCCATCGCACGGCGCAGAAGGTCTGCCTCACCCAGAGTGTAGTTCGCGACCTTCTGAGCAATCGCCATCACCTGCTCCTGATACACAATCAGGCCGTAGGTGGTGTCCAGAATGTCCTTCAGCGGCTCTTCCAGCTCGGGGTGAATCGGCTCAATCTCCTGCTTACCGTTCTTACGCAGAGCGTAGTTGGTATGCGAGTTCGCACCCATCGGGCCCGGACGGTACAGCGCCAGCACTGCCGAAATGTGCTCGAACTCCTCGGGCTCCATGAGCTTGAGCAGCGAGCGCATCGGGCCGCCATCGAGCTGGAACACGCCGAGGGTATCGCCGCGCGCCAGCAGACGGTACGATTCCGGGTCGTCCAGCGAGAGAGATTCAAGGTCCAGGTCAATGCCTCGGTTAGCCTTAATGTTCTCCACCGCATCAGAGATGATGGTGAGGTTACGCAGACCCAAGAAGTCCATCTTGATCAGGCCCAGGCCCTCACAGGTGGGGTAATCGAACTGGGTGATGACCTGGCCGTCAGCCTCGCGGCGCATCACGGGGATCACGTCGATAAGGTCCTTGCTGGACATAATCACGCCCGCAGCGTGCACGCCCCACTGGCGCTTCAGACCTTCCAGGCCCTTCGCAGTTTCGAACACCTGGCCGTAAATCTTATCGACCGGGTCCTCAATGAGGGCGCGCAAATCTGCCGCCTCGGCGTAACGCTTATCCTCTTCGTTGTACACGTTCGCCAGGGCAATGTTCTTACCCATGACGTCCGGCGGCATCGCCTTGGTGAGGCGCTCGCCGACCGAGTACGGCTGATCCATCACGCGGGAGGCGTCCTTGAGCGCCTGCTTCGCCTTAATGGTGCCGAAGGTGACAATCTGTGCGACCTTCTCTTCACCGTACTTTTCGGTCACGTAGTCGATGACTTCGCCGCGGCGACGATCGTCAAAGTCCACATCGAAGTCGGGCATGGAGACGCGGTCGGGGTTGAGAAATCGCTCGAAAATCAGGTCGTGGTCGAGCGGGTTCAGGTCGGTAATACGCATCGCGTATGCGACCATGGAGCCTGCACCGGAGCCACGGCCGGGGCCCACGCGAATACCGTTGCGCTTCGCCCAGTTGATGAAGTCGGCGACCACGAGGAAGTAGCCGGGGAAGCCCATGGAGGTAATAACCCCCACCTCGTACTCTGCCTGCTTGCGCACAGCGTCGGGAACACCCTGCGGGAAGCGGTAGTGCAGGCCCTTCTCAACCTCCTTCACGAACCAGGATTCCTCGTTTTCGCCCTCGGGCACGGGGAAGTTCGGCATGTAGTTCGCCTTGGTGTTGAACTCCACGTTGCAGCGTTCAGCGATTTCGAGGGTGTTCTCACACGCGCCGGGAATGTCGCCGAACAGGGCGTACATTTCTTCTGCCGAGCGCAGGTAGAAGTTATCCGCGTCGAACTTGAAGCGCTTGGGGTCGGTGAGGGTCGATCCGGACTGCACGCACAGCAGCGCCGCGTGGGCGGTGTGGTCTTCCTGGCGGGTGTAGTGCAGGTCGTTGGTTGCGACGAAGGGCAGGTTCAGCTTCTTGGCGAGGCGGTGCAAATCCTCCTGGACGTTGCGTTCAATGTCCAGGCCGTGGTCCATGACCTCGCAGTAGAAGTTATCTTTGCCGAAAATATCGCGGAATTCGCTCGCTGCCTGGACTGCCTCGTCGAACTGGCCCAGGCGCAGGCGCGTCTGAACCTCACCGGAGGGGCAGCCGGTGGTCGCAATCAGACCCTTCGAGTAGGTCTGCAGCACCTCACGGTCCATACGCGGCTTGTACAGCTGACCTTCCAGCGACGCAATCGAGGAGGCACGGAACAGGTTGTGCATGCCCTCGGTGGTTTCAGCCCACATGGTCATGTGGGTGTACGCGCCACCACCGGAGACGTCGTCGCGGGAGCCGTCGCCCCAGCGCACACGCGAACGGTCGGTGCGGTGCGTGCCGGGGGTCAGGTACGCCTCCACACCAATGATGGGCTTGATGTCGTGCGCTTTAGCCTGGCGCCAGAAGTCGAAGGCACCAAAGAGGAAGCCGTGGTCACTGGTCGCCATGGACTTCATGCCGAGTTCTTTAGCGTGGGTGAACAGGTCACCCAGGCGCGCGGCACCGTCGAGCATAGAGTACTCGGTGTGCACATGCAGGTGCGTAAATTCTTTGGTTGCCACGGATATCTCCTGGAGGTGTGGGTTGGAGGATGGGCGGTGAATGTGAAGCTGTGTGCGGCGGCCCGCGGGCGGCTCTACCTAGCTGGGCTGTCTAGCAGAGCCGAGCTGTCTAGCCGAGCTGAACCTTACCCTCACGCAGAGCGGTCAGCGCGTAGGACAGGTCGAGCGGGTACTCGCTGGTGAAGGTCACGCGCTCACCGGTGCCGGGGTGGTCGAAGCCCAGGCGGTGCGCGTGCAGCCACTGGCGAGTCAGACCCAGTTCGGCGCTAAAGCGCGGGTCAGCGCCGTAGGTCAGGTCACCGCAGCAGGGGTGGCGCAGCGCGGAGAAGTGCACACGAATCTGGTGAGTACGTCCGGTTTCCAGGTGCACCTCTACCAGGGATGCGGGGCCGAAGGCTTCGAGCACATCGTAGTGGGTGATGGAGTTGCGTCCGTCTTCAACCACGGCGAACTTCCATTCGTTGCCGGGGTGGCGGCCGATGGGTGCGTCGATGGTGCCGCGCAGAGGGTCGGGCAGGCCCTGCACGAGGGTGTGGTAGACCTTGTCCACGGTGCGTTCCTTGAAGGCTCGCTTGAGTTCGGTGTAGGCGCGTTCGCTGCGGGCTACGACCATCAGGCCGCTGGTGCCCACGTCCAGGCGGTGCACAATGCCCTGGCGTTCTGCCGCGCCGGAGGTAGCAACCGAAATGCCCTCGCCCATGAGCGCGGAGATGACGGTGGGGCCGTGCCAGCCGGGTGAGGGGTGTGCCGCCACGCCTGCGGGCTTGTCCACCACAACGATGTCCTCGTCCAGGTGCACGATGCGGAAGCCGTCCACCTTCTCGGGGCGGATGTCCGCCAGATCGCGCGGTGCGGGGGCATCCACGACGACCTCGTCCCCTGCGGACAGTTTGTAGGACTTGCCGATTTTCACGGCCTTGCCGTTGTTGGTCACGCTCACGTGGCCGTCACGAATCCACCCGGAGGTGCGGGTGCGCGGTGCGTCGAGGGCACCGGCGAGCGCGGCGTCCAGGCGCATACCGGCAAGCGCGCCTTCAACGGTGAATTCGGCGCGGATGCGTGCCGAATCTTCGGCGGCGTTGGTGGTTTCGCTCATGCGGCTCTCCTTCGGGTGGTGTTTGCTTTGGTTGTCTGTGTGGGAGGGTTGTCTGTGTGAGAACGTCTGTAGGCACGTGTAACGGCGATGTAGCCGGACAAGAAGCTACTTGGCGCTCTTCCCTGCCGCATTCTTGTCGTCAGCCTGCACACGGGTGCCGTTGAGGTTCAGACCCTTGAAGTTCAGTAGCACAATGAACGCCATGCACACGCAGATTGCGGAGTCTGCAATATTGAAAATCGCGAAGTTCGGCACGGAAATAAAATCGACCACGTGGCCGGAACCGAAGCCGGGCTCACGGAAGAGACGGTCGAAAAGGTTGCCGCAGATACCGCCGAGCAGACCACCCAGCGCGAGGGTCCAAGACAGGGCACGGGTGCGGCGCAGCAGGTAGAGCACCACGGATGCGGCAACGATCATGACGAGGGTAAAGACCCAGGTGACGTTCTCACCCATGCTGAATGCGGCACCGGAGTTACGGATCGAGTACCACCACAGAAGCCCGTCAATGACGGTGATGCGCTCCCCCAGCTGCATCTGAGTAACGACCAGGTATTTGGTGCCCTGGTCGATTGCGAATACGACGGCGGCGAGCACGAGCGCGAGGATGCCCGCGGAGCGAGCCGAAAGGATGCGCACGCGGCGTCCGTCAGCCTTTGTAGCGGTGTGTGAGACTGAGGATTCAGCAGTCTTGGGGGTGTTGGTCATAGCTCTCCTCTAGTCTGTGCCGGTTGCTACGCGCCCGAACGCAAACCTGGTGCGGTACCGTTCGATAGTGCCCCTCTAGCTTAGCAAATCGGGGTAGTGCATCGAGTATTCGGCGGTGATTTGGCGGATGCTCTCCCCCGCTTCGCGTGCTGGGTTCTGCGTGCTGGGTTCTTGGGGGTTCTTGGCTCGTGCCGGGCGGACATGAGAATACCGCCCGGTTCTCTCGATCTTCCCCGGTGAATAGCGGTGGAAGAGAAAGAAGCCGGGCGGCATACGCCTCAAAGCGTCGTTAGCTTAGCGTCGTTAGATTATTCTGGCACGCTGATTTATGCGGAAGCCTCGATTTTATGCGGAAGCTTCGATGGACTTGAGGTTCTTCAGCTCCTGAACCTGTGCATCCAGGTGCTGCAGCAGCTTGGAGCGGTAGCGGCTCTCGAAGCCGCGCAGAGCCTCAACAGCAATCTCCAGTTCTTCCTTCTCGTCGGTGAGGCGAGAGAGAACCTCTTCGCGCTGCTGCTGAGCTTCGCTCACCATAGCGTCTGCCTTCCTCTCTGCCTCTTCGAGCAGTTCAGCCTTAGCCTTCTCGCCCTGTGCCACGTAGTCGTCGTGAACCTTCTGCGCCATGGCGAGCAGCGCCGCCGCATCCTGAGGTGCAGCCGATGCCGCCGAGGACTGTGCGGGTGCTACAGCCGCTGCGGGGGAATCGGGTGCGTTTGCAGAGAGCTGCTCAACCTGACGCTCCAGGGCGTCACGCTCGGAGTAGAGTGCGCGCAGTTCGACGACGAGCTCGTCCAGGAAGTCATCGACCTCGTTGCGGTCGTAACCGGACTCTTCGGTTACGATCTTGAAGCTCTTAGTGATCAGGTCTTCGGGGGTGATTGCCATGGGCTTCTCCTCTGGGTATCCCTACGGTGTTTGGTGGTGAAGATGAGTGCCGCGGATTCACCAGCCAGATAGGTCGTGGCCCCAATATTTCAGGGTCCCGATGGTTCAGGGCATGGTCATGCCGCGATGCAGTCGTTGGCACCAATTCTACTATTCTTTGGTTTCTGTGCCCGGTTATACGTCGGTTGAACCGTAAAATATTGCTCTGCGCAAGGGTGGGATTCACCACGTCTAATATCCTCCCTAGTCCCCGCTATCACCCGTGTATTTTCTGCCCTGCGGTGCATTTCGAGGTGGTTTTCGAGAAGGCATTTTGACGCTACCCCCGGCACTATACACAGGCAGAACGCAGGCACAGAACCCAGGCACAAAACGCAGGCGCAGAAAACCCCCGCTCTGCATCAACCCGTGAACGGGTCAGGCAGGCGGGGGTCCATCGTTTCTTAGCTATCGTCTCTTATTCCCAAGCTGTCGCCTCTGAGCGAGGCAGTCGCCTACGAGAAGGCCGCGGTCATCCGCATCATGATGCTCAGCAGCAAAGACAGCAGAACAATCAGAATCAGGAAGCCGGTGTCCAGCGCAACGTTACCCACACGAACCGGCGGAATCAGGCGGCGCAACTGGTTCATCGGCCAGTCAGTCACCGCGTACACGCCGCTGGCGAAGAGCAACACAATGCCCTTGGGACGCCACTCCGGTGCGAACATGCGCACCCAGTCAAAGAGCATGCGCAGCAGCATCGCAATGTAGAGAACGTAGACGACAATCGTAATGAGGGCGAAAATATAACCCATCTATCAGTCCTTAGCCCTGGTCGAAGGGGAATTCGCCGTCGGTCTCAAAGCCGGCGGGAACCTCGGAGTTAGCCACACCCAGAACCTCCAGGTTGGAGGGGGTCAGCAGGAACACCTTAGCGGTGACGCGCTCAATGCGGCCCTCCAGTGCGAATGCCAGACCGGATGCGAAGTCCACCAGGCGCTTTGCGTCTGCGTCAGGCATTTCTTCCACGTTCATAATCACGGGGATGTTCTCGCGGAATGCCTCACCAATGATCTTTGCGTCATTGTAGGAGCGGGGGTGGATAGTGGTGATGCGACGCAATTCGTCCTCTTCTTCCTCGTAACCGTAGGTGTATCCGTTGGTTTCTTCGGGCTCGTAGCCCTGGTCGTAGTAGCCGTCGTTGGAGTACGTCTCGGCGTACTGCTCGGTGTATTCGGTATTCGGCACCGGGGTGTCCTCCCAATTGTCTGCGCTGGCGTCGTCCCAAGTCTGCTCGGTTTCTGCCAGATCAGCTGTGGTTTCAGGTGTATGAGCGGTGGCGTATGCCGCTGCATCTACGGTTGCTCGTCCGTCGGCAGGTTCTTCTGCGTCCAGATACTCGGTTTCTGTACCGTCATCGTAGCTATCAGCCTGCAGGTACTCTTCCTGTTCAGTATAGGCGGGTTCGTCCTGCGGGTGGTAGGTTTCGCTCTGCGACTCGGCATCGCTGTACTGTGCCGAGCCGGGCAGTGCTGAGAGCCTGTTGGCGCTGTCGGTCTTCTGCGCTGTAGCAGCCTGCCCTGCGGAGGCGTTTGCCTCCCGGCGGGTTTCAGCCTGCACAGCCTGCGGGGATTCTTCCGGCGTCGTCTCAGCGCCCTGGTATCGTTCCAGGCCGAGGAAACCCGCCAGACGGCTTTGTTTCGCCATGATTCTCTCGCTGTTCTTTCACGTTGGTGGTGTACAGGTTCTGCCGTGGTGCTTCGTCAGAAGGTGTGTGCGTAACGGTACGCCATGCACCGGCATGTATATATTACCAGCGCCCACCCCGCGCAGGCGGTCAAGGGCACCGATGATTATGCCGCCAGTCTGCCCCGAGGGTAGCCCAGAGCTCGAAGGGCAACGTACGGTGTGTACCTTTGTTGCGAGGCTAGAGCGCCGGGCGCTGACCCATGATGTCGCTACCCACGCGCACGCAGGTCGAGCCCCAACGCACCGCCGCCTCCAGGTCCCCGCTCATGCCGGCGGAAATCTCGGTCGCGTGCGGCACCTGCTCACGCACCAGCGAAGCCAAACCGTAGAGCTTCTCAAACGCCTCATCAGGGTTCATGCCCAGCGGCGCCACCGCCATCACGCCACCGCAGCGCAGATGCTCGTGATTCTCGATGCGCTCTACCAGCTCCAGCAGCTCGGAGGCGCTCGTACCGCCGCGCGCGCCCTCGGCGGCATGGCCAGCCGTCGCAACCTCCGCCAGGGACACCTGCACCAGGCAGGTCAGCGCACCATGCTCCGCTGCAGCGGGTGCGGGCGCCTCCCCCGCCTCAAAGCGAGAGAGCTGGTTCGCGTACGCCTTCGCCAGCGCATCCGCCAGGGAGGGGCGGTCCACCGAATGCACGCTGGAGGCGTACTTGACCACAGACTTCGCCTTATTCGTCTGCAGCTGGCCAATAAACGCCCAGTGCGGGGGCTGCACCTCACGCTGGGCGCAGTATGCGGCAAGCTCACGAGCCTTCGCGCTCGCCTCCTGGTCGCGGTTCTCACCGAAGAGGGCCACTCCCCCATCCAGCAGCGCCGCCGCGTCGGAGGCGGGGAAGAACTTCGTGACCGTCACCAGCTGCACCGGAGCGCTCGCCTCGGTACGCACGGCGCTGTGGTCCTGCTCCGCGGTGCGGATACGCTCAAGCACGCGGCGGTAGTTCTGCAGCAACTGCTCGGCACGTTCGGGAGTGTACTGCAGGTTCTCTTCTACGTTCATTTCAGACATCTTCTCTCCTTCAGCGGCTCTATCTTTAGCGACCCTATCTTTAGCAGCTCTAGGCGGCGGGCTCTGCCGCCTTCTCAACCCACACCAGACCCGCGATACGGCCCGGCTTCTCACCGCGGTTCGTGAACCCGCGATGCGAATACACCTCGGGCTCCTCAAACGTGCACTGCGCACAATCCATGCACACCTCCACGCCTGCATCCTCCAGCACCGCGCGGGCACCGGCGGGCAGATCCAGGCCGGGAGTGTGCTGGCTGGTCACCGCGTGCACCTGCGGAATCAGTTCGGTGGACTCGGTGCGCATCGCCTCGGGCACCTCGTAGCAGCTGCCGCAGATGCTCGGACCCAGCCAGGCGGTAATTTTCTCCGCGCCGAGCTGGCGCATCCGCTGCACGGTCTGCTGGAGCACGCCGTCAAGCAGGCCGCGGCGACCCGCATGAGCCACCGCCAGAATCGGTTGCCAGTTCGCGACCCGCTCACCCACCAGCACCACGGGAATGCAGTCCGCCACCATAATCGCCAGGGGAACGCCCTCACTGCTAATCGCCGCATCGGCGACCGGAGAGTTCTCCAGCACCGCGCGGGCACGCTCAACCGTACGCTCCTCGGGTGCACCGGGCGCGTAGGATTCCACCGGGTAGTCTTCCGGGTAGGCAATCTGCACACCGTGCACCTGGTTCAGGTAGAAGAACGGGTCGGTACCCAGCGCCTCCTCCAGGGCGGCACGGTGGTTGAGGGTGCGCACCAGGGAGGCATCCATACCGCCGCCAAGCTCATCGTCCACGTGCAGGCCCAGGTTGCCCGCCGCGCGGGAGGTGAAACCCACCCGCACACGCCAGGGACCCAGGGTGCGGGTATCGGCAGAGGCAAGTAGCGAAGTTTTGGGGTTATCGCTCATCTTCTATTCCTTCATCAGATGTCAGCGGGTATAGCAAAGGGGAGCCGAGAACAGCACAATGTGCGTGTTTCTCAGCTCCCCTATAGCTTCATAAGACTCTCAGCCGTACAACGCTAAGCGTTCCCAGCCGAGCAGACTACTTCAGGAAGTCAGGGACGTCCAGGGTGTCGCGGCGAGCCGGAGCTTCCTCCACAACCGGGGGAAGGTCAACGTCGAAGCCAGCAGCACCGGTGGAAGCCGGAGCAGCAGCGGGTGCGTTGTAGCCGTAGCCGTTAGCAGCCGGAGCGGTGGAACCGCCGAAGGATGCCTGGGTGCGCTGAGCCTGAGTAGCCGCAGCAGTGGAAGCGTTGGAGTTGGTCTCCGGGTTCACTGCGTCGAAGCCAGCAGCAATCACGGTCACGCGAGCCTCATCACCCAGTGCGTCGTCAATAACAGCACCGAAGATGATGTTTGCGTCGGGGTGAGCAACTTCCTGAACCAGGCGTGCAGCCTCGTTAATCTCGAACAGACCCAGGTCGGAGCCACCCTGAATGGACAGCAGAACGCCGTGTGCACCGTCAATGGATGCTTCCAGCAGCGGCGATGCGATAGCCAGCTCAGCTGCCTTCACGGCACGGTCCTCACCGGATGCCGAGCCAATACCCATCAGAGCCGAACCTGCACCCTGCATGACGGACTTAACGTCAGCGAAGTCAAGGTTAATCAAGCCGGGGGTGGTGATCAGGTCGGTAATGCCCTGCACACCGGAGAGCAGAACCTGGTCAGCGGACTTGAATGCGTCCAGCATGGAGACGTTGCGATCCGAAATCGACAGCAGTCGGTCGTTCGGAATAACAATCAGGGTATCAACCTCATCGCGCAGAGCAGCGATACCGGTCTCAGCCTGGTTGGAGCGGCGACGGCCTTCGAAGGTGAAGGGGCGGGTCACCACACCAATGGTCAGAGCGCCGAGGGAGCGGGCAATACGTGCCACGACGGGTGCGCCACCGGTACCGGTGCCACCGCCCTCACCTGCGGTCACAAAGACCATGTCTGCGCCCTTGAGGACTTCCTCAATTTCCTGCGCGTGATCCTCGGCTGCCTGACGGCCAACCTCGGGGTTTGCGCCCGCGCCAAGACCGCGGGTCAGCTCACGACCAACGTCCAGCTTAACGTCTGCATCGGACATCAGCAGAGCCTGAGCGTCAGTGTTGATAGCAATGAACTCAACGCCGCGCAGACCAACCTCAATCATGCGGTTGACTGCGTTGACGCCACCGCCGCCGATACCAACGACCTTGATGACTGCCAAGTAGTTCTGGGGAGTTCCAGCGTCCATGTATTCCTCGATTGTTCCGTGTTCCAGCTTCGGAAGACCCGCAGCTTAATCTAAGCCTGAAGGTTTCCTCTAAAGAATGACTTTATCTGCTAGGATACCAAACTGTTTTTGTCGGTTCCTAGTCACACAGCGCAATTACCCCCTCTTTTTGTGTATTTCACACAAAAAGGGAGGATAAAGCGCCTGAATGGCTCCCCTAACGGGTCACCGGTACGCGCGGGGCAGACACGTCATAGACGGTCACCTTCTGCGTCTGTGCCTCGGAAGAACTCTCCTCCTGAGCACGCTTAGCAATAGCCTGGCGCAGGGAGAGAAGGACCTTAGCCTTCAACTCGCTCTCCTCAGCGGTTCCCCACTGCACCGTAGTATTATCCCTCAAGGTTAGAGTGATACTTGAGGTTGAGGTGGCGCCGGCTTCCTTAACCTGAGCTAGAAGCTCAGAGGGCATCGCCGAAAGCGCGGTAGAAATAGTGCGAAACTCAGCCGAAGTCTTCGGGTCATCACCGCTGAAACGCACCAGCGGCACCGACGTATCGGGCTGAGTCGCCGACTCCAGCAGGCTCACACCATCACTATCAACAGTATGGTACGTATCGCCCTGCTTCACAACCGCAACCGCGGTACGCTCCTTCAGAGTCACCACCAGCTCATGCGGCGGGCGGCTCTCCACCTGCACACTACGAATCACATTATCCTGCCCAATCAGCTCACGCACCTTCTTCTCGTCAATGCGAGTGAGCGGAACACCGTGCAGAGGCTCCAGCTTCTGCTCCACTTGACTGGTTTCCAGCAGGGATGCGCCGCGCACCGTAATCTTCTGAGTCGCCAGCAGGGGCGAGAAGAAGACCAGCACCACGTACAGCACCGCAATAATAGCCAGCGCCGAGGCGGTGTACAGCAGCTTACGGGCACGAGTCAGAGGCGCACGTTCCTTACGGGGGCGCTCCTCAGCACGCAGACCGTCCAGGCCCGGATCCTGACGCAGACGCTCACGCTGAGCCTGACGGCTCGCCCGCTCGCGTTCCTTCTCAATCTCCGCGGCACGCTGCTGCTCACGCTCAGCACGCCAACGACCGAAACGGCTCGCGGGGCGAGGCTCTTCAGAGGCCTTCTCCCCTGCCTTATCGACGGTCTTATCGGTGCTTTCTTCAGCCTTCGGAGCGGCAGACTCTTCGCGAGATTCAGCAGAACCGGCAGACGCCTTGCCAGCGGTGGACACCGACTTCTTGTCAGAACCCTTATCGCTATCCTTGCCTACGCTCTTCTCCGACTGCGAGGACGCGACCTGAGCAGATGCAGTCTTAGAAGATGCAGTCTTAGACGAAGAATCCTCAAACGCCTCAACATCAAACAGCACGGGAGCGTGCTCAACCTCAGACACGGTACGACCGGTCATCAGCGCCGAACGCACCGAATCCTTCAAAGACTGCGCCGAAGAATGAACCGCCGCAGCGCTCTTGGAAGCCGCAGAATCAGTACCGTGCTGAGCGGAGGCCTTATGCACCACAGGCTTACGCGGCATGTGTCGAACGGAGCTCGAAGACTGAGTAGCGGCAGAGCCGGCAGATACCCCAGAAGAGGCAGGCTGAGCGGATGCTGCAGGTTTTACAGATTCGGCAGCCTTTGCGGTCTTTGCCGCCTGAGGCTGAGCTACCTGAGGCTGCACGGACTTAGCCTGCACAGACTTAGCCTGTACCGCCTCAGCCGGTGCCACCTCAGTCTGCACATTCTCAGGTGCTTGCTGGGCACGCAGACGAGCACGCGAACGCGGGGCCTTCGGCGCGCGCGAGGAGGAATGCCCCTCCGAAGAGAGACCAGAACTCATCGGCACAGCCTAAGCCTCCGACTTCTTCGACTCGCCACCGTGACGGACCTGCAGGGACTCCAGCAGACGCGCACCCAAAGCGGTCACGTCACCAGCACCAACAGTCATCACGATATCGCCGGCCTGAGCGCAGGCCACAATATCCTCAATCGCGCTCTCAGCCGTAGCGTAACGAACCTCAGAGAAACCAGCACCGGTAATCAGCTCACTGGTCACGCCCTCAATCGGCAACTCACGAGCCGGGTAAATATCCAGCACATGAGCGCGGTCAGCCATCGACAGGGCCTCCGCAAATTCCTTCGCGAACTCACGAGTACGAGAGAACAGGTGCGGCTGGAAAATCACGTACAGGTTATGGCCATCAGCCACGGTACGGCCGGTCTCCAGGGCACGGAACACCTCGGTCGGGTGGTGCGCGTAATCGTCAAAGACCTTCACGCCAGCAACCTCACCGCGCAGGGTGAAGCGGCGGTCAGCGCCCACAAACTCAGCCAGCGCACGAACAATATCGGCAGCCTCGTAACCAGAAATGAGCGCCGAGATAAAAGCAGCCGAAGCGTTCAGCTGGTTATGGATACCGGGCACCTTCAGAGCAAGATCCTGCTCACCCTCATAACGCACTCCGCGGCATTCAAAAGACCACGACAGGTGCGACGATGAGGAAGAACCAGCGCTCGTAATCTCGCTAATGCGCAGGTCAGCATCCTCAGACTCACCGTAGGTCACCACGGGCACACCCGCCGCACGAGAACGAGCCGCCAAAGTCGCCGCGCCCTCATCATCAGCGCAGGTCACCACAACACCGTTAGGTGCCAGCGAACCCACAAAACGGTTGAACGCCTCAAAGACACGCTCGTCCGTCTCGTAGAAGTCCAGGTGGTCCGGCTCAACATTCGTCACCACAGCAATAGCCGGGCGGTAACGCACAAACGAGCCGTCCGACTCATCAGCCTCAGCCACAAAAATCGACTCCGGACCCTGAGCACCCAAGTGAGCGTTCGTGCCGCGACCAGCAATCACAGTACCCACTGCAAAGGACGGATCCGCACCCAGCTGATCAAACATCACAGAAATCATGGAGCTGGTCGTGCTCTTACCGTGAGTACCGGCAACAGCAATCACCTGAGACTCACCCATCACAGCGGCAAGCGCTTCAGAACGATGCAGCACACGCAGACCCTGCGCGCGAGCGGCAGCAAGCTCCGGGTTATCCTCACGAATCGCAGTAGAAATCACCACGGTATCAACGTCCACAATGTTCTCAGCCTGCTGAGGAACACCCACACGAGCACCCGCAGCACGCAAAGACTCAACAGCAGCCGACTCGGCACGGTCAGAACCGCTCACCGTCACACCAGCCTGCAGCATCAGAGCGGCAATAGCGCTCATACCCGCGCCACCAATACCGATGAAGTGCACACGGCCCAACTCGCTCATCTTCGCACGCTCAGGGAACGGCGGGTTCAGCGGTGCCGGCAACACCATCTCAAGATTCATCAATTCAGTCATTACTTCTCAGCTGCCTTCAATACTGCTTCAGCCATAACGCGCGCCGCGTCACGGATACCAAGTTCATACGCCGCAGCGCCCATACGCTCCAGCTCCTCCGGGTTCGCCATAAGAGCCGGAATCTCACGGGCAAACCACTCACCGGTGACCTCTGCATCCTTCACCAGCAGAGCCGCAGACGCCTCCACCAGAGAACGAGCATTCAGAGCCTGCTCACCATTACCAATGGGAAGCGGCACAAAAATCGCGGGAACACCCACCGCAGCAACCTCACTGACGGTCGCCGCACCCGAACGCACCAGCAGAAGATCAGCGGCAGCGTACACATCCTGCATGCCGTTGCTGAACTCAATCTGACGGTAATTCGGCGCGCTCAACAGCTCACCGTTCTCATCCAGAACAGCCTTACCCTTACCGGTAATATGCAGAATCTGGAAGTCCCACTCAGCAAAGTGGTCACGGCACGCCGCCACCGCGTTGTTCAGGCTCTGCGCACCCAGCGAACCACCGGTCACAATCACGGTCGGCTTCTGCGGGTCCAGACCCAGGTTACGGCGAGCCTTCGAACGGTGCGCCTCACGATTCAGGTAGGCAATCTCATCCTTCATCGGCATGCCCACCAGGGTCGCGCGCGGGAACGGAGTATTAGGGAACGCCACACCGGTGAACTTCGCGAACGTACCACCCAGGCGGTTCGCCAAACCGGGCTTCGCGTTCGCCTCATGAATCACCACGGGAATCTTAGACATCAACGCCGACAGATACGCCGGCGGGCACACGTAGCCGCCCACGCCAACGACCACATCTGCATCTACGTCCTTGAGGATGCGGCGGGTCTTCGACAGGCCACCAAAGAACTTAGCGGGGAAAGCCAAAGCGGCACGGTTAATGCTACGAGGGAACGCCGCACGAGGAATAAACTCAATATCGAAACCAGCTGCCGGAACCAGCTCGGCTTCCATCTTGTCCGCAGTGCCCAGCATCAGAATCTTAGCGTTCGGTTCAAGATCACGAACCGCACGCGCAATCGCGAGCATCGGATTAATATGACCGGCGGTGCCACCACCGGCGAAGACTATAGAGGGCGCCTTCTTCGTCATAGGTCTTTCTCCCAACACATCGGTACAGCATCATTTTACGCTATCGCACCTGTTCAAAAGAGCGCCCCCGCCATTGAGCCATAACTCAATAGCGAGGGCGTTATCTCATATTCAGCACATATTCATTACGGGCGGAGGCACAAACCGCGACCCGCTCCCCCGAATCTCAGTCCCCGCAACGCAGGCTTCGCGGAACGGGTTCCACGGGGCTTAGCCCTGCTGGCGAGTGTTGCGCTGAGCGGAGTTCCGAGCCGCCCCCTGAGCCGGACGCTGCCCGTGCTGAGCACCGTTCTTCGGAGCATCATTCTTCGGGGCGCCCTTTGCCTGGGCACCCTGTCGCGGTGCCGCCTGACGCTGAGCACCCTGACGAAGATTACCCTGCTGAGGATTACCCTGTCGCTGGGCACGACGCTGACGATCCTCAGGATGCAGCGGTTGCAGACCCGCAGGCAGCGAACCCGACGGACGGTGCTGGGCGCTACGAGGCTGGGCACCGCGAGGCTGCTGCACTCGCTTCTGCGCGGCAGGCTGCTGAGCAGTACGAGGCTGAGCATCACCAGCCTGAGCGGTACGAGACTGAGCGGGGCGCTGCTGTACCGCCTGCTTCGGTGCCGCTTGCTTCGGAGTCACAGGCTTCTGGCCTACAGGCTTCGCAACAGTCGTCTTCTGAGCGGGGCGAGCCTCGGCCGGCTTACCCTGTGTAGCTCGGGTAGAGGCAGTGCTCTTCTGAGCAACACGAGCCTGCTGACCGGTACGAGGCTGGGCGGAAGCCTTCTTCGGCGTTGCCACCGTCGATGCAGGCTTCTGCGAGGCCTTCTGCTTCTGAGTTTCGGTTTTCTGCTTCTGCGCTGCGGCCTTCTGCTCTGCCTTCACACGGGCAGCTTCCTCACGAGCCAGACGAGCCTGCTCCTTCTGCTGCTCCCGAACCTGACGCTCCTGCTCCTTCTGCTGCTCACGAGCCATACGAGCCAACTCACGCTGCTGATCCGGCGCAAAACCCAACCAGCGGCGCAACGTACTCTCCGGGCCGAAAACAACCTTCAAAGGATTATGTTCCTTCAACAGGTGGCCACCGGCAGCCGCACGAGCAGCCTCCTCCTGATTCAGCACATCCTGCAAGGGCGTACGACGCTTCCAATCAGCATTCGCACGACGAACCTCACGCGCGCTCTGGGTCTCAATATTCGACGGTGCCGTCGCGCCACGCAACGGAGTCTGCCGCGCAAACGCCAACAACAAACCCGCCGCAAACAACGAAGACAACAGCGACGAACCGCCATAAGAGACAAACGGCAGAGGCACACCAATCACCGGCAAAATACGGGACACCATACCCATATTGATAATTGCCTGAGAAGTCAGCCAAATCATGATGCCGCCCGTAGCCAAACGCACCAGCGGGTCAGTAGTGCGCAGCATAATACGAACCGCACAATACACCAGGCCCGCATACAGCAGCAGAACCGCCAGCGTACCCAGCAGGCCCAGCTCCTCACCAATAATGGCGAAAATATAGTCGTTATGCGCCTCAGCCAAGTAGTTGTACTTCTGACGCGACTGGCCCAGACCAACACCGAGGAAACCACCGGTCGTCAGTGCCACCTCACCAGAATTCGCCTGGTCACAGTTAGCGTTCGTACACGAACCCCAAACACCGAAAATACGAGCCACACGGTTCGCGCTACTGAGAACACCCACCAGAGCCAACGCCGCAAACGCGCCGCCAATCTTCAGCAGCGAGCTGCGAGAAGCACCCGCCAGCCACATCATGCCCACAAAGATGAAGCCGTACACCATGGCGGTACCCATATCGCCACCGAGCATAATCAGCAGCACCAGGGCACCCACACCATAAATCGAGGGGAACAGAGTACGCCAAATACTGCGAGAAATATCGCCGTGACGGCTATACACCCACGCCAGCCACATAATAATCGCCAGCTTCGAAAACTCCGACGGCTGAATCTGCACGCCGCCGGGGAATTTCAACCAGTTACGGTTACCGTTCACCTCAACGCCAACAACCACCACAGCAAGCTGCATGACCAACGCGGCAATCAGCATCGCGTTCACCACAAACTCCTTGTGATAAACACCCACCGGGATACGCGTAATACCCGCCATCGCAATCACGCCAAGCACCAAGAACATGACCTGCGACGAAACCTGCGAGAACGGCGACTGCCCCTGAGAAATCATGGTGACGCTCGAGGCCGACAGCACCATAATGCAGCCAAAAATAGCCAGACCCAAGGTGGTCACCAGCAGCATGACCGGCACATCCCACAGGTCAGCCTTCAAACCACGACGGTACAGCCTACCGGCACGAGCACGGAACGGCGCAGAGAAATCCTCCCAACCGGCTCGCAAAGACGCCCAACGACCACTCGCGGTCGAACGCGCCGAAGAAGCCGAACGCTCCGAAGATGCGCTGGTACTCACATGCCCTCCTATAGGCCTCAACTGCCACGGATTCGTCGTGGCGACTACACGAAAAAGGTTCAGGGGTGGGACACCGTTACCATCCCACCCCCGAGAAGAACCCGCAGAAAGCGTCCCGGTCACCCGAGACGCCCCCTGCAGGCAACGTCCTAAGAGTCTGCCAGCTGGGCGGCAACAGCATTCGCAAACGCATCACCGCGCACCGCATAATTCTTGAACTGGTCCATCGACGCAGACGCGGGAGCCATCAGCACGGTATCGCCCGGATGCGCCAGCTCAGCAGCCTTCGCAACGGCCGCGTTCATCACGGCAATGCCGTCCGAAGAATCAGCCACAGCGGCGGTCATATTGTAGGTCGGAACCTCCGGAGCGTGGTTAGCCAACGCCGACTTCAACGCCGCAGTATCAGTACCGATAATCAGCACAGCCTTCAGGCGCTGAGCGTGAGCGGCGATCAGCTCATCGTACTCAACACCCTTCGACAGGCCGCCAGCAATCCATACCAGAGACGGGTAGCCGCTCATCGACGCATTCGCGGCGTGAGGATTCGTAGCCTTCGAATCGTTCACCCACATGATGTCGTTTGCGTAGCCCACCAGCTGGTTACGGTGCGCACCGGTCTTGAAGGAACGCAGGCCAGCGCCCACAGTCTTCGGGTCAATATCAGCCGCACGGCACAGCGCCGCAGCCGCCAGAGCGTTCTCCACGGTGTGCTTCGCGGGCATCTTACCGGGTGCCGGTGCCAAATCCTCTAGAACAGCCAGCTCGTACGCCTCGTTGTAGCGGTTCTTCAAGAAGGCACGGTCCACCATGATGTCCTCAGCCAGGCCGAGCATCGACACGGCGGGCATCTCAGTGGAGCTGAAACCAATCGCGCGAGCGCCCTCAATAACGTCCGCGTTCTCGACCATGCGCAGGGTGTCTACGTGGTCGGTGTTGAAGATGCAGGCAACCTGAGTGTGCTCGTACACACGTGCCTTATCGGCCTTGTAGGCGTCGAACGAGCCGTGCCAGTCCACGTGATCCTCAGCGATGTTCAGAACCACCGAAGCATACGGGGACATCGAGTAGGTCCAGTGCAGCTGGAAGCTGGACAGCTCCACCGCGAAGAACTCATAGGGCTCATCGTCGGCAATGGCGTACACGATGGGCATGCCCACGTTACCCACCTGAATAGACTTCTTACCGGCAGCCTTCAGGATGGAATCAACCATACCCACGGTGGTGGTCTTACCGTTCGTACCGGTCAGGCACAGCCACTTGGGGGTCGGTCGGTCGCTGCGCTCATTCAGGCGCCACGCCAGCTCCACATCGCCCCAAATCTGGATGCGACGCTCATAGGCGTCCAGCATGACCGGGTGGTCCGGACGCACGCCCGGGGAGGTCACCACAAGCTCGGGTTCCTGACCGTCCACCAGGGGCAGTGCACGCATGTGCTCGGGACCGAACAGGCCCTCAACATTACCGTAGGCGTTCTTGTAAATCTCGATGCGCTCACGCTTCTCCGGGGTGTCAGCCCCGTCGATGACAACGATATGTGCACCCAGCTGGGCGAGCACATCGGTCGCGGCGTCGCCGCTGGTACCCATGCCCACCACAACCACGCGCAGGTTAGCCCAGGGGGCACCCCAGTGAGTCAGCTCCGCGAGGCGCTCGTTCTCATATACCGGGTTCACCGCAATAGCGGCGGCGTTCGCTTCAATGCGAGCGGCATCCGGCTGTTCATTAGTTGACATTAGTGAATCACTCCAGAAGTCTGCGAGAACCAGTCACCGAAGAACAGCGCCAGGGCAACGAGCACGCAGAGGGCGTTAACAACCCAGAGGCGGAACACGGAGTTCACTTCGCCGCTGCTGACGGTACCGGGGGCAAGACCCTTCTTATCAATTGAGTATTTGCCGTTGACGCCGACCTTCTCCATGTGGTGGTGGAAGGGGGTCATACGGAAGTAGCGGTGCGCGTGCAGGGGCTTCTCCCCCGCTGCAACCGAACGCTTACGGCTGGTCTTGAACACGAACTTCTGCACGATCACAGAGAACACTTCCAGCACGGGGATCAGAGCGATGACCAGCAGAAGCAGCTCGGTGCGGGTGAACAGCGCGAAAGCAACCATTGCGCCACCGAGTGCCAGGGAGCCGGAGTCGCCCATGAAGATCTGTGCCTTCGACACGTTCCACCAGAGGAAGCCCGCCAGCGAACCCACCAGGGATGCGGCAATCAGTGCCAGCGAACCGGGGTCGCGCACATCGTAGCAGGCGGTGCCGGCGCCAGCGGAGCAGGCGTGCACGTACTGCCAGATGCTGATGGTCAGGTAGCCGGAGAAGATGGTCATCATGATGCCGCCAGCCAGGCCGTCCAGACCATCGGTGAAGTTTACAGCGTTCGTGCCGGACAGAGAGATGATGGTAATCCACGCAACCATCAGGATGCTGCCGAAGACCGCACCCGCCGCGAACAGGTCGATGGGCAGGTCACGTACAAAAGAGATAGCGGTCGACGCCGGGCGAGCACCCGACTCGTTCGGGAACTGGAATGCCAAGTACGCAAAGGGCAGGGTCACAGCCAGCAGACCAATGGTCTTCTGCTTCTCGGTCAGACCCTCGTTGCCCTTATTGCGGAACTTCATGATGTCGTCCGCCGCACCCACACCGAGCATGCCCAGGGTGAAGGCGATGGTCAGCCACGCGGTCGCGGTCGGTACCGGCGCGGTACCAAAGAGCAGGGCGCTCACCGCCAGGGTCAAGAAGTAGGCGAGAATCGCCGCGGGGATGAAGATTAGACCTGCCATAGTGGGGGTGCCCGCCTTATGCTGGTGGGCTGCCGGGCCTTCCTCACGAATGAGCTGGCCAAGCTTGAGGGACTTCATCTTCTTGATGAACACCGGCAGCGCGGTGAGGGAGATGAGGAATCCGAAGATTCCAGCAATCAGCACGGTAATCATAAAGCGCTACCCTTCGTTCGTGGTCTGTTCGGTCGAGGTACGGTCACCGTTAGCGGCACCGTCCAGGTGAGCGGCAAGGTGGTCACTCAAATCGGTGGTTTCAACAAAGTCACCGGCAGAAAGCCAGGTCGGTGCCTGCTCTTCCTCAGTGCCGAAGGTGTACTCAGCGAAAGCAACCTGGTCGCCCAGAATGCCCAGCTTCGCGCCGTTCGAGGATTTGAAGAGCACAATGTCGCCGGGGCGAACCTCGGCGCGCAGAATCTGCTCTGCCTCTTCCGGGGTCTTCACCCAGGTCGCCTCATTACCCCAGGAGCCTTCCAGGTGAGCCGCGTTGTAGGTCGGCTTCGTCTCATCACCCACAGCAATCAGCTTGGAAATGTTCATACGCACCACGAGGCGGCCGATGCGGTCGTGCTCCTCCACGGAGGCGTCACCGAGCTCCAGCATGGCGCCCAGAACAGCCCAGGTGCGGTGCGGCTGACCGGTCGCCGGGTCAACGGTGCGGCCCAGCTGCGCCAGAGTGCGCAGTGCCGCAGCCATCGACTCGGGGTTCGCGTTGTAGGCGTCGTTAATGACGGTCACGCCGTCGGCACGGTCGGTGCGGGCCATACGCCACTTCGAAGCTGCCGCCGCCTTGTTGAGGGCGCGAGCAATCTTCTCACCCGAAATACCGCTGTTGTAGGCGATCGTCGCCGCAGCCAGCAGGTTGTGCACGTGGTGCTCACCGATCAGCTGCGAGGAAATCTCGTACTCGCTACCGTCGGGCAGGCGCAGAGTGAATTCGGGGCAGCCGGCGTCGGTGGTGCGCAGGTTCAGCGCCGCCACGTAGCGTTCGTAGGGCTGGCCGTTCGCGTCGGTCTTCTCACCCACGCCAAAGTAGGTAATGGGTGCAACCGAACGCGACGCCATACGCAGTACGCGCTCATCGTCAGCGTTCAGCGCCAGGGAACCGGTCGGCTGAACGCCCTCAGCCAGCTCGCCCTTGGTGCGCTCAATATTGTCCACGCCGCCGAACTCGCCAGCGTGCGCGGTACCAACCTTCAGAATCGCACCGTGGTCGGGGTGCGCAATATTCGCCAGGTACTCGATGTTGCCCACACGGTCCGCACCCATCTCAATGACCAGGTAGCGGGTGGACTCATCCGCGCGGAAAACGGTCAGGGGCACGCCCACTTCACTGTTGTAGGAGCCGACCGGGGCAACGGTCGGGCCCTCCGGGGTGAAAATGGCGGCAAGAAGGTCCTTGGCGGTGGTCTTACCGGCAGAACCGGTAATACCGATAACGGTCAGCTCGCCCTGAGTGCGCATCTGCTCAATGGAGTAGCGCGCCAAATCGCCCATCGCCAGCACCACATCGGGCACCTGGATGCTCGGGTAGGGCACGCCCTGCTCGTCGAGTACTTCACGCTCGACCAGCGCCAGGGTCGCACCCTTCTCAAACGCCATGGGGATGAACCTGTGGCCGTCAGTGACCGCGCCGGGCTTCGCCACGAACAGGGTACCGGTCTGCACCTCACGGGAGTCGGTGGTGGCGAAGTCTGCGTACACCTGCTCCTCACGGCCCTCCAGGCCGATAGCGGTGCCGCCGGTTGCCTCAATAATCTGGGCGGCGCTGAGCTTAATCATTCTTCACCATACCTTCAGCGGTCTTAGAGTCACTTTCATCGAGCATGCGCTGGTAGTCAGGCAGGATCTCGAAACCGTGCGCACGCAGGGCACGGGCGGTTTCAACGCGGTCGTCCAGGGCGATATCCACGCCGTCAACATCCTGTTCGGTTTCGTGGCCGCGGCCAGCAATCAGGATGGCGTCATGCTCGCCCGCCAGGGCAATTGCCGCATCAATAGCGGCGGCACGCGGAGAAATATTCAGGATCTGGGTGGCTCGGCGGTTCTCAGCCTTCTGCGCGCCCTCCTCAACGGCGGCACGAATCGGCTCGGGCGCCTCACCGTGCGGATCGTCATCAGTCACAACCACAATATCTGCGTACTGTGCCGCAATCGCACCCATAATCGGGCGCTTGAGCTGGTCACGCTCACCGGTCGCGCCGAAAACAATCATGACCTTGCCGTCGCCGGGGCGGTCCATCGCCTCCAGGGCACGGGTCAGGCCGTCAGGGTTGTGGGCAAAGTCCACAATCGCGTGCGGAGCCAAAGAAATCAGCTGCATACGGCCCGGCACCACCGGAGTCAGAGCCGAACCGGACGCCAGCTCGGGCAGCAGGCGCTCACGCTCAGCAGAGTCAGTGTCCAGGTACGCCATGAGCGCCGCCAGCGCGGCATTCGAAACGTTAAAATCAGCGGGCAGACCGGTGTAACATTCAATGCTCTCACCGGCACCATTAGCCACGTGGAAGCGGTGGCCCAGGCCCTCACGCTGAACCTTCACCACAGCCCAATCGCGGGCACCAAACTCTGCGGGCACCTCAGCCAGGCCGGTACCTCGAGCAGTTACCAGACGGTGAACCTGCTGCGCACCCATCTGCTCGCAAGCGGTGGAGAACATCTTCTCGCCCCACTCGTCATCAGCAGTAATCACCGCCAGCTCGGCGCGCTCGGGAGTGAACAGCTGAGCCTTCGAGTCGAAATAATGCTCCATGGTGCCGTGCAGATCCAGGTGATCCTGAGTCAGGTTCGTAAAGCCAGCAACCGCATACTTCACGCCGTCCACACGGTGGTAATCAATCGCGTGCGAGGACACCTCCATCGCCGCGCAACGCACCTGATGCTGACCCATAATCGTCAGCAGAGAATGCACGTGAGGAGACTCCGGGGTGGTCATCTTCGAAGGAACCGACACACCATCAATCAGAATCTGAATAGTGCCAATCAGACCCGTCTTCACACCCAGGCCGGTGCGGAACACCGACTCCAACATGTAGGTGGAGGTGGTCTTACCGTTCGTACCGGTCACCGCGTAACGGTGAGTAGCGGGGAACGAAGCCGAACCATAAATCAGCGCAGCCAACGGACCAACGTACTCGCGCAGGTTCTCAGTCACCAGGACAGGCACCGGCGCCTCACCCAGCAGCTGCGCACCGGCAGCATCCGTCAAAATAGCGGAAGCACCCAGATTCAACGCGGCCTCAGCAAACTGCGCACCGTGCACCTTCGCACCGGGCAGAGCCACGTACAGGTCCTGCGGGCGAACACCTCGGGAGTCCATGCTAATACCGGTAACCTCAACGGAATCACCGGATTCAGAACCCTGAACGCCACTAGCCAGCTGGGAACTCACCTGAGCACCCAATCCCTGCAGATGTTCGCGAAGGTGCGCCAAACTCACCGGGCGCACAGCATTCGGGCGCAGAGTCTGAGCGTCGCCGCCCAGCAGGTTCTGGCCGGGTGCGTGAGATGCGGTATCCATCGTCCTTCTTTCCTCTCCGCTGTCCGAAGCGGTGAGCTCTGTATGGTCAATGCGCTCAAGGCACACAGGGTCATTCAATATTCTACGGGCTTTAGGCTTCGACAGGTGTTCAGTCCCGGGGCTTCTTCATCACGAATCAGCTACCGGGAACCTCTCCCCCGCTCGCCTTTAGCTCGTCTTATTGGGGCTATCCTCAGCAAAAAGCGGAATCAACTCCGGTTCACCGGTAGAACGCGGCACATTATAGGTGTGCAGGGTCTTCTCCATAATCTTGGAGAACTCAGCCGTCGTACCGTTCGCACCCACGCTACCCTCAGGACGCTGCATGGTCACCGCCACCAAGAACTGCGGGTTCTCAATCGGCGCCACACCAATAAAGGAGGTCGTGTTGCCGTCGTAGCCGCCCTTCTCACTCGGAGTTTCCGCAGTACCGGTCTTACCGCCCACGCGGTAGCCGGTCACCTTCGCCGGACGGGCGTGGCCTTGCTCCACCACATTCTCCATGAGAGTCAGGCAGGAAGCGGCAGTCTCCTCGCTGACCATGCGTTCGCCAGGCTCTACGGCACGCTTATGTTCGGTACCGTCGGCGTCAATGATCGCGTCCACAATGCGCGGCTTCAGACGAACGCCCTTATTGCCCAGCGCCTGGAAAATCATGGCGGTCTGCAGCGGAGTCTGCGCAACACCCTGACCGAACAGCACAGTGTACTGCTGACGGCCATCCCAATCACGCCAATCAGCGATTATACCCTGCTCCTCACCGGTCAGCTCAATGCCGGTAAACTCGCCGACGCCGTACTTCTTCAACCAGTTGTAGCGCTCTTCCTTGCTGAGCTTCTGACCGACCAGCACCGTACCGGTGTTCATCGAGTCATGAATAATGCCCGAGAAAGTACGCCGCTGCGCCCCGTGCTCAAACGCATCCTTGAAAGTCTGGCCGTCAATCGTGAGGGTCGCGGGCACATCATACACACTAGTCGGAGTCGTCAGGCCCTGCTCAATCAACGCAGAAGAAGTCAGCATCTTCTCGGTCGAACCGGGCTCCACGTTCTGCGAAATAGCGCGCGGAGTCATATCCGCCGCATCCTCAATGGTTGCCGCACCCGGGTCCATCGTAGAGGAATCAGCGAGAGCCAAAATGGAGCCGTCACGCACATCCATAACAATGGCGGTACACCATTCAGCCTTCAGCTCCTCAGCGCGAGCACGTACCACCTGCTGCGCAAAATACTGCACATCACGGTTAATGGTCAGACGAATATTCTTACCGTCCACCGCCAGGCGCTGCTCTTCCTTCGCCACGGGGATACGCACACCATCAGCACTAATCTCGTAGGTACGCTCACCGGGAGTACCGGCAAGCTCCTTTTCGAAGACACGCTCAATGCCCACCGAGAAGTTACGGGAAACCGTACCGCCCTTACCGTTGCCGTCAGCCTCTTCAACAATGTTGTACTTGCCGACCACAGAGCCGCCCACACTGCCATTGGGGTACAGGCGCTGGGAGAACGCCTCACCGTAGATGAAGGGCGCACCCAGGGCATCAATCTTATTGAAAATTTCCGGGGTGATATTCGCCTTAATCACCGAGTACTTGGAGGTGCCATCCAGCTTGGACTTGATGAACTCGTCGGTAATGCCCGGGTCAACGGTCTTGAGAATATCGACCATCTCGTACACCAGCTGGTTGGGGGTCACCTCAATCTTCTGGGTGCGGTCCTCGTTGTAACGCTTGAAGGTCGCCACGGCGCTCTGATCTGCGGTCAGGTTATAACGCTGCACAGTACGCGCCATAACGTTGCCGTTGATATCGAGAATCTGACCGCGCACAGCCGGAAGCACCTGCGAGCGCAGACGCTTCTGACGGGACGCATTCGCCACCGCACCGGGATCAAAGCCCTGGCGGATAAACAGGTTCGCACCGATGACGCCCAGAGCGCAGGTGGCAGCGGCGCCTGAGACAAAGCCACGGCGGGTCAGATCCGGCTGACCGGATGCCGATTCGTTCGCGTTCTTACGCGCGTCGGAGCTCATGCGGTGGTCCTTTCGCTGGTCTAGTCTATCGGTGATGCTACGCATCCTGTGGTCAATGGTGTTTATCGTGCAGCCTGGCTTGCTGCGGGCTGCTGAGCGGCGCTCGGTGCGGCGGAAGCGGCGGGGCTAGCTGAGGGGCTCGGTGCGGGCTGCGCTGGGTTAGCCTGCTGTGCCGGGTTAGCCTGCTGAGTAGGGCTTGCCGAGGCGCTTGCAGATGCCTTAGCCGCAGCACTCGCCTGGCCGTGTCGCTGCTGGACGGACTTGTCAGCTTCCACAATGCCCTTGGCGTAGCTTTCGTTCGAGCCGGCCGCCGGAGGCGCAATCAGGTTCTCCTGCTTAGACCCTTCAGCACCGGTCGGGCTTGCAACCGGGGTGGGGGTGCCCTCAATCGTGGAGGACTGCAGGTTCAGGGTCGCCTGCGAAGAGCTCACAAACATGCCCAGGGTACTTGCTCGAATCGCCAAATCCTGCGGGGCTTCCTTGAAGCCAATCTCCTGCTGCAGCGCCTGGTTTTCTTGCACAAGCTGCTGCTCCTGCGCACGCAAATCCACCATGTCGTACTGGCGGCTCACAATCAGCACGTTGAGCAGCAGAATAAAGATCAGGGTCAGCGGGATTGCCGCGAAGACAGCGAGCATCGTGGGCGGGCTGAGCTTACGTGCTCGGCGGCGCACAGTGGACAGCGGGTTACGCTGCTTAGGCTTCTCTTCTCGGGTCTCTTCGGTGCGTGCTGCTGCACGGACGCTCGAGGGAACACGGCTTGCGTTCGTTGAGGTGCGCTTACCGCCGTGCGATGCGGCGGTGCTGGCGGGGCGGACCACCGGCTGGGAGGCGGTGACCGGCTCCAGACGCGCGGCGCGGGTACGGCCGGAGTGGGCTCGGGTGGAGGCGCGGCTCACCCCGGTAGCGCCGCCGGTAGAGCCAGTAGAGGATGCGCGGGTAGAGCCAACGGCGCCGGGGGTGCCGGCGGCAGGGCGCGAGGAACCGGCGCGTCGACTCCGCGGGGCGCCCTGGGTGCGGGTGGGGCGCTGGGATGCGTGCTGGGTGCTCACTCTTCTTCGCTTTCTGTCTTCTACTTGGCGGGGATGCGGATCTTCTCGGCGGCGCGCAGCTTGGCGCTGGCGGCGCGGGAGTTCTGTTCGATTTCCTCGTCGGTAGGCGGTTCGGCGCCGCGGGTAATGATTTTGACGGTGGGCTTGTGTTCTTCAAGCTCTACCGGGAAGCCCTTGGGCGCCTTGGAGGTTGCCTCTGCGGTCAGTGCCCTCTTGACGATTTTGTCTTCGAGGCTGTGGTAGCTCATGGCGACGAATCGGCCGCCGAGGTTGAGCGCCTCCAGGGCTGCCGGCACGGCGCGTTCGAGGGCTTCAAGCTCGTGGTTCACCTCGATACGCAACGCCTGGAAGGTACGCTTGGCGGGGTGGCCGCCGGTGCGCTGCGCGGCGACGGGCACCGCCTTCTGGATAATGCGCACGAGCTCACCGGTGGTTTCCAGGGGCGCGTTGGCGCGGGCGGTGCAGATGGCGCGGGCGATACGCGATGCGAACTTCTCTTCGCCCCAGTTGCGGATAATGCGGCGCAGCTGGTCTTCACTGTATTCGTTGACGACAATGCGGGCGGTGAGCTCATCTTCGGAGTTCATGCGCATGTCCAGGGGCGCGTCGTAGGAGTAGGCGAAGCCGCGGGTGCGTTCGTCCAGCTGCATGGAGGAGACGCCCAGGTCCATCAGGATGCCGTCGATGCCCTGCACGCCGGCGGTTTCCATGGCGCGGTCAATTTCATCGTAGACGGCGTGGACGGGCACGAAACGCTCACCGAAGCGTGCCAGACGCTCACCGGCGATGGCGTGCGCCTGCAGGTCGCGGTCAATACCGATCAAAACAAGGTTTTCGAAGCGTTCGAGCAGCGCCTCGGAGTGGCCACCCATGCCGAGGGTACCATCAATAACGTAGGCGGTGCCGCGTTCCTCAACGGCACGCTCAATACCGGGCGCCAGCAGGTTAATGCAACGGTCCAGCATGACGGGCACGTGGCGTTCGCTGGCTTCACGCTGGGAGAGGTTCTCAATGGATGCGCCGGTCACCTTAGCGGCAGCG
The DNA here is from genome assembly GCF_001548235.1 of Rothia mucilaginosa. Taxonomy (NCBI): domain Bacteria; kingdom Bacillati; phylum Actinomycetota; class Actinomycetes; order Micrococcales; family Micrococcaceae; genus Rothia; species Rothia mucilaginosa. The sequence goes on from NZ_AP014938.1 coordinate 264,695, forward strand.
CCGGAGGCGGTCGTACCGGTTTCGGGGGCGTGTTCTACGCTCATGGGTGCTCCTGTGAGAGTTTGTCCTGCGGGAAGGCTTACGGAAGAGTGGTGCGGGTGCTAGAGATGCCGGGGCGGTAGCCGTCGCGTCGGCGGGATGCCGGTTAGAGCAGCGGGCTGAACGGGTCCTCGTCGAGGGCAGCGAATTCAGCTTCGGTGCGGGCGAGGTATTCTTCCCAGGCTGCGGCATCCCAGATTTCTGCGCGGGTTCCGGATCCGATGACGACGAGGTTGTCGGTCAGCCCCGCGTATTGGCGCAGTATCGGCGGGATGGTGATGCGTCCCTGCTTGTCGGGCAGTTCGTCGGAGGCTCCTGAGAGGAAAACTCGCAGGAAGTCTCGGGCGGCTCGTCCCGGCAGGGGTGCGGTGCGCATCTGTTCGTGGATGCGTTCAAATTCTGCGGCGGGGAAAACGTACAGGCATCGTTCTTGACCGCGGGTCAGAACGAGGCCTGCTGAGAGTTCCTCACGGAATTTGGCGGGAAGGATGATGCGTCCTTTGGCGTCCATTCGTGGTGAGTAGGTACCAAGGAACATTCACTTCACCTCCCCGATGTGTGCCGTTGCGCTAAAGCCTGCGGGAGCGGGGTTGCTCCACAATCCTTGGAGGTGCCGGTGGCGGGGTGTGCCGGGCCGGCGCCTCCGCCGCGTGTTTGAGGGCACGGCGATAGGACTGACTTTCAGCTTTCCTCTCCACTTTACCCCACTTTCCACCACCTACCCCACCCGGCAGAGTATCTTTTAGTGTTTTTATGCTCTCTTCTGCATTTTTAACGCTGACGCACAGCTTCTACACAGCTTCGGGCGTGCGTACTCAGCGCTCCACCCTCATCATGCTTGCCATGTCCAGGCTCAAGGGCGGGGCTAGTTTCAGGGGGGTTAGTTTCGGGGTTTGGCGTGCTCCGCCCACCAGCCCCTCATACTTCCATCTCTCACCAGTTCGGGCATAGAAAAAGCGGAGGTAAGAGAATTCTTACCTCCGCTTAATCAGTCTTGAGTCAGTCTTGAGTTTTGAGATTTTCGCGTCGGGGGTCAGCCCTATGAGCTGGGCCGCGAAGCTTCTGCACCCTGAATACTTTAGAACTGAACGCTTTAGAGCTGACCGTTATTACGCTCATCCCAACGGTCCTCCAGGCGGTTCATGAAGGAAGAGCGTTCCTTCTGCTCACGCTGACGCACACGGGCTGCGCCTTCCGCCTTACCACCGAGGAAGGAATCTACCGGGGTCTTCTTGCTGGTGGTTGCGAAGTACACGCCACCGGCCGCGAAGAGGAAGCCGAATACACCCAGCCAAATCATGTTAGATGCGACCGCACCAATAATGATGCCCAGGCCAATGAGAACGAAGAGAATACCGAGAGCCAAGTGGCGAGCGCTAAAGACCGGCGCGGTATTGCCGGTTGAAGACATGGAGGAGGCAAAGTGCGGATCCTCATTGCTCATGAGTTCTTCGAGCTGGTCCAGAACCTTCTGTTCACGCTCGGACAGTGCCATCGTTTTCTCCTTTGAGGTGTCTTTGCTCAAGATGACGTCGGTATCAACCGGGTTAGGACCGGGTTAGCTAGTGTATCAGCTAGCGCGGTGAGCGCTTCTTGCCGGCCGTATGCTTCCCATCGTACCGCGCCGGGTGGGGTTGGCGCATTCTTTTTCGGTCAGAAGCTCTTTATGTCTTTCTTCCGCCTTCTGCGAAGGTGTTCCTCGCCCGCACTTTACGAGTAACCGGCTGCGATATAGCCGCTGACCATGCTATGGCCCAGGCTGTATCGACTCCCCAGTTGTTGCCCCTCAGCTATTCCTTATTGTGGCTCTTTTCTTCGATATTCTTCTCTTCGATATTCTTCTCAGGCGCGGTGACTCCGGAGGCTGGTTTGAGGCTTTCCTGCGAGTACTTGCGGTGAATGGCGTCCATGACGTGCTCCACCTCGGACCATCTGCCGCTTTTCACGAGGCGAGCACCAGACCCCAGGCTATTGCCCGCTCCCCCGCCGCCTCGTTGCACAGAGACAGTTTGTGCAGAGGCGGTTTGTGCAGAGGCGGTTTGTGCGGAGCGTGAGCTTGCCCCACTCTCGATGGAATCGAAGAGGGTTTGTTGCACCCCGTCTTCTGCGCGGGCGAGCTTTTCGGCGCGCACTCCGATAAGTCGCAGGGCGCGGGGCGCATCCTGCCCTACCAAGATTCCATCTGCGCGCAGTGCTTCCAACGCCAAGGAGGCAATCTGCATGCCGGAGTCCACGGGTACGTTCAGGGCAATAGCGCGGGTATGCGTTTCGAAGGTGCTGTAGCGGATTTTGAGACTGAGCCCGCCGGCGAGTTTCCCTGCGGTGCGCAGGCGCTTTCCCAGCTTGAGACTCAGCTCCCGAATAGCAGCACTAATCTCCCGGGCATCGGTCGTATCCGTCTCGAAGGTGTGCTCGCCACCCATGCTTTTCTCTTCGCGTTCGGTGATCACGGGGCGCTCGTCAATGCCGCGCGCCATGGCCCAGAGGTGCTCGCCCTGGGCGGTGCCGAAGCGTTCTTTGAACCAGTCCAGGCTCATGGACCTCATCTGGGCGATGGTGTGAATACCGTATCGGGAGAGCTGCTCGGTGCTTTTCGCGCCCACTCCCCACAGGTCGGAAACTTTTCTCGGGTCAAGAAATTCTTGAACGCGCTCGGGCGGGATGACCCACAGCCCGTTCGGTTTACTACCGGTGGAGGCCATTTTGGCGAGCAGTTTATTGGGCGCAACCCCCGCGGAGGAAGGCAGGGAGAGTTCCTGGGCGATGCGGTCGCGAGCGCACTGCGCCAGGGCGACGGGGTCTTGACCGTGTAGGTAGGCGCCGGTTAGGTCCACGAAGGCTTCATCCACGCTGACCTGCTCAACGTAGGGGCTCAGATCGTTCAGGATTGCCATGACGGCGCGGGAGTAGTGCCGGTAGTCGCCGCGCAGCGGCAGGACGGTGGCGTTGGGGCTGAGGTTCCGGGCGCGGCTGAGCGGCATGCCGGAGCGCACTCCGTGGGCGCGTGCCTCGTAGGAGGCGGAGCAGACGACCGAACGGGGCCCCAGGGGTGCCACGATGATGGGTTCGCCGCGCAGGGCGGGGTTTTCGAGGAGTTCGACGTTGACGAAGAAGGCATCCATGTCCAGGTGCATAATGACGCGGCCATTCCTTGCACCACTGTTCCTCGCACCGCTATTCTTGCCGGTTCGCGTCTGCCCCATGTCGCCTCCTCTCATAGCTTCTACGCCCACCTACCGAAAATATAGCACATTTCTACGAAAAATAGAGGCAATATATCGTAAACGTGTTCGTAAATGCGTTCTCTTGGGCTTTTCTCCACTAAGCTAGAAGAAGTGCACACCGCACCCCATCAGGACCGTACACAGCGACCTTCAGCGAGGATAGTATGACTCCCCCTTCTCCTTCCGGAGCACCCACTCCCCAGGCGACCGAGAGCCTCACCGTAGCGGCGCCGAATATCCCGGCGGCTTCTGCGCACCTTGCTGAGCGTATTGCTGAAGAGCAGCGAGCCTACCTGCACGCTTTTGACACTCTCATGGCTGAGTTTTTTACCCGCCAGCGCGAGCTGCTCGAGGGCATTTCTGCCGAAACTCTACCCCTGCTGGAGGCTATTGAGTCCCTCTCCACCGGCGGCAAGCGCCTGCGTGCCCTGCTGAGCTACTGGGGTTGGCGAGGTGCGGGCGGCGCACCCGTAACCGAGGACCGCGCATCCTGGTCTATTGTGAAGGCAGGCATGGCGGTGGAGCTGTTCCAGACCTCCGCGCTGATTCACGACGACATTATCGACCGCTCCGATACCCGCCGCGGCGCACCCTCCGTGCACAAGCGTTTCGAGGCGGCGCACGAGCAGAATAGCTGGCGCGGTGATGCTTTCAACTACGGTCTGACCGGCGGTATTCTTGCCGGTGATCTGACCCTGGCGTGGTCTGCGGAGGTTTTCGCGTCCCTGGGTGAGGGAGCGATTTATGGCGCCCCCGCGCGCACTATTTTTGACCGGATGCGCACCGAGGTTCTGGCGGGTCAGTACCTGGACGTCTACTCCGAGGTTCTCGAAACCGAGGACGCTCAGGCGGCTCTGCAGCGTGCCCTGAACGTGATTCGTTTCAAGTCCGCCAAGTACTCGTGCGAGCACCCCTTCACGATTGGTGGCGCTCTGGCTCTGCAGGCTACCGCGCTGGAGAACGGCGCCGGTGCCGTGAGCGAGCAGCACCCGGTACTTGTCGGTTACCGCGCGTTCGGTCTGCCGCTGGGTGAGGGCTTCCAGCTGCGTGATGACGAGCTGGGCGTCTTCGGTCAGCCCGAGGTGACCGGTAAGCCCGCCGGCGATGATCTGCGTGAGGGTAAGCGTACCGTCTTGGTGGCGCTCACCTCCGCCGCCCTCGACGAAAAGGATGCGACGCTTCTGCACAATAGTTTGGGCAACCCCGAGCTGAGCGATGAGCAGGTGGAGCGTATCCGCGAGCTGATGGTTTCTTCGGGGGCTTTTGCCAAGCATGAGCAGCTGATTGAGCAGAAGTCTCAGGCTGTGTTTGAGGCGCTGGAGGCGATGAACCTGGACGAGCTGGCGCACGCGGCGCTGACCGATATTGTGGGCCGTGCGCTACGCCGTAAGGCATAGAAGGTCACTACAGTTATAGACGTTAAATAGTTGAGGCGGCATACCGGAGTATGCCGCCTCAACGTATTTAGCTATAGTGCCGGACCGCTATTACCAAGCTGGTATCACCAAGTAGGTACTACCAAGCCAGTGCCTGCGCACGGCGACGGATTTCAGTCTTACGACCGTCGATCAGTGCGTCGATGGGACGGCCGGGCAGGGACTCGTCGTTGGTGTACAGCCACACGATGGCTTCTTCATCGCTGAAGCCGGAATCCTTCAGGACCACGAGGGTGCCCTTGAGAGATTCGAGAACTCGCGAACCGTTCAGGAACAGTGCGGGTACCTTGCGCACGTTGGTTTCCGGGTCGCGCAGCGCGATGAGCGTACCGTCAGAAATCAGGTTGTGTACGCGGGTCACCTTCAGGTCGAGGGCCTGCGCAATTTCGGGGATAGTTACCCAATCGCCGACGAGGGCGAAGGTCTGAGCAATATTTTCGTTAGTCACCTTTTAAGAGTGCCAGAGCTGGCACGTATTTACCACTTTTGACCCGCCGCGCTTTCGGTGCCCCTCCCGGTTTCTTTCGTTATAGTGTGCTGCCGCGGTTCGTGAGGCGGAGTCGGGTCCGTGAGGTGGGGCCGGGTCCGCCGGCTTTTTGTAAGAGTTCGCTGAGTGTTCACCTGCCAGGCCCCCTGTGGCATCGCGTCTCTCCAGGTGGGCGGGCTAAAATGTTGAGACGTATGAATACTCCCAGCCCACGCCGGATTTCTCCCGTGAACCCTCGTTCTTCTTCTAATACTTCTGTTCCTCCCGCCACTCGTCCCGCTGCCCCCGATACCTCTATCGGTTCTTCGCAGTGGCTCAGTGGCGCCATTATTGAGGGTCACTACCAGGTGGGTTCGCTCATTGGCCGCGGCGGCATGAGCGAGGTCTATTATGCGCTGGACCTGTGGTCGAATAACCCGGTCGCACTCAAGGTTCTCTCCCCTGCTCTGGCCGAGGATGCGGCAAACCGCCAGAAGTTCCACCGTGAAGAGCGTTCGATGCGCCAGGTGGGTGGCGGCGGACATACGGTGGGCGTGATCTCTTCGGGTACCGAATATTTTTCGGGTCAGATGGTCATGTACATCGTCTTGGAGTATGTGCACGGCTGCACCCTGAGTCAGCTGTTGCGTGTGCGTAATGCCCTGTCCCTGGGTGAGGCTCTGGATATCCTCATTCCGGTGGTGGAGGCGCTCTCGGAGGTGCACGCGAACCGCTACCTGCACGGCGATATTAAGCCGGGCAATATTCTGCTGGACGCTAACGGCCAGGTGAAGCTCACGGACTTCGGTCTTTCCCGCCGTGATGATCAGGTGGATGCGGGCGCCCCCATGGGTACCCCCGCTTACGTTGCACCGGAGGTCCTGGACCCGAAGGTGAAGGTCGGAGCTCAGGCTGATATTTTTGCGCTCGGTGTGATGATGTACCGCATGCTTTCAGGTCGTCTGCCCTTTGTGGGTCTGGAGAATGACCAGCAGGTGCTCTACCACAACGCCAACATTGAGATGCCCGCGCTGACCGATGTGGCGCCGGGTGCAGACCGCGACATTGCGGGGCTGATTTCGTGGTGTACCCGCAAGCAGCCTCACGCCCGCCCGGAGGATGCGACCGAGCTGTTTACGGCTCTGCTGGAGATTTCTGAGTCGTTGGGTGAGTCTGAGCGTGCTTGGCGTGCCCCCTCGTGCCCGGAGCCGGAGCTTCCTCTATGGGAGGCTGTTGCCGATATTGCGGAGCGTAGCGGTGCCGCGCAGATGGTGCGTAACACCCCGATTAGCGCGTTTAGCGATGCCCGCGATCTACTCGCCTACGATGTCTACTCCCCCGACAGCCTCGTGTACGATGCCTCGACGGCGGGTCAGGGCGTGCACCTTGCCGACGTGGACGCTGAGGACTCCGTGCTGAACCGCCAGGGCATTCCGCCGCTGGTGAGTTCCGCCTCCGATGATGACGACTCTGACGCTGACCAGGAGCAAGACGGCGTAACGGGTAAACCCGGTAAGCGAGGCCTGGGCTCGTTCATGGGCCGCCGCGCATCCGCTGCGAAGAGCCCGCTGACTCAGTCCGTTGGCATTGGCCCGCAGACGGAGCAGGAGTTCATCTCGGCTCACGGTGAGTACGCCCCGATCCATGCCGAGCGTTCGTTGAGCCCCTCGGGTTCGCGCCGTTCGAAGGCTAAGGGGGCGGCGAGCACTTCTGAGGCTTCAACGGCTGAGGAGACCGCTTCTTCTCAGGATTCCGAGCAGTCTTCGCAGAAGGATCCTCGCCTACCCGCCAAGCAGTTTAGGACTCCGCCTTCCGGTATGGCGGTGGGCGGTTGGGCTCTGGTGCTGATTCTGCTGGGTATGGGTTCGAGCTTTACCGGTTGGTGGCTTGCGACCTCGCTGGTGCAGTCGCAGTGGTGGCGCAATATTGAGGCGTTCCTGACCTTCTAGCGCCCTGATCGTCTAGCGCCTGTAGTGCCGCTCTTCTGCCGCGCCATTCTTTTGCCGAGTGCAGGTTAAACGCAAATGCCCGGGTCTTCATCCTTGTCAGGTGAAGACCCGGGCATTGTCGTGTCTACTACTCCCTACCGCCTATCGCGGCGAACAGCGTAAGCGTTTTATGCGCGGTTCTTGAGGTACTCGGAGACCAGGAACGCGATTTCCAGGGACTGCGAGTGGTTCAGACGCGGGTCGCACAGGGACTCGTAGCGGTCAGCCAGTGCTGCCTCGTCGATGGCGTCGGAGCCGCCCAGGCATTCGGTCACGTCGTCGCCGGTCATTTCTACGTGGATACCGCCGGGGAACGAGCCCAGCGCCTCGTGCACCTCGAAGAAGCCGCGAACCTCGTCGAGCACGTCGTCGAAGCGGCGGGTCTTGTAGCCGGAGGGCACAGAGATGGTGTTGCCGTGCATCGGGTCGGTAACCCAGACGACCTTCGCGCCTTCAGCCTGCACGCCCTCAACGATCGCGGGCAGCTTCTCGCGGATGTTCTTCGCACCCATGCGGGTGATGAAGGTCAGGCGGCCGGGCTCGCGGTTCGGGTCGAGCTTGTCGATCAGTGCGAGTGCGTCCTCTGCGGTGGTGCTGGGGCCCAGCTTCACGCCGATGGGGTTGCGGACCTTGGAGAGGAAGTCGACGTGTGCATCGTCGACGCCGCGGGTGCGCTCGCCAATCCACAGGAAGTGTGCGGAGGTGTCGTAGGGCAGCTGGGTGCGCGAGTCGATGCGGGTGAGGGCACGCTCGTAGTCCAGCACGAGCGCCTCGTGGCCGACGTACAGGTCGGTGGTCTTGAGCGCTTCGAAGTTAACGCCGCAGGCTTCCATGAACTTGAGGGCGCGGCCGATTTCGCTGGCGGTCTCCTCGTAGCGCTCGTGCGCGGGGTTGGAGGTGAAGCCGCGGTTCCACTGGTGCACGGCGCGCAGGTCTGCGAAGCCGCCCTTGGTGAAGGCGCGCACCAGGTTCAGGGTGGAGGCGCTGGTGTGGTAGCCGCGCAGCATGCGCTTGGGGTCGTGTACGCGGGCTTCGGGGGTGAAGTCAAAACCATTGACGGTTTCACCGCGGAAGGAGGGCAGGGTGACGTCGCCGCGGGTTTCCATGTCTGCGGAACGGGGCTTGGAGAACTGACCCGCCATGCGGCCCATCTTCACCACGGGCATGGAGGCGCCGTAGGTGAGCACTGCAGACATCTGCAGGATGGTCTTGACGCGGCCGGAGATCTTGTCGGCGGTTGCGCCCGCGAAGGTTTCTGCGCAGTCGCCGCCCTGCAGGAGGAATGCGCGACCTTCAGCAACCTCACCGAGTGCCTGGCGCATAGCGTCGACCTCACCGGCGAAGACGAGCGGCGGTACCGAGTTCAGCTCGGCGATGGTGCTCTCAAAATCTTCGTGCTCGCTCCAGGTGGGCTGCTGGTCAATGTGCAGCTGGCGCCAGGTGTCCAGGCCGTGGTCGGGGGCCTGCGAGGTGCTGAGGTTTTGATTGCTCATCTTCACTCCATCGGGATGGTCTTGTGCGTTTTCTGATTCAGCCCCGTTTCGGGTGCTCGGCGCACCGTGTATGGCGTGCCAGCTTACGATTTTTCAGGCTGAATAGACCTAATTGTACTCTTGCTTGCTTCAACACCTAACCCCGAGGTCAGGTACATCTCACATGTTTAGATAGCGTCCCGGTGTCGGTGATAGATGTCGGCGATCAGCGGGTTGATGGGCAGCGGGATAAAAGGAACGGTTGCAGAACGGCAGACGAAAGGGCGGGAGGCGGTATGTACGCATCCCGCCCTCTGGCGTATGTGGGCACCCGGGGAGCTGTCCCAGGGAGCTGGAGCTGTCTCAGGGTGCTGTCTCAATGTTTAGTGCTGCAGGTGTACGACTGCTTCGTCAGCACTCATGTTCTTATCAGCCATGAGCTTCTTAACGCGGTCGGCGTACACGTCCACGTATTCCTGGCCGCTCAGGGCACGGATCTCGGAGCCAATACGGTCGGCGATTTCACGCTGAACGCGATGGCTCATGTCTGAGCCGTCGGTGTATTCCTCGAAGGTGAGGGGCTTGCCGATGATGGTGCGCACCCGAATGGGCTTGCCGTCGTGGCGCAGGCGAATACGGTTCGAGCCGGAGGGCTGAATCAGGTCGGTACCAATCTGGCCGACGGGCACTACGGGCACGCCTGCTTCAACTGCGAGGCGGGCGACGCCGACCTTGGGGCGGTAGCCTCGTCCGTCGGGGCTACGGGTGCCTTCGGGGTAGATGCCGATGACGCCGCCGTCCTTGAGGACCTGCGCGCCGGCGTTGAGGGATTCCTGGCTCTTCTGGCCGCCGGAGCGGTCCATGGGAAGCTGGCCGACTCCGCGGAAAAATGCCGCCATGGCGCGGCCCTTCACGCCGGGGGTGGTGAAGTAGTCGCTCTTGGCGAGGAAGTTTACGGTGCGAGGCATGGCGAGAGGAATAAAAATGGAGTCGCAGAATGCCAGGTGGTTGCTGGCGACAATGTAGGGACCCTCGGGCAGATTTTCGAGGCCCACCACGTCATGGTGGTACAGTCCCCGCAGCAGGGGGGAGCCAAAAATCTTGAGCGTTGAATAGAGGGCGGTGTTAGGCATGGGGTCTCCTCTCTGAATGTTCCCGGCTCAATTCTAGCGTGTCTGGAGAGGCGCGAGAGAACGCGCGATAATTAAAGAAAGAGAACGATTTTTCTGCGCACCGGTGTATCGGTGCGCTGGGGGCGATATACCAGCACCGGTGCTGTATCCGCGGTAGCCGGTCAGGATACGCTATAGAGCCTCACCTGCACTCATATTCGTGCAGGTTGGCGAAGGAGGACCATGAGCATTTTCGATAACTCGCTGGAACCGCTCAAGCGGATGCGCCGCAAGGCTCGCGAGCGCCGGCTTCTTGCGACCCAAAATGTTAAGGATTCCCTGGCGCGTCGTCTCGGGGAAGAGCAGGATGCGTTCGATCACTCCCCCGTGTCTTTTACCCCTGATTCGGCGCAGCATCCCGTGGGTATTTTGCTGGTGCATGGTTTTACGGGTTCGCCGCACAGTATGCGCCCGGTAGCGCAGCGTTTTATGGAGCTCGGCTATGCGGTGGAGATGCCCGTGCTGACTGGTCACGCGACCCGTTGGCAGGATTTGCGTGATAGCACGTACCAGCAGTGGCTGGCTTCTGCCGAGCAGGGGTACCGTCGTCTGACCGATCAGGGTCTGCAGGTGGTGGTCATTGGCATGTCCATGGGTGGCACGGTGGCGACTCATCTGTCGGCTCGTCTGCCGGTGGTGGGCACGGTGCTGATTAACCCCTATATGGTGGATGTGAACCCGATGATGCGTCACGCCGGTAGGGTCTCGAAGGTTCTGCCGGTGCTCAAGGCGATTGGTTCCGATATTGCGGTTCCGGGTGTGAATGAGGGCGCTTATTCGCTGGTTCCGACGGCGGCGGTGCATCAGTTGCATCTTTTGGGTGCTGAGACTCGTGCCCTGATTCCGCAGTTGAAGTCGCCGGTCCTGTATTTGCGTTCACTGGGCGATCATACTGTGTCGGATAGCTCCCACAAATATTTTCTCGAACATTGTTCAGTTCCTGTAGAATTTAGGTGGCTGACCCGCAGCTACCATGTGGCAACCCTGGACTATGACGCAGAGTATCTGCTCTCCACCATCCAAGATTTTGTCGCATCCCTAAACCACTAATTCTGCGGCTCCGCTCGCTGCAACTGGCGCAAGCATCACCCGCCGTGGCGAGTAGAACAGCAGATAGATATTACGGCTCCTCGGGCCATCGAGGGCACCCCGCGGCACCGGATCCGCCACGGGCTCACGCCCTGATTTGAAAGGCGCATTATGAAAGTCTTCTCCACTCCCGCTGAGGTTATTGTCGACCCCTCGCTGAACCTGACAAGCATTGTTGAGCGCCACCGTGCCGATAGCTCCAATCCGGTGCTGTACCGTCGTCAGATGTCTCCGGGTAACTGGCAGCCGGTTCGCGCCCAGCAGTTCCACCAGATGGTGACCGACCTGGCTAAGGGCATGATTGCCGCTGGCATCCGCCCGGGTGACCGTGTGGGTATTATGAGCCGCACCCGTTTTGAGTGGACTGTCATTGACTTCGCGATTTGGTATGCCGGCGCTGTCTCCGTGCCGGTGTATGAGACGAACGCTGCCGCACAGGCGGCATGGGCGCTGTCCCATTCTGAGGCAGTCGCTATTTTCGTCGAGGATGAGAAGCTCCTGAATCGTGTGGCTGAGGCGGAAGAATACGCCGCTTCTACTTCTGAGCCGTGCCAGCTCAAGCACCGCTGGGTCATTGAGAACGGCGACCTTGATACCCTCAGCGCTCGCGCGTCCGAGGTGAGCGCTGAGCAGCTGGAGCAGGTACGTTCCGCTGCAGGCTGTGATGACATCGCGACCATTGTGTACACCTCCGGCACGACCGGTCGCCCCAAGGGTTGCGCACTGACTCACGGTCACTTCCTGAACCTGAGCGCGAACACCAAGTTTGCAGAGTCTGAGATTGCGAACTCCCGCAACTCCTCCATTCTTTTCTTGCCGCTTGCGCACGTTCTGGCGCGCCTGATTCAGGTGCTGGCGCTGGACGCCGGCCTGGTCATCGGCCACTCCCCCAATATCAAGAACCTGGCTGCTGACTTGGATAGCTTCAAGCCGACCATGCTGCTGGTGGTGCCCCGCGTCTTTGAGAAGGTGTACGAAGGCGCCATGGCGAAAGCAGCTAAGGGCGGTAAGTTCAATAAGTCGCTCTTTGAGCGTTCCACCGACATTGCAGTGCGCTGGTCGCAGGCGAAGGTTGAGGGCCGTGTCCCGCTGAAGCTGGCAGCGCAGTACGCTCTGTACGACAAGCTGGTCTACTCGAAGCTGCGTGCGGCTCTGGGCGGCGAGCTGCGTTACGCGGTTTCCGGCGGCGGCCCCCTCGGCGAGCGCCTGGCGCACTTCTTCCACGCGGTAGGTGTGCAGGTGGTTGAGGGTTACGGTCTGACCGAGACCTGCGCCCCGATTGCTGCTGGCCGCATCAACCCGTACCAGATTGGCATGATTGGCCCGCTCATCCCCGGTTCCGAAGGCTATATCGCTGAGGACGGCGAGCTTCTGGTTCGTGGCGTGGGAGTGATTAGCAGCTACTACAAGAACCCCGAAGAGGACGCTCAGGCGTTCACCGAGGACGGCTGGTTCCGCACCGGTGACCTGGCTCGTTTCGATGAGCGCGGCTACCTGAAGATTGTGGGCCGCAAGAAGGAAATCATTGTCACTGCCGGCGGTAAGAACGTGATTCCGGGTATTGCGGAGACTCATCTGCGTACCTCTCCCCTGGTTTCTCAGGCGATGCTGATTGGCGATGAGAAGCCGTTCATTGCGGCTCTGGTGACTCTGGATCCGGATACCCTGCCCGAGCAGTTGGAGCACCTGGGTCTGCCGCGTTCGCTCTCCATCCCGGAGGCTGCTGTTCACCCGGCGGTTCGTGCCGCGATTCAGAAGCTCGTGGACGAGGCGAACCAGCTGGTTTCCCGCGCCGAGGGTATTCGCGAGTTCCGTATTATGAACCGCGACCTGACCGAGGCGGACGGCTATCTGACTCCTTCGCAGAAGCTACGCCGTGCGAAGATTTTGCAGGACTTCTCCTCCTACGTGGATGAGATGTACGGCAAGGTTTCCGATAGCACCTCGGATTCTTTGGCTCGTCTGCAGGAGTACGCGGCGGAGCAGTCTGAGAAGTTCGCTGAACTGCGTGAGCAGGCTGCTGAGCGTCTGCACGAGTACGCGGATCATCAGGCGGAGCGTCTTGCCGAGCTGCGTGAGCAGGCGGCTGAGAAGTTTGAGGAGCTGCGTGAGCAGACCGCCGAGATGATGCAGAAGCCTCATGAAGAGAAGGATAAGGACTCTTCCGCCGAGGATTCTTCCACTGAGGACTCTTCCGCAGCGGCTCCCGCTGAGAAGCCCGTTGAGAAGACCGCTCAGACTGAGAACAAGACCGCGCAGCGGAGCCCTCAGAGGTCTGAGGGCGACAAGGCATAACCGGCTCTGGCCACCGTCAACGAGAGGCCATATACAAGAGGAGGGGGTCGTACCGCTTAGGTACGACCCCCTCCTCTCATATATTGGCTCGTGTATGTTGACCGCCCATAACCTTCGGCTTCCGCGCGTTATCTAGCCGGCGTTAGTTGGTGAGCGTTAGTTGGCGGGCTCGTCGAATTCCAGGCCGAGCAGCGCGTTCTCAACGATTTCGGTCAGTGCCGGGTGAATCCAGTACTGGCCGCGTGCGAGGGTGCGCGCATCCATGCCGAAGCTCATTGCCTGCAGCAGCGGCTGGATGAGCACGGAGGACTCTTCACCGACCAGGTGCGCGCCGAGCAGCTCGCCGTTGTCCTTGCGGGCAATCAGCTTGCACAGGCCGACCTTGTCTTCCATTGCCCAGCCGTAGGCGGTGTCACCAAAGTTCTGTGCCTTGACGGTAATCTCAAAGCCTTCACGTTCAGCTGCCTGGCGCGCCTGCTCTTCGGTCATGCCGACCACGGCGATCTGCGGGTTGCTGAAGACCGCAGCCGGTACGTAGCGGTGGTCGCTGGCATGCAGGTCCTCGGGGTGGCTGAGGTTGTGCTGCACAACGCGTGCCTCGTGGTTTGCCACGTGCTTGAGCTGGTAGCGGCTGGACACGTCGCCGAGGGCGTAGACGCCGGGTACGGGTGCGCCGTTGTAGAGCACGCGCTGGTACTTATCGACGCTGAGCTGACCGCCGTCCTGCACGTCGAAGTAGTTCTTCGCGTTGAGGGTGTCGGTGTTGGGGCGGCGGCCGGTTGCCACGAGCACAGCGTCTGCCGGGATTTCGAGCAGTTCTTCACCGTTCTCGGTAGTGTGCTTAGCTACGACGGTTACGCTACCGTCGGCGTTCTCACGGATTTCGGAGAGGGACGCATCCTTGACGATGTTCCACTGCTTGCTTGCGGCTTCTTCAAAACGTGCCACCACCTCTTCGTCCACGCCGCGCAGCAGGCGGGAGGAGCGGTTCAGCTGGGTTACTTCGGTGCCGAATGCGGAGAAAACGTGGGAGAATTCTGCCGCAATCACGCCGCCGCCGATGACGACCATACGGGCGGGCAGCTCGTCCATGCGCATAACGTTGTCGTTGGTGTAGACCTTGGAAGAGTCGATACCGGGCACGGGAGGCAGCACGGCGCGCGAACCTGCCGCAACGACAATCTGGCGGCCCTGCAGGCGGGTGCCGTCGGTCAGTTCGACGGTGTGGGAGCCGACGAAACGCGCGTACTGGTCGTAGAAATCGACGTTGGGCAGACCGGCACGCCAGTTGCGGCCGCCTTCAACAATCGGGTCAATGCGGGAGGCAAAGATGCGGTCACGAATCTGCGCCCAGTGCACGGCATCTACGTGTGCATCGACGCCCAGGTGCTTGACCTCGCGGGTCTTCTGCGCGATGGTCGCCGGGTAGACGTACATCTTGGTGGGGATGCATCCGACGTTCAGGCAGGTGCCGCCGAAGATACCGCCGTCGATGAGGGCGACCTTCTTGTCGTCCCATTCGGGGCCGATGAGGGTGTTTCCGGATCCGGAGCCGATGACGATGAGGTCGTACTGTGCTACGCCGTCAATGCGTTCTACGTTCTCGATGCTCATATGGTCCTCTCGTTGATGGTGTTGAGGCTGGGCTCATTCCCAGCGTGCCCCTCGATGACGGGCTTATTCCTGTTACTGCCACTATAACGTGTACGGGCGGCACGCTATTCCCGCTATCTCATCTCTTTACCTGCTGATACGCGAAAGTGCGCCCTCCCAAAGACCGCAGCACTGAGAGCACAGCGCTGAAAAAACAGCGGTTCTTTGAGAAGACGCACTCAAGCATTGAAACTATGTATGCCCGCGGATTAGTAAGGCCCAGATGTCTGCGCTTAGATATCAGCGCTTAGAGATCGGCCATGAGCCCAGCCAGCAAGCGGGTGAAGTCAATGGCGGGATCAACCGATTCTTCGTCGGGCCAAAAATGAATCGGGTACGCGGCACCCTGGGCGCGCTGCAGCACGGGGCTTTCAGCGAGCACGGGTTCTGCCACGAGCTCGCCGAAGAGGGAGCGCATTTCGTCGCGTCGGTAGCGGTGTTCGCTGTCGTTGGGGCGCATCTTGTTGATAACTACTCCCGCACCGTCAATGCTGATGCCGCTTTCCTGCTGAAAACGCACGATGGCGCGCAGGGTTCGTTCGGTGCCCGCCACGGAGAAGAGAGATGGTTCAGCGACCGAGAGGATACGCTCACTCACCGCCCAGCCCATCGAAGACAGGGTTCCGAGGAACGGCGGGCAGTCAATCAGAATCACGTCGTAGGCGTCCGCTGCCGCCTCCACCATGCGCTTGAATCGGCGGATGAACGGCGCGGCTTCCTGCCGGTCCACGAGGGTGGAGCGCGCCGAGCCTCGCGCCACCTTCACGCTACCGGTGGTCACGGGGTTATTGGTCAGCAGGGTGGGTTTGCCGACGAGCGCGTTCCAGGAGGAGCTACCGGCTTCCTCCGCGAAGGCGCGTTCATTGGAGCTGGCAATCAGGGAGGCGACGTCGGGGATGGTTTCATCCACTGCCAGGCCGGTGCTGGCGTCGCCGTGGGGGTCGAGGTCAATAACAAGTGTGGAGAGTCCGCTGTGTAATGCCGCGGAGGCGAGCCCCAAAGTGATGGACGTTTTGCCAACGCCACCCTTGAGGCTGCTGATACTGACGATGCGGGGCATGCAGGTCCCTTTTATGAGTGAGGTGTAATGCCCCTTTATTTTAGCGAATCTTCGCTTTTCTTCTGGCTCTGACAGGGGTGTATCTTGAGTTTTTTCTCAAGTGAGCATTGAATATTCCCTCGCATTTAAAGCTTCAGCCCGCGCTCGCTACCCGATAGGTAGTGAGCGCGGGCTGATTCACGTTTTGTGTTTTATGCCTGTGCGCGGCGGGCACGGCGGGCGGCAAGTTCGTCGCCTTCGAAGTTTTCGTGCATCTCTTCGCCGGGCTGGCCGTTGAGGTTCATTTCGATTTCGCGCCAGACGCGACCGATAGCGATGCCGAAGACACCCTGACCTGCCTGAACCAGGTCAATGACTTCGCTCGGGGAGGTGCATTCATAGACGGTGGTGCCGTCACTCATCAGGGTAATGTTCGCGAGGTCGTCAATGCCGCGGGTACGCAGATGCTCGATGGAGGTGCGAATCTGTTGCAGGGACACGCCGGTGTCGAGCAATCGCTTCACAATCTTGAGCACGAGCACGTCGCGGAAGCTGTAGAGGCGCTGGGTGCCGGAGCCGGATGCGCCTCGCACGGTGGGTACGACCAAATCGGTGCGTGCCCAGTAGTCGAGCTGGCGGTAGGTGATGCCGGCTGCCTTGCAGGCGACGGCGCCGCGGTAGCCGAGGTTTTCCTCGACGACAGAGACAGGGTCGGTGAAGAGCACGCCCTGTTCACCACGCGGAGGCGGTGCTACAGGGAAGAGGGTATCGAAGCCATCCAGGGGCTGGTCGAAGCCCTGGGGTGCGTGCGTGGTTGCGGCCTCGCCTGCATTTTCGGCTACCTGCTGCTCTAGCACGGTCCCTCCTTTTCGTTAAACCCTTTTAAGTGCTTCACCGCGCCCTATCAAATGCGGTCGATATCGTTCCGGTGTAGACCCGATTCTCGGGGTGAGATTCTAGGGTTGAGGTCTAGAATCTGCGTCTATGATTCGCGTGGCTCCTCTACTGGGTTCCGGCGCGGTTTTCAATACTACACAGCGGTTCGACAGTGCGACCGATGCGCGATAGGCGCGGCTGTTCAATCTATTTTAACTGATAGAGGGCTCTACTTAAAATTGAACCCACCGGAGCGAATGATCTTTTCAGATTCATTCTTGCCTCATTAACGCCGTGTAGGGGCGCCCCTCCCCCCTGTTCCGTTCGCTTTTTCTGGGCGCCCCGCACAGGGGGAGTTAAAACAGGGGAAGTTTAAAAAGTAAATGCGTACGGGCTGGTAGTCCGTACGCATTTACCGCTGAGTTGAGTGAATAGCCTTGGCAGGCCGGGAGCCCCCTGGTGAGAAAGCTCTTCGTGTTGGACGAAGGGGTAGAAATTCCGAGCGTGCCAGCGTCGGCTTCGTCCAAGTCTAGAGGCCGCTACCCGTTGGTGCGGGTAGGGACTATAGAGGGAATCACCGTGGTCAGCGGTGTTTCCCGAGGGAAATCCCCGTTCGGGGTGCGGTAGAACCGCTGAGGGTTTACGAGCGGCAGACTGTCCGGTAGTCTGCGTCTTCGTGCGCCTACTCGTAGGTAGGCATTGCCGATTCGACGAGGGTTGCGTGCAACTGCAGGCACAATTTGCGAATCTTGTCGGCACGTTCCTGCGCCTGAGCCTGGGAGGCTGCGTCGCGGCGCGAAGCCAGCGGAGCTACCGCAATTTCCACGAGGGAGATTTCGCGGTCTGCTGCAGACTTGAATGCGCGCAGGTGACGGGGCTGAATGCCGTGCTGGGTCAGCTCTGCGCTCACGCGGGCGATCAGCACGTCGTAATCGGTGTACTCCACATCCGACCCGTCTTCGAGCAGTCCAAAGTCAATCAGCTCGCGAATCAGTTCGGGGGTGGTGTTAGCGTATTCTGCCAGCTCGCGGAGAGTGTAGGTGCGACCTTCCTGCTCGTTCGGGCCAAGGACGGTGTCTAGCACGTCTTCGCTTACGGTGGCAGGCATGGAGTTCAGTACGCGACCGGCTTCCATGTCCTCCAGGTGCTGACGGATTACCTTGAGCGGCATGTAGTGGTCGCGCTGCATGGTGAGGATGTAGCGCAGGCGCTCAATATCCGTCTGGGAGTACTTGCGGTAACCGGTTTCGGTACGGCTGGGGTGCACGAGACCGCGCTCCTCCAGGAAGCGGATCTTGGATGCACTAATTCCGGGGAACTCCAGGTCAAGCTGGCTAAGAACCTGACCAATGGTCCGGCTCTTAACGTCACGCGGGTTACGGTCAGAGCCGCCGTTCTCCACGTCCTCTAGTTGAACCTCAGCGTTAGTGAGGTTCTCATCGATGCGTGAGGTCATCTATGTCTTTCGGGTACTTGTTCAGACGATGTCGATACGAGCCGAAATTTGAGTGAGTGGCTCGTTCCCCCGGTCGGGGGTCTCGCTCCGTGCCGAACATCTTTGCTTAGTGTTGAGAGTGTGATAGATAAGTTTAGTTGTTTATCACGAAATGATAAACCGCAAACCTTCGAGACAATCTTATAGCCTCACAAGGCATTTTGCTATTTAGTTCGCCCTTTTCAGGGGCTTTTTGAACCCAAAAATAGCCACACAATCAAACATTAATCAGTAGAGACAGTACCAATTTTAGCAAAATTCCAATACTTCGAACACATATATCTCATATTGGACTGCTTTACGAGGAAAATTTTATCTTCTCGCGATAGTTGAAGTTTTCATCACATTTAACTTGAAAGAGGCTCCCACTAGGGGTTTAGTCATCCTTCAAGCCCCTTTAGTGAATTCCTACACCTTCAAGACGAACCTTAAATGCGCCCAACTATTTGCGTTTGTGTGCATTTTAAAAGAAAAACGGCGAGACCAATCGGTCTCGCCGTCTCACCACTACATACCTCTTATCCGAGGCCTATAGAAGGTCTTAGAGTCTATCGACTTAGAGCTTGTCCAGCTCAGCCTTGTACGCCTCTGCATCCAGCAGGTTCGCCAGGTCATCAGCGTTCTCGGGGCGAATCTCAATGATCCAGCCCTCGCCGTAGGGATCGGAGTTAACCAGTGCGGGGTCATCCTCCAGGCCCTCGTTCACTGCGACAATCTCGCCCGCAATGGGAGCGAAAAGATCAGAGACAGACTTGGTGGACTCAATCTCACCGAAGCTATCCTCAGCAGCTACAGAGTCGCCGACAGAGGGAAGGTCGACGTAGACGACGTCACCCAGTGCATCCTGAGCGTGGTCGGTAATACCAACACGTACGGTGCCCTCGGCGGTGAGAGCGGAAACCCACTCGTGCTCAGAAGTGTACGAGAGTTCTGCGGGAACGTTGCTCATAGCAGCGGTGTCCTTTCAGTGTGTTCTTGCGTAGCGCGGACCGTCCCGCGCACGGTGTCGTTCCGTATGTGGGATGACGGAACGTCCTACACCAATTATCACATAAGAAGTAACGCGGGGCACGTCCAAACACCCCCGTACCACTTCTATGACACTATATTTTCCTTATCCTATCTAACCGCTCAACAAGCGCCCCTTCCCAAGGCCCTAGAAGCACCCCTATTACTCACCTCCAGCAGGGAGCCATCAGACACACCAAAAGGCTCAGGGCCCCACACCATGATGGTGCAGGGCCCTGAGCCTTAGGCTAGAGAGCTAAACTCTCACAGCGCCTTAGCGGGAAGAAATGACGCGCTCGGAGAAGCGGTTCGGGTTACCGAAACGGTGTGCGGTAATCGAAACAGCCTGCTCGCGGAGGAAGGGCAGCATCTCGATACGGCCAGCCTCGGTGACGGGTGCGAAGTACACTGCAACGTCCGGGCGACCACCCAGTGCGGTGTAGAGGGACTTCTCATCGTTACCGATGTAGCGGATACGGGTGCCTTCCAGCGGGGTACCAGCCAGTGCGCGAACCGGGGTCTTAGCGTTCGAAGCCAGGTACTCGCGGAACTGAGCGTCCGACTTAACTTCGTACTTGATGCCCTTGTTCTCGAGGACGCCACGAACGTCGACCGGCAGGTCCTTACCGACGGACAGAGCAACCGGTGCGTTAGCTGCCAGACCGGCGAGCACAACGCGCAGGGTCTCTGCTGCGGATGCGGACTCGTCTGCACGAACCAGAACCTGGGTAGGTACGTAGCGCAGGATGTTGCGCTCCACGCCCAGCTTCGAGGGATCGTGACCGAAGCCGAACTCGGTGTCCCAAGCGTGTGCGTCAGAGGAGACACCGCGCTTGATGAATGCGAAGTCCTCACGCTTGCCCAGCTCGGAGTTCTCGATGGTAGCCAGGGTCTCGCGGACGGTCACCGACTGGGTGGTTGCGGTCGCGGTTGCCTGTGCGGGCTCCCAATCGGACAGAGCGATCAGGTAGCTGGGGCCACCAGCCTTGGTACCGGAGCCAACGGTGGACTTCTTCCAACCACCGAAGGGCTGACGCTGAACGATTGCACCGGTAATTGCACGGTTGACGTACAGGTTACCTGCCTGGACCTTGGAGAGCCACAGCTCGAGCTCGTCAGCATCCAGCGAGTGCAGACCTGCGGTCAGGCCGTAATCGGGTGCGTTCTGCAGCTCGATTGCCTCTTCCAGGGTGTCAGCGGTCATGATACCCAGGATGGGGCCGAAGTACTCGGTCATGTGGTACTCAGAACCGGGCTTGACGCCTTCACGAACACCGGGGCTCCAGAGGCGACCGGTCTCGTCCAGTTCCTTGGGCTGGATGAGCCAGCGCTCGCCCGGGCCGAGGGTGGTCAGACCGCGCAGCAGCTTCTCTTCCGGCTTCTGAACAACGGGGCCCATCTCGGACTCGATGTCCTGCGGGTGTGCCACGTGCAGGGAGCTGACAGAGTCAATCAGCTGACGACGGAAACGCTCGGACTGTGCAACGGAGCCAACCAGGATGACGGTCGAACCAGCGGAGCACTTCTGACCTGCGTGACCGAATGCCGAGTAGACGACGTCCTTGACGGCGAGGTCGATGTCAGCGTTCGGGGTGACGATGATGGAGTTCTTACCCGAGGTCTCACCGAACAGGGGCAGGTCATCACGCCAGGAGCGGAAGAGCTCAGCGGTCTCGTAACCACCGGTCAGGATCAGGCGGTCAACCTCGGGGTGCGAGATGAGCAGCTTACCTGCAGCGCGGTCAACAACCTTGACGAGCTTCAGAACTTCCTTGGGAACGCCTGCATCCCACATGATCTCTGCGATCAGGGCACCGGTGCGAGCGGTGATGGTTGCGGGCTTGAAGATGACAGCAGAACCTGCAGCCAGACCAGCCAGAACACCACCGGCGGGAATAGCGGTCGGGAAGTTCCACGGGGGAACAACCAGGGTCAGGTCAACAGACTTGGGCTTTGCGCCGTCGATCTTCTCGAGGTCCTCAGCCAGCATTGCGTAGTAGTATGCGAAGTCGATTGCCTCGGAGACCTCGGTGTCGCCCTGCTCCAGGGTCTTGCCAGCCTCAGCTGCCATAACCTCCAGCAGGTCACCGCGGCGCAGTGCGATAGCCTTACCGACCTTGCGCAGAATCTCTGCACGCTCGTGGCCGGAGAGCTTGCCCCATGCCTTACCAGCTTCCTCAGTTTCCTTGATCAGCTTCTCAGCGTCAGCTTCGCTGGTCAGCTCGTTAGCCTTGAGGGTTTCGATGCCCAGCTTGGTGGTCTTGGAACGCTCGAGGATTGCGCGGCCCCACTCGCGGTTACCGGAGAGTGCAGGGTCGGTGTCGGGGGTGTTCTCGAAGCGGCCTGCCGGTACGAAGACGTTGTCCTCGTTCTCGGTCAGACGGTTCTGGGTGCGCTTGGATGCGGGAACCTCGTCGGTGACGGAGTTCAGTGCACGCATGAAGCGGTCCTCTTCGCGCTTGAAGATGGACTCGTCGGTTGCCAGGTCGAAGATACCGGACATGAAGTTCTCGGAGGAAGCGTTCTCCTCGAGACGACGGATCAGGTATGCGATAGCAACGTCGAATTCCTTGGGGTTCACGACGGGCACGTACAGCAGCAGGTGGCCAACGCGACGGCGGATGATCTCTGCCTGCTGCTCAGCCATACCAATCAGCATCTCGAACTCGACGCGGTCCTTCACGCCGCGGTCCTCGGACAGCAGCAGTGCGAAAGCAACGTCGAAGAGGTTGTGGCCTGCAATACCGAGGCGAACGTTCTTCACGTGCTCGGGGCGCAGTGCGTAGTCCAGAACGCGCTTGTAGTTGGTGTCAGCAGCCTGCTTGGTGTCCCAGGTGGTCAGCGGCCAGCCGTGCATAACAGCTTCGACGATTTCCATGGAGAGGTTTGCGCCCTTAACCAGGCGGACCTTGATGCCTGCGCCGCCAGCAGCAACGCGCTTTGCGGACCACTCCTGCAGGTGCTGCATTGCAGCCAGGGTGTCGGGCAGGTATGCCTGGAGCACGATACCGGCTTCCAGGTCCTTCAGGTGGGGCTGGTCCAGGATCTTGGTGAACACCTCAATGGTGAGGTCCAGGTCCTTGTACTCCTCCATGTCCAGGTTGATGAACTTCTTGGGGGAGCTGGATGCAGCCAGCTCGTACAGCGGGGTCAGGCGGCGAACAGCGGTCTCAACGACCTCGTCGAATGCCCAGTGCTGGTGGGGGCCGGAAACAGCGGACACCTTGATGGAGACGTAGTCAACGTCGTCACGTGCCAGCAGGCGCTTGGTCTCAGCCAGGCGGTGCTCTGCTTCCTTGTCACCCAGAACTGCCTCACCGAGCAGGTTGACGTTCAGGCGGTTACCGGTCTTGGTCAGCTCTGCAATTGCGTCGCCCAGCTTCTCCTCGGAAGCGTCGACGATCAGGTGACCAACCATCTCGCGCAGCACGCGGCGTGCAACGGGAACGGTGGGCCATGCGACCTTGCCAGCCAGCTTGCCACCGAAGCCAACAGCGGACTTCATGTACCAGGGCAGGAAGGAAGGTGCCAGGCCGGAAATGCGGGAGAGGTTGCGGCCGGAGACGTTGTCGTCTTCGGGGCGAATAACGCCATCAACAAAGCCGACGGTGAAGGGAAGACCATTGGGGTCCTTCAGAACACCGGCGAGCTGCTCAGCCGCGAAGGTGGGCTTGATCGACTGGGACTCGTTTACCCACTGGCGAACAAGCTGACGAGCTTCCAGAGCCATCTTCTGGTAGTGCTCAGATGCGAAAGGATGGGTCATCCTTGACTCCTAACTATCTCACTGTGTGCGGTGCACACCACGTTTGGCGATGTCTCTATTTCACCACAAAAGGGTAATAAATACCTCATTAGAAAAACTGAATGTTTTTTCCAAAATCCATTTAGTTTTTCTAAATGATTGTGCGGTGAGGTTTTCACCCCACGCCCCCTCCGAACCTCCTGTTCGAAGAGACAAGGTGAAGTTTGTAGCGACATCGCTATCCATCTCTCTCAGGCTAGCACTTTCAGAAAGCAAATACCGAACCGATTTCGTAACAATCGAACACTTCAAAACCATTCCCAAAAGCATCTTCGGCTCTAAGAATCATCACATTCAGCGCGAAAATACTCGCTACACAAGCCAACATGCCGGCACCCCACTTCAGGCGTCTCAAAAAGAGCCAGCCGGAAGCCCACGCGGTACCATAGACAAGAGTCCACGATGAGAGACGCACCACGGAAGAACTCAGAGGCACAATCTGCAGAACAACCGGGCGCGCCAGGGAGGAAACACATGTCAATCTACGACATCCGACGCATGCAAATGCTCCTCGAAATCCAAGAACGCGGCACCGTCATCGCTGCCGCAGAAGCGCTCAGCCTCACCCCCTCCGCCGTCTCCCAGCAGATTGCCACCCTCGAAAAAGAAACCGGCACCCCGCTTCTGCAGCGCATCGGCAGGCGCGTACAGCTCACCAGCGCCGGACTCATCATCGTCGACAGCGCCCGCAGCATCCTGCGCGAACTCGACCGCATGCAAACCTCCGTCGCCAACCTCACCGGCGAACCCGCAGGCATGGTCCGCCTCGCCATCTTCCAGTCCGCGGCCTTCGCACTGCTACCGGAAACCCTCAGCTACCTTGCCGAACACGCACCCTCACTCACCCTGCAGGTACTGCAAATCGACCCCGAAACCGGAACCTCCCTGACTCGAAGCCGCGAATACGACATGGTGCTCTCCGAAGCCTACCCGCACCACCACATCCCCGAATACCCCGAACTGCACTCCGAACTACTCACCGAAGACCCGCTCAGCCTGATTGTGCCCAGCACCTCCACCATCACCTCAATCGAGGAGGCGCACGCACTGCCCTGGGTTCTCGAAATGGAACAGAACACCTCCCGCAGCTGGGCGCTCAACCAGTGCCGCACCGCAGGATTCGAGCCGGTCATCCGTTACAGCGCCAATGACATGATTACGAACTCCAACCTCGTCAAAGCAGGATTCGCCGTCACCATCGTGCCCGGCTTCATCCTCTCCTCCCTCTCCACCACCGAGGGGCTACGCATCGTCGAGCTACCCGGCAAGCCCTGCCGCAAAATCTTTACCGCCGTACGCCGAGAGTCCGCCGCCAACCCCGCCATCGCCATGGTGCGCGAAGCACTGCACCACGCGGTGCAGGTTGCATTCGGCGAACACGACAGGAGCGAAACCGCATAAGAAAAATTAACTGCCAGCCACGCCAGCAGACTAGACAATGCAAAGGTCGGGGCCGTTCCCAGGAACGACTCCGACCTTTCAACATACCTTTTTGAACAGGCGCCTATATATAAGGTATAAAAACACACAACGGAGCCACTCCCCCGCCGCGCCCATCCTTCACTAGGCCATTTTTCACAAGGGCCAGCTCAACTGCTAGTTCAGCGAAGCAACCACAGCCGGGCTCTGCACTTCGTAGAACGAAGAGGACAAACCAGCCGCCGCCATATCCAGCACAGCGCTCACATGAACCTGCTTCAACGCAGAACCGGCAACATCCGAAGCCACCTGATAATTCAGCTGAACATCCAAGCGGTGACCGCGAGGAATAGCAGTACGCAACTCCAGAACGTTCTCGCTGCCGGCACCAGCTTGACCGGTCTGCTCGCTACGGCGCACCGCATCAAGATTCAGAGCATCCACAGGAGCCACCAGGGCTGAAGCACCCAGGCTACCCGAAGGTAGCACCGCCTGCCCCGAGGTAACACGAAGAGTCACCGCTGGATTCAACAACAAACCAGTCTTCGGGTCCTGCGCGCGAGCACGCACCATCAGGCGAGTACCCACCGGCAGCGTCGAATTGCCCTCATTAATAATGCTCAGGCGAGTCGGCAGATTCCGGAAAGCAACAGTACGCGCCGGCTGACTCTGCAAAGACACAGCCTGCACACCGTTAGCAGCCTTCAACTCCAGGCGGATGCACGACTCGTTATAGCGCATCGGAACCTGCACCAGCGCAGAACTCGCCGCGCCACCGTGCTGACCGCGTTGCCCGCCGCGCTGTCCGCCAGGACGCTGGGTCACGGGGGTCACGCGAGCGCGCTTACCGCCCGAACGAGTTGCCGCCTCCGCAGCGCTCACGCCGCCAGCTACCAAGGCAGCCGAAGCGCCCGCAACCTTCAACGCGGTACGGCGAGAAGCGTTCATCAGATTATTCTTAGTCATTTTCTACTCCTCTAAGCCTTCGCGATACGGTACACGCCGCTAATCGTGCCCTGCCACCAGGTGCCGTAACGGTCAATCGTGCCCACCATCTGCAGGGTGTCACCACCGCCAAGCAACAGGCTCACATGCTGAGGCAGGCGCTGCTCATGCATCGTCTTACCGGTTTCCATGTCCAGCGCGACCGCCCACGCGTAGGCGCCATTCGCCAAACCAGCCGGACCGCGGCGACGCTCACAGGTGTAAATCAGACCGTCAGCAGTGGAGTAACGAGGAACAGCCGAAGAGTACACGTCCTTACGGTCCCACATCTTACGCAGACCGCGGTCGGTAATATCCCAACGCTCCATACCGGGAGCAAAAAGCGCATTCGCAGGAACCGACGGGCCGGCGCCCTCCGGGTACTTCGGGTAGGGGTAGCCGTAGGTGCTTGCACCGACCATCGTGTTACCCACACCGATCATGGAATTCTCAGTGCCAGAGGTACCGGCAGTAAACAGGCCAGCGCTACCGACCTTCACACCGTTATCAGTGCGGTACACAATGACCGACTCCTGAATATCAGAGTTATCGGTCAGCATCACGTAATCCGAACCGTTCGGGCCAAAGAACGTCGGGGAGGCACCGGAACCCCACGCGAGCTTACCGGGCTTGCGGGCGCTACCTCGATCGTACGCATGCCACCACTTGAGGGTGGGCGCACCGGTTGCGGTAGCGTTCAGCATATAAATAGCGTGGGAAGTAACCACACTCACGCCCTGCGGGCACGCCGAAATCGAGTTATCGATACGCTCACCCGCAATCGACGCCTTATTCAGGCGCATCGAGCGAATCGTGCCGCGGGCAGAATCAATCACCGCAATGTAGCCGTTCTTCGTCGCAACCCAAATGCGACCGGACCAGTCGGGTACCAGACCAACCACAGCGTCATTGGCGCTCTGGGCGAGCATGCGGCTCAGGTCAATACGCTCATCAACTCGGATGCTGCGACCGTCAGCAGAGTGGGAGAGGCGCAACAGGCACTGAGAGCCATCCACCAGAACCATA
The DNA here is from genome assembly GCF_001548235.1 of Rothia mucilaginosa. NCBI lineage: Bacteria > Bacillati > Actinomycetota > Actinomycetes > Micrococcales > Micrococcaceae > Rothia > Rothia mucilaginosa. Next base: position 291,181 of record NZ_AP014938.1, read on the forward strand.
CGGTCCTGCGCGTCAAGGTAGGCGTACACACCACCGAGCAGCGCGCCCTTCGGGATGTCCAAGTGGGAGAGCTCGCGGCCGGTATGCGGGTCAAGGATAGAGAGCTTCGGGGTGATGAACTCGCCGTGGGCGAAGACCTGGGTGCAGAGCACCTGAATGAAGCCGTCACGTCCGGCAAGAATCGTCGGGCAGGCGCCGCCGAGCTTCGTGCCGGTAATCTTCCAGTCACCGGCGCCGGGGCCGGCAAGAGGAGTAGCGTCGGAAGACTGGGCATCACCGTGCATGGTGGTAATGCCGGGTGCGCCCAGGTGCGGATTCGCCTGGGCGTTATAGGTGGGGGTCATGGTTGGTTCTTTCTAACGGTGAGTGGCGCACACCTTCAATGGAGTGCACAAATATGCGCTTTCACATGCGCAAACGTTTCACATTGTAGGGTCAGAAAGCAGTTTTTGACGACACTAAAGGACACCTTGAAACATTGTTCAGGCGACGCTTGAGATCTTCACCTGGAAAGCTCTCAAGCACTACCTTTCAGATTCAAGGCGCCCCTTTACCCCATCACCACGGACTCTCATACCCGCGGCGATTATTTTTAGCTATTTCTCCATGAGCGCCTTTGCCAGGGCATCATCAAGAACCAAGTCAGTAATTGCGCCCGTACGCAACGCGCCGCGCAAAGCACGCACACGGTGAGTACCGGACGCAACGCAAATACGGCGCGGAATGCGGGCAAGCTCCTTCGGAGTCGGACCGGACGCACGCTTATTCAACTCAAGATCAGCCCACGAGCCGTCCTCACGCAGAAGAATCGTGCACATATCCCCCACAACGCCCAGCTCACGCAACTGACGCTGCTCCTGCACCTCAAAATAGCCACCCGAATACACGTGAGAAGGAATAGGTCCACCAAAAGCACCCACGCCAAAAATAGCGAGGTCAACATTCTGCTGGGCATGCAGATTCTTCTGCACGCTACGCTCACGCCACATGGCGGTCTTCGTGTCCGCATAGTCAAAGAACGCGGGAACCGGAAAATGGATAGTCTGCGCATCATAGGCATTCACCAACTGCCCCAGCAGGGAACCCAGGTACGGAATGCCCGAATGGTGCGCGTTACCGGCACCATTCATCTGCACCACAGTCACGCCCTTCAGAGGGCGGCGCGGCAGATGACGAGAAATCTCGGTCATCGTTGAACCCCACGCCACACCCAGGCTCGTTCCATTATCAATCAGGGAATCAAGTAGAGCCGCCGCAGTACGGGATACCTGGCTCATGCGGGCGATGGGGGTGGCGTCCGAACGGACATTCACGAGAGTAACGCGCACCTTATAGCGCTCACCGATGCGGCGCTCAAGCTCGCTGCGGGCACGGAAGGAATCATCTAGACGGATCTGCACCATGCCGCTCTCACGAGCACTTTTAAGCAGACGCGACACAGTGGCTCGAGAAACCCCCAGACGAGCCGCGATAGCGTCCATCGTCATGTTGTGAATGTAGTAAAGCTGCGCTGCCTCGTAGGTATGGTTAGCGCGTTCGTTCATCTGCCACAGACCCCCAGTGAAAATCCGTTCATACTGCTTGGTTATTATTTCACCATTGGGTTTTACTAAATGCAAGATGAAACCCCCACGCCGCACAAGCGGCAATACAGGAAAGAGCAGTACATGAGCTCCCAGCACATTGCACAGCAGTCTCAGCTGACCGCCGAGTCCCGCGCCAAGGCGCTCAAGAGCATGGTCAACGAAGAACTCGACATCTTGGTCGTCGGCGGCGGCATCACCGGTGCAGGCATTGCCCTCGACGCAGCAACCCGCGGTCTGCGCACCGGTATCGTCGAAGCAGGCGACTGGGCTGCAGGCACCAGCGCATGGTCCTCCAAGCTCGTTCACGGCGGCCTGCGCTACCTCTACAACCTCGACTTCAAGCTCGTGACCGAAGCACTGACCGAGCGCGGCCTGCTGCTGAACAAGATCGCACCCCATCTGGTGCACGCACAGCCCTTCCTGTGGCCCCTGAAGATGCCCGTCATCGAGCGCGCATACTCCGCAATCGGCATCGGCATGTACGACACCCTCGCATTCCTCGGTTCCCGCGGCAACAAGGGCGTCCCCTCCCAGCGTCACTTCACCAAGACCGGCACCAAGACCGTCTTCCCCGACATCAAGGACTCCGCATTCAGCGGCGCAATCCAGTTCTACGATGCACGCGTTGACGACGCACGCCTCGTCATCGACGTCGTCCGCACCGCTGCAGGCTACGGCGCACTGGCTGCATCCCGCACCCAGGTTGTCGGCTTCACCAAGGATGCATCCGGCCGCGTCATCGGCGCAGAGCTGGCAGACTTGGAGACCGGCGAGCGCCTGAACGTACGCGCAAAGCACATCATCAACGCAACCGGCGTGTGGACCGAAGAGTCTGAGTCCCTGGCTAACCCCGATGCAGGCCTGGAGGTTCTGGCTTCCAAGGGTATCCACATCGTGGTTCCCCGCGACCGCATCAACGCAACCAGCGGTATCTTCACCAAGACTGAGAAGTCCGTTCTCTTCATCATCCCCTGGCAGCGTTACTGGATCATCGGCACCACCGACACCCCCTACTCCGAGGACCGCGAGCGCCCCGTCGCAACCAGCAAGGACATCGACTACGTGCTGATGCAGGCTAACAAGCTGATCGCTAACCCGCTGACCCGCGAGGATATCATCGGCACCTACACCGGCCTGCGCCCGCTGCTGCAGCCCAAGGTCAAGGACGGCGCAGCATCCACCAAGGTTTCCCGCGAGCACACCGTGACCGAGGTTGCCCCCGGCATGAGCGCAATCGCAGGCGGCAAGCTCACCACCTACCGTGTGATGGCTGCCGACGCTGTGGACTTCGCACTGGGCGAGCAGGCTAAGCAGAACCCCTCCGTAACCGCAACCATCGGCCTGGTCGGCGCAGACGGCTACCACGCAATCGCTGCTAACCGTGCACGCTACGCAGAGCGTTACGGCTGGGATGAGGACCGTATCACCCACCTGCTCGAGCGTTACGGATCGCAGATTGAGGACCTCGGCGCTCTCATCGACGCTGACCCCTCCCTCGGTGCTCCCCTGGCTAAGGCACCCCAGTTCCTGCGTGCAGATGTCGTCTTCGCTGTCCGCTACGAAGGTGCCCTGCACCTGGAGGATGTACTGGTCCGCCGCGTACGCCTCGACCTTGAGCAGCGCGACCGCGGCCTGGCAGCAGCAGACGAAATCCTCGACATCATGCGTGCCGAGCTCGGCTGGGACGACAAGAAGGTCAAGGAGGAACTCGACCTCTACGCCGCACGCGTACAGGCTATCCGCGAGGCAGAGTCCACCTCCACCGACGCTGAGGCATCGGCAAAGATTGAGGCTGTCACCCCCGTGGCACCCCGTGTGAAGCTCTAATCCGTAGAGATTCCACGCACCTTTCGTGACCGGTTATCCGGTACGAACCGACCGTTCACCCCTCACCGAGCATGGGTTATCTCATATTTTCGGTGAGGGGTGGACGAGAGGTTAAATAACCGTTTACGATAATCCCCTGCATAAGAAGCAGCGAGCTAAATACAGGGTTAACCCACTGGTACGATCTGCTTCTCAATCAGACATTCAACCAACAATTTTCGTAGCAACCGCTACACATTTCAGCACAGCGTTGTGCCCCGATCCGCCCGTGCGGTGAGGATGCACGGGAACATGCAAGCAAAGGTTCGCTTGCCTTCCAGACGCTTCGTCTTCAAGGAGCAACAATGTCTCTTCTTGCTTCCGCAGGAACTGTACTTGCAGCCGGCTCTTCCGCTCTCGTGGATGCATCCGGCGCCCCCACCACCCTCGGAATCTTCGCTTCCGAGTTCTTCGGCACCTTCATCCTGATTCTGCTCGGTGCCGGCGTATGCGCCGCAGTGACCCTCAAGAAGTCCTACGCTAAGGACGCAGGCTGGGGTGTTATCACCTTCGGATGGGGTCTGGCAGTGTTCACCGCCGTGTACCTCTCCTTCCATTCCGGTGCACACCTGAACCCCGCTGTGACCGTTGGCCTGGCAACCGCAGGCAAGGACCTGGCAACCGGCGTTCCCGCAACCCCCGGCAACATTGCCCTGTACATCGTCGCTCAGATGCTCGGCGCAATGGCCGGCGCAACCGGAGCGTACCTCACCTACAAGAAGCACTTCGATGAGGACCCGGGCGACCGCCTCGGCATCTTCGCAACCGGCCCCGCCATCAAGTCCTACGGCTGGAACTTGCTCACCGAGATTATCGGCACCTTCGTCCTGATTGGCTGGATCATCGCATCCGGTAAGACCCCCGCCCAGACTGGCCCCTTGGCTGTTGCCCTGGTCGTTGTATCCATCAGTATGAACCTCGGTGGCGCAACCGGTTCCGCTATCAACCCCGCACGTGACCTCGGCCCCCGTATCGCCTACACCTTCCTGCCCATCCCCGGTAAGACCGGTTCCAACTGGTCTTACGCATGGGTTCCGGTTGTTGGCCCAATCATCGGCGCTATCCTCGCAGGCCTGATCGTTCCGGCAGTTCTGCCCCTCTAAACCTCTCTAATACCCCCGTTCTTTTGTTCTAAGGAAAAATCAATGACGACTTCTCTGCACTCCGCAACCCTCAACGTCGAACGCAAGTACATCCTCTCCATCGACCAGGGCACCACCAGCTCCCGCGCGATCCTGTTCAACAAGGCGGGCGAGAACGTGGCTCAAGGCCAGCTCGAGCACGAGCAGATCTTCCCCAAGGCCGGCTGGGTCGAGCACAACGCAACCGAGATTTGGCAGAACGTCCGTAAGGTCGTAGCAATGGCTATGGCAAACGGCGAAGTCAACCACCACGAAATCGCTGCAGTCGGCATCACCAACCAGCGTGAAACCACCGTCGTGTGGGACAAGAACACCGGTGAGCCCGTCTACAACGCAATCGTCTGGCAGGACACCCGCACCCAGGAAATCGTTGAAGAGCTCGCAGGCGAAGAGGGCGTTGGCAAGTACCACGACATCGTCGGCCTGAACCTCTCTACCTACTTCTCCGGCCCCAAGATCAAGTGGATCCTGGACAACGTTGAAGGCGCACGCGAGCGCGCAGAACGCGGCGACCTGCTCTTCGGCAACACCGACACCTGGCTGGTCTGGAACCTGACCGGTGGTGTTGACGGCGGCGTTCACGTCACCGACGTAACCAACGCATCCCGTACCCTGCTGATGAACATCCGCACCCTCGAATGGGATCCGCAGATCGCTGCAGACATGGGCATCCCCATGAGCATGCTGCCCGAAATCAAGTCCTCCTCCGAGGTGTACGGCTTCGGCCGCGCAACCGGTCTGCTTAACGGCACCCCGATTGCCGGTATCCTGGGCGATCAGCAGGCTGCCACCTTTGGCCAGGCCTGCTTCGAGAAGGGCATGGCGAAGAACACCTACGGTACCGGTAACTTCATGCTCATGAACACCGGCAACGAGCCCGTCTTCTCCAACAACGGTCTGCTGACCACCGTCGCATACAAGATTGGCGACGCAGCACCCGTCTACGCTCTGGAAGGCTCGGTCGCAATGAGCGGCTCCCTGATCCAGTGGCTGCGCGACAACCTGCGCATGATTGAGCACGCTGCAGAGTCTGAGGAACTGGCTACCTCCGTCAAGGACTCCGGTGGCTGCTACGTTGTTCCCGCATTCTCCGGCCTGTTCGCACCCCACTGGCGTTCCGACGCTCGCGGCGTGATCGTTGGTCTGACCCGCTACGTGAACCGTGCACACATCGTGCGTGCGGCATTGGAAGCAACCGCATTCCAGACCCGCGAGGTTCTCGACGCAATGAACGCTGACTCCGGTGTTGAGCTCTCCGAGCTGCGCGTGGACGGCGGCATGACCGCTAACGAGTTCCTCATGCAGTTCCAGGCTGACATCCTCGGCGTTCCCGTAATCCGCCCGAAGGTTGTTGAGACCACCGCTCTGGGCGCAGCATACGCTGCAGGTATCGCTGTTGGTTTCTGGACCGGCGAGCAGGACGTTGTGGACAACTGGGCTGAGGACAAGCGCTGGCTGCCCTCCATGGAGCCCGCAGAGGTTGACCGCCAGTACCGCCTGTGGAAGAAGGCTGTCTCCCGCACCCTCGAGTGGGTTGACGAGGACGTTCCGACCGCCTAATCACAGCACCCGTTGCCTAACGGCACGGCCCGCGTACTAGCGACGCCCCGGCTGCTTCTCCCCCGCTATGGGGTTGAAGCAGCCGGGGCTTTTCGCTGTTTTATGACGCTCAATTCAGCGTTTATTGCGGCGTAATTTCTACAAAAATTAGTGCTAGGGTACCGTTGGTTTTTGTAAATTTGGTATCTTCCGCCGATCACCTGGCGCGGTGTTGTTCGTGAGGTGTCAGTACCGCACAGGACGCGTACGCGACATATTCATGCGCTGTCCTGACAGGAATCGACGATTCGCGCTGATACTTTATTTACGTTCCCGTCCGCCGTGGTGCTTCACGTACCGCGGCGGACGGACTTTTAGCTCTTGTTACAGGCTTCTCTGCGTTAACGACAAGTGGGGAATCGCTTCTCTTATTGCAGTTCTCACCGTAAAAATCACTCGTTTTATGCCTCTTGTTGAGATACCCGTTCACCTGTTATGTGGGGTTGGTCTAACAGCGTTTGTTTGCCTTTGATGTCCACTTCAAGCGCCGTATCATAGATATATAGGCTTATTGATTCTAATCTGGCCGCCGAAGATGGCGGTTGGTTACGTATCTGGCACCTTCCGGTGCTCATGAGAACGGAGAGAGGCTCCGTTGGAAGGAGGGAGCGGGTTTTCCCGCACCGATTATGGTTGATGTCCGTCGCCGTAAGCTTGCAATTATTGCTATGAACGTTTCGGTACTTGCAGCTGCTCTCTCCTGGCTGTTAGTGCTCTTCTCCGTTATGTATTCTCCCGCAGCTGTACCGTGGGCTCTGGGCGTTGCTATCGTACTGACTGTGATTGGCGCCTACGCGCTGTACCGCTACTACTCCAAGTACTCACACGTGCTCCCGAACGAGGACCCGGACGCGCACGATGTGCTCGGTCACGACCTGCACTCGACTCACCTGCCGCATCTGCACCACACGGAGGGCAACGCTGACCGCGCGTAATTCTGACGGAGCGTAATTCTGACAGGGCAGCCGCTAAGTAGCGAGCTTCTCTAGCCTTAGACAGCATAAATGTGCCGCCTCACTGATACCGGTGAGGCGGCACATTTACTTTAAGATTGCGGTTCAGAGTCCGGTCCTGCAACCATGTCTGAACGGTTCGATTCAGCGCTTTGACGCGATTCAGCTTCGGCTCTGGCTAGTTCTATCTTCTTGTTCTCTTGAACGATAAGAGCATTATATTTCCAGCCGGGGATTCGTTCAACAAGCCACCCAACCCAGATGAGCGCAGCGGTAATGAGAGCGACAGGAATCAGAAAGATGAGGACTTTCGGGTCGCGGGTATGGTCTGAGGTGCTCCCCGCGGTGAGCTCCCACAGCGCAAGGATTGGTACCGCCATTATAGGCATCACTATAAAAAGGATGATGGCATAGTAAATGCCCATCATGCTACCGGGCCTACCTCTATTCATACGGGCCTGGGTAACAGCTCTCTTCAGACGTTTGTATTCCTGCAAGGTTTCACCGTCTAGATGCGAAGCATCAGGGATCTTGGCCATGACGTACTGTACGGCTTCAAGATCTGAGGGCGAGCAAATAAAGATATGTCCCTGGGACATAACGGTATATTCTTTCGCGATGTCGAGGCACGCCTGCGCGTAACGGTTATTGAGCTCTCGGCTCTCCGGGTTTTCGTTGAGTTGCCGGCGGATATCTTTCAGGTCTTCCATGTTTCTCCTTGCAATTTCAGTCATCGTTGAACCCATCGGTAAGGCACGAGAAACACAGGTCACCCCCACCCGGTGCGGGGTGGAGAAGCCGGAGTATTGAATTGCGGTGTATCGGTGTGTACTTCACAGAATGCCAGCTCTTCGGGCTCAATCAAAATTGGCAGGCATCCTGAGATATTTCAACGGTGGTGCATACATCTCATACATTGCGGTCAATTATAGACAAAACCCGGCACGGGTACGGTACGGAGGCGCCCCTCCCCTATGATGGTTGAAAGGGATATTTGCCCCTAATACCATCTGCAGTACACACCCACGAGCCAACGAGGAAGAGCATGACCAAAGCGACCGATTCGCCGCAGCCGCCGGAAGCGTTCACGCGCTGGCACACTCGCTACTCGAGCCCCATCGGCGTGCTCTACATTGCCGCCCGCGCGGATGCGATTGTGGGCATCTGGTACGAGGATCAGGCGCATTTTCCTCTCCCCCATGAGCTCGGTGAGCTGATCGAAAATCCCGAAACCTATCTGCGGGAGCACGGCACGGCGGAGGATGAAGAGCCTGCCGGCGAGTATGCTGCGGCGCAGTTGCTGTCTCGCGCTGAGGTAGAGCTTTCCGAGTATTTTGAGCGCAAGCGCACTTCTTTTACGTTGCCGTTAGATCCTGAGGGCACCGACTTTCAGCTGATCGTGTGGGAGCATCTGAAGACTGTTCCTGCCGGGTACACCACCACTTACGGCGAGATTTCGCGTGCGGTTGGCCCGGGTGCCCCGGCGCAGGCTGTGGGTCAGGCGGTCGGCCGCAATAAGGTTTCTATTATGATTCCCTGTCATCGCGTTATTGGTGCTGACGGTAGTCTGACCGGTTACGCTGGCGGGGTTGAGCGTAAGCAGTTCCTCCTCGATTTGGAGGAGCCGGAAGAGGTGCGGGAGGCGCGGCTCTTCTAGCGTCTATCGGCTAGTCTTCGAGGCTTATGACGGGGTGGGGTATACACTGGGTGCGTACCCCACCTTTTTTCGTACCTGTTTTCGGTTTTGTTGACCCACAACACGACATGTAATCGAATATAGTTGCGATTCGCTCTTGCTAGAGCTAATGTTTAAGTAGAACATGCTTCCGAAATACTCGGATCAGCTCAGCAATATCAGAGAGGAGAAACCATGACCTCGCAACCCAATATTCCCGCCAAATCCTTCGAAAACACCCCGAGCTACCCCACGTGGGTAACCGACGAACTTCTGCGCGACTACTACGACACCGAATGGGGCATGCCCATCACCGATGAGCGGGGACTCTTCGAAGCCCTGAGCCTCGAGGCTTTTCAGGTGGGGCTCTCCTGGCGAACAATTCTTGCCCGCCGCGAAGCATTTCGTCGCGCTTTCGAGGGTTTCGATCCCGAACGCGTGGTTGCCTTCACCGACCGGGATGTTGCGCGACTCCTTCAGGATGAGGGCATCATCCGTAATGAGCGGAAGATTCGCGCGGTTATCTCCAATGCGCGGCTGACCATTCGGATGCGTGAGCTTGCCGCCGTGCCGCATGAGACTTACGCGGAGGATATTCGCCTTCCCCTCATCATTCCCACTTCTACCCCGACCAATACGGATAGCCTTGAGACGGCAAACACCCGCCGTCGTCGAGTTCGTACCCTCAGCAATGAAGACCTGAACCGGATGCGCGAACGCATCCTGCCTGACGGCACGCGGGTACCGGTCGGGTTGCCAGCGTGGCTGTGGTCCTTCGCGCCGAGCGAGACGATCGCACCGCATACGCTGGAGGATATTCCTACCGATACGCTCGAGTCCGCGCTTCTTGCCAAGTCTTTTAAGGCACTGGGTGGAGTATTTTTGGGTCCGGTGACCGCCTATGCGCTCATGTGCGCGGTCGGCATGGTGGATGCACACCTGGTGGGCTCGCATCGGCGCGGCTGTTCGGGTCTTTTCGCCTAAACCCTCGAGCCTCTGACACGAAGGCGCGCGCGGGCAGAGAAAAACCGCATGCCACTTCGGTGAAGTAAGCATGCGGCTTCGATGCGTCGAGAGCTTCCGCCCTGAGCTAGATTGTCGCAGAATCAAATCGTCGCAGGATTAGAGCATCACGAAGAGGAAGATCAGGGACAGCAGCGGCGGGGTCAGCTGAATCAGTGCCGGCTTGCGCTTATCCGGGGAGGTGAGGAACAGGTAGGCACCGGCAACCGCCATGGAGCCCAGACCTGCGAACATGAGTGCCACGCCCACCTGCGGGGAGCCGAACCAGAAGGCGAGCAGACCGGTTGCTGCGATCCAGGCGAGCATCAGGTTGTACAGGCCCTGGTTTGCCGCCATCTCCTTAGTGGACTCGGCAAATTCTTCGGTCATGCCGAAGGTTTCGCGGCCCTTGGGCTTAGTCCACAGGAATGATTCGATAATCCAGATGTACACGTGAATAGCGATTGCTACGAATGCAAAGACGGTGGTAATCGTTGCGAGCGTCTGCATTGTTTTTCCTTAAGCAGTAGGTGTTCTATTAGGCACCTGCCCGTTCTTTCTTCTGAGCACAATCTGTGGTGATGTGCAGAATCATGCAGGAGCAAGCACAAGAAGTAATTCTACGCCTCTTCCCGGCCTGTTGGAACTTCCCTGAATATGCGTGAAACCCCTCGATTTGTCTTCTGCAGGGAAAATTGCAGGGTTCTCATCGAGGGGTTTCGTATGCAGGGTTACGCCGAATCCGGTATCGGTCTTTAGCCCATCATGAGCGACAGAGCGAAGGACCAGACGCAGACCAGGCCCAGCAGAATAGCGCTGTACTTAATGGACATGGAGGTAATCTTCGATTCCTCGCCAGCGCTATTTACTGCGGCCGCCGCGATTGCGATGGACTGCGGGGAGACGATCTTACCCATCACGCCACCGGCGGTGTTTGCGGCAACGAGCAGGGTCGGGTCAACAGCAATCTGGGCTGCGGTGGTGGACTGCAGGCCCGCGAAGAGCACGTTAGCGTTCGTCACGGAGCCGGTCACGAACACGCCAATCCAACCGATGATCGGGGACAGCAGAGGGAAGACCGGGCCGGCTGCCGCGAGCGCCAGGGCGATGGAGGTGGTCATACCGGCGTGGTTCATCACGTTTGCAACGGACATGACCAGGCAGATCATGAGGATCGGCATCTTCAGCTGGTTCCAGGTGCCGCCGAGTTCTTCAAAGGCTTCGCCCCAGCTAATCTTCGAGGTCAGCACGGTAATGAGTGCCGCCACCAGAATTGCGGTGCCGGATGCGCCCAGGGTGTTCCATGAGAACATTGCGGTCACGGTCTTACCGGCACCGGTGACGATTGCCTCGTGGATGCCGGGGATGGGGAACGCCAGGGTTGCGGCACCCAGCGGACCAGTGGTTGCGAACACGGGCTTGAGCGCGGTGGACCAGAGCAGGATGGTTGCGGAGAGGAAGATGAAGGGGCTCCATGCCTTAACAATCTCAGCGCCGGTGTGCTTGACGCCCTGCTGCGCCTGAACTTCTTCGAGGCTGGGAGCGGTAGGTTCACGGTAAATGTGCTTGGGCTGCCAGGAACGCATGACGAGTGCCAGCGCCACCAGGGACAGCAGTGGCGGGATGATGTCGACCAGTTCGGGAGAGCCGAGCAGCATCAGGATAGCTGCCTGACCGCCGGAGAAGATGACACCGGTCATGAGCGCTACGAGACCGACTTCGCGGATGCCGCGCATACCGTCCTGGATGGCGACCATCAGTACCGGCACGATTGCCACGAAAATCTGCAGTACCGGGACCATACCCGCGGACAGGTGTGCGGTGTCCAGGCCGCCGACCTTAGCTGCGGTGGTCACGGGAATACCGATAGCGCCGTAGGCGCCGGATGCGGCGTTGGCTACCAGCGCCAGCATTGACGCCTTGAGGGGGTTGAAGCCCAGGGACACCAGCAGTGCCGCGGAGATAGCAATGGGGATACCGAAGCCTGCCGCGCCTTCGATGAAGCCGCCGAAGCAGAAGGCAATCAGTAGCACCTGGATGCGCTGGTCGTTCGAGATGGAGGAGACGGAGGCGCGCACGATGTCGAAGTTACCGGCACGCACGGCGATGCGGTAAAGCCACACCGCCATGAGCACGATCCAGCCGATGGGCCATGCGCCCGAGAGGAAGCCGGAGAGGATGGAGCCGGCACCTGCGGTGATGGGCAGGCCGAAGACGGCGCAGCCGATGATGAGGGTGGTGCCGAGGGTCAGCAGTGCTGACTTGAGGCCGCTGAGTTTCAGGAGGGTCAGGCCCAGCAGGAAGAGGATGATGGGTACTGCTGCGACCAGTGCGGAGAGCACCGGCGAGTTCAGCGGGTTATAGGTTTGCTGCCACATAGGGCGGGTGTTCCTTTCGGTCTGTGCGTTGTTGCGGTTGCTTCTTCCGATACGGCTCCTGTGCTGTATGGAAGCGCTAGGCCGCATAAAACCGATGGGTTCCTCCGCTATGTGGCGGAGTGACCCATCGGTGAAGCGTTATGGTCATCAGTTCCCAGGGGCTGAAGTTGTTCCCTGGTTTTAACTGAAAGAAAGCGGGATTATTCCCGCTAACTAGGTGCTTGTGACTTTATCTGTCTAAGCTATCAGGTCTCCCCCATGAGTTCAGGATAGGATAACCTTAAGTGTGCACAAACGATATTTATGTGCATATTTACGCTCCCCGGTATTCGCCCCCCCTAACCGCTCTCCTTCGAGCCATCAGCCGCGCATCCCACCGCACGCCCCTAACAAGCCTAGATAACGTAAAAGCCCCCTCCTACCGAAGTAGAAGGGGGCTTGATACAGACCGTATTGCGGCGCCTCACTCTCAACCAGAGCGGGCTACACGCATCGGAGCTTCACGCTGTTTAGGAAACAACCAGGGACAGGACGTAAACCCAAACACAGGTGATAGCCAGCAGTGCTGCACTGTACTTGATCGCCATGGAGGTAATCTTGGATTCCTCGCCGGAGCTGTTCACAGCAGCCGCTGCAATTGCGATGGACTGCGGGGAAACAATCTTCGCCATCACACCACCGGCGGTGTTAGATGCAACCAGCAGGGTCTGGCTGACGCCAATCTGCTGTGCGGTGGTAGCCTGCAGGCCAGCGAAGAGGATGTTGTTGTTCACCACGGAGCCGGTCACGAACACGCCAATCCAACCGATGATCGGGGACAGCAGCGGGAAGATAGCACCCACAGCGGCAACAGCCAGTGCGATGGAGGTAATCATACCCGCGTAGTTCATGACGTTAGCAACGGACATGACCAGGCAGATCATGAGGATCGGGGTCTGCAGCTGCTTCCAGGTTGCGCCGAGTTCCTCGATAGCCTCGCCCCAGCTGATGGAGGAGGTCAGGATGGTGATGATGGCAGCCACCAGAATTGCGGTACCGGATGCGCCCACAATGTTCCAGGTGTAGGTCACGTCAATAGGCTTGGGGGTTGCAACGATCGGTGCCGCCTGCGAGATGCTCTGGTGCAGCCAGGGCAGGGAGAACGTGACGTTGGTGAAGCCGAGCGCGCCCTTAGCGGCGAAGACGGGCTTCAGAGCGGTGGACCAGAGCAGAATCACGACGGACAGGTAGACGAAGGGGCTCCATGCCTTGAGGATTTCGCCACCGGTGTGCTTGGTGCTCTGCTGAGCCTGAACTTCTTCCAGGGAGGGAGCGGTGGGCTCGCGGAAGATGTGCTTGGGCTGCCACTTCTGCATGATGAGTGCCAGAGCAATCAGAGCCAGCAGCGGCGGGATGATGTCGACGAGCTCGGGGTTACCGAGGGCTGCGAGCAGGACGGACTGGCCGCCAGAGTAAATCAGACCAACGATCAGTGCTACCAGACCGACTTCGCGGATACCGCGCAGACCGTCCTGAATAGCAACGAGCAGTACGGGGATGAGAGCCGCCATAATCTGGAGAACCAGGACCATTTCGATGGACAGTGCGTGCAGGTCCACGCCACCGCGGGTTGCTGCGGTGGTCACGGGGATACCGATAGCGCCGTATGCACCGGAGCTCACGTTAGCAATCAGTGCGAACATTGCAGCCTTGAGCGGGTTGAAGCCCAGGGACACGAGCAGTGCAGCACAGATAGCAATCGGGATACCGAAGCCTGCAGCGCCTTCGAGGAAGCCACCGAAGCAGAATGCGATCAGTAGCATCTGGATGCGCTGGTCGGTAGAGATGGAGGAGATGGAGGAGCGGACGATTTCAAAGCCGCCAGAACGCACGGAAATGCGGTAGAGCCACACTGCCATAAGCACGATCCAGCCGATGGGCCACATGCCCGAGAGGAAGCCGTAGAGGATGGAGCCTGCACCTGCGGTGACGGGCATGCCGAAGATGGCGCAACCGATAACCAGTGCAATGACGAGGGAGATAACGGCAGATTTAATACCGCTGAGCTTCAGGACGGTGAGGCCCAGAAGGAAGAAAATAATCGGGACTGCTGCCACGAGTGCGGAGAGTGCGCTCGAGTTCAGCGGGTCGTAGACTTGCTGCCACATGATGTACTGTGTTCCTTTCCAGCCCACGGGGGCGGGATCGAGTTGTGCCGTAAAACCTTCCCAGCAACGCTTGTGGCGGCGTGTGTGCCGTGTGTTGTAGGTGCGTGCACCTAGCTGTTTGATGCGTTAAGGACGCTATCCCTTGGGATATATGCCTTCACTTGGGTTCGTGTTGGTTTTGCGGCTATGAAATTTAGCGTGTTGAAACGGCGTTTTTGTCACAAAAACCTAAATATTCCTTGATTTGTCAAGGGAATTTCAGGGTCAGGACAATGAATCCTTAATCCCAAAAACGCAATTCCTTGTGTACCCAATGTACCACTTAACACCCACAAAATCGGGCATATTCCAACATTTAGATTCAAGCTCATAATTGCAACCTAACCTAAAGCCCACCCCGGGTTGAGGGCTCATCCAGCCCCCTCCCCCGCTATTTCAAGGAAGAAACAGCACCCCGGCGCTTTCGGCAGTACACACAGAGCATATCCTGATTACAAACCGCTCAAACTATCAAACCCCGCGAACCCCTAAACGGCATACAAAAAAGCTCCGGAAGGAAAAACCTTCCGGAGCTTTATCTGTCGGGTTGACAGGATTTGAACCTGCGACCCCTTGACCCCCAGTCAAGTGCGCTACCAAGCTGCGCCACAACCCGATTCGTTATTCACGATATTGTTTTCAAGGTTTCCCCTGAACACTCGAATAACTATACCGGGCTTTCAACCCCCACGCAAGCCAGAATCCCCATTTTTAGAAAAAATCTTAAAAATCTTTCTCGCGCAGATTTTCTGCACAGAATCCAGCACGTGGGGGCCAAGCCTAGCAAGGGATCAGCCCAGCACCACGGCATCGGGCAGGCACATCCCCGCTACTAGCGGCGGCCGCCCTTACCCTTCTTAGCCTTCGCGCTCTGACGCTCACCCAGGGAGCGGCGCTCACGCACACGCATCGAAATCTCAATCGGAGTACCCGTGAAATCAAAAGTCTCACGCAGACGACGCGTAATGAAGCGGCGGTAACCCGGATCCAAGAAACCGGTCGTAAACAGCACGAACTTCGGCGGACGCGAAGACACCTGAGTACCGAACAGAATACGCGGCTGCTTACCGCCACGCAGAGGGTGCGGATGCGCGGCCACAATCTCGCCCAGGAACGCGTTCAGGCGACCGGTCGGAATACGCGAATCCCACGACTCCAGCGAGCGCTCCAGGGCGGGCACCAGCTTGTCCTTGTGCCAGCCGGTCTTCGCCGAAATGTTCACGCGAGGAGCCCACTGCACGTGCGCCAGGTCGCGCTCAATCTCACGCTCGAGCATGTCGCGGCGATCCTCATCGAGGGTATCCCACTTGTTGAATGCCAGGACCATTGCACGACCCGAATCAATCACAGTCTGCACAATACGCACATCCTGCTCAGAAATCGGCTCGGAAACGTCCAGCAGCACCACGGCAACCTCAGAACGCTCCAGAGCAGTCTGAGTACGCAGCGAAGAGTAGAACTCCGCGCCCTTAGCCATGTGCTGGCGACGGCGAATACCCGCCGTATCCACGAAACGCCAGGGGTAGCCGCCCAGCTCAATAATCTCGTCAATCGGGTCACGAGTCGTACCAGCCAGGTCGTTCACCACGGCACGCTCAGAACCAGCCAGCTTGTTCAGCAGCGAGGACTTGCCCACGTTCGGGCGACCCACCAGAGCCACACGACGCGGGCCACCCAGCGCCTCCGGCTGAGCGAACTGCGAGTGCTCCGGCATGACCTCAAGGATCTCGTCCAGAGCATCCGCCAGGCCGCGGCCGTGCAGACCCGACACCGGGAACGGCTGACCCATACCCAGCGACCAGAGGTTATAAATCTCCGGCTCCAGGTGAGCATCGTCAATCTTGTTAGCAATCAGAATGATCGGCTTCTTCACGCGGCGCAGCATACGCACAATCTGCTCGTCCGAAGCGGTCACACCCACACGGGCGTCCACCACCAGGACCACAACATCGGCCTGCTCCACAGCAATCTCAGCCTGCTCAGCAACCTGAGCATCAATACCGCGGGCGTCAGACTCCCAACCACCGGTATCAACCAGGGTGAAGCTCTTACCCAGCCACTCAGCCTTATAAGACACGCGGTCACGAGTCACACCCGGCTTATCCTCAACCACCGCTTCACGGCGGCCCAGAATACGGTTAATGATGGTCGACTTACCCACGTTCGGGCGGCCAACAATCGCCACTACCGGATCAGCGAGCTGCTCTTCCTCTTCCTCAATGTCGAAGCCCCAGGCACCCAGCAGGGCGCGGTCCTCTTCATCCAGGTCGTAATCCTCAAGGCCCTCAAGCAGAGCCTGAGCACGCTGGTCAGCGGTCTCATCATCAATCTCAGCGAGGCGCTCGGTAACGTCGTCCTCGCCACCGCCCAGGTACTTCTCTTCGTAATCGTCGCGGATAGCGTCCTCAGCCATGCGCATTCCTTTCTCTACCCGCCCCGCGCCCAACCCGTAGGTCAGCACGCGAGCGCGGCTCAACGTCTTATCGGGAGCGGATGCACCACTCCCCCAGCGTTTCGGCGGGGCCTAACCCGCGCGCTTCGCCTTCAACTGGTCATTCACAGCGTTAATCACTGCAGAGACCGTCGCATTAAAATCAAGATCCGAGCTGTCCACCAGGGTCACGCCCTCGGCAGCTTCCATAAAGTTATTGACCTTCGAATCCTTCGCATCACGCTCAGCGATCTGCTTGCTCAAGTCACCCGAAGCGCCGGACTTCTCCGCGTTCTCCAGGCCACGGCGCGCCATGCGCACCTCTTCAGAAGCAGTCAGCAGGATGCGCGCATCAGCGTCAGGAGCGACCACGGTGGTGATGTCGCGGCCCTCAGCGACCATGCCGTTAATAGCGTGGTCAATCATCCAACGCTGCAGGCCAATCAGGTGCTCACGAACCGCCGGAACCGAAGCCACAGCAGACACCGCCGAAGAAATGCGCTCGCTACGAATCTCCTCACGGATATCGGTCGAACCCATCAGAATCTCTTCTTCCTTAATGTTCGTACCGAACACCAGGGGCATCTCCTCGACAGCCTTCGCGATCGCCTCAGCGTCGTTCAGGTCAATGCCAAGTTCCAGCACACGGTAGGTTGCGGCACGGTACATTGCACCGGTGTCCAGGTACGCCAGGCCAAAGTGGCGTGCAACTTCCTTAGACACAGACGACTTACCGGAACCGGAGGGACCGTCAATAGCAATCGTCAGTTTAGGGTTCTCGTGCATCAGCACTCCTTAAAATTCGTCTCAAACTTTATGCCGGAAAATACAGCTTTAACTCTACTTCACAACACGCCAACCGCGAGCCGACAAATCGCGGACCAGCGCCTCATGAATAGACGGATTGACCGAGATTTCAGCCATACCCACCGGGGCACCCGTCGAGTGCTCCAGACGCAAATCCTCAAGGTTCGCACCCAACTCACCAATCTCGGCAAGCAAACGAGCCAGCGTGCCGGGGGTGTCGTCCACCAGCACCGTCATCTTTGCGAACGCGGCGGGGGCAGTACCGTGCTTACCCGGAATACGGCTCACGCCCGCGTTGCCTTCGCTCATCAGCTGCGCCAAATCCAGGCGAGCGCCGGAAGCCGTCGGGTTCTCCAGCGTCGCGATGAGGCGGTTCAGGTCATCACGCACACCGTAGAGAGTCTGCACAATCGGGTCAGCGTTCGCCGCAAAAATCTGCACCCACAGCGTCGGGTCTGAAGCCGCAATACGCACCGTATCGCGCAAACCCTGACCCGCCAGGGACAGCGCATACAGCGGAGTGTCCTGCAGACGCGAAGCCAACAGCGAGCTCATCGCCTGCGGCACATGAGAAATCAGGGCAACCGTCTGATCATGCTCCTCAACGCCCAGAGAAGTCACAATCGCGCCCAGCTCCACCGCCACAGAACGCACCAGACGCACACACTCGGGGCGAACCGAATTGTGCTCGCAGATGATCCACGGACGCGCCTGGAACAGCTCACCGCGAGCAGCCACCGGGCCAGACTTCTCACGTCCAGCCATCGGATGCGAACCCACGTAACGGGACGCATCCGCACCCGAGGCAAGCACATCAGCCAGCGGCTGCACCTTCACCGAGGCAACATCCGTCACCACGGCGCCGGGGTAGCCCGCCTCCGGTCGAGGCGCATAGGTGTTCAACGCGCGAGCGCACACGGCACCGGCACTATCCGGAGGCGCAGCCACCACCACCAGCTGCGGGGCGAACGCGGCGCGTTCCTCCTCCGACAGGGTGGAGAAGCTTGTACCGGCACCGATATCCTGCGCCACAGCCTCGGCGGTGGGTGAAATATCTTGGACGTACACGTCCTCGCATCCTGCCGCACGCAACCCCAAACCAATGGAGGCACCCAGCAGACCCGAGCCGATAATGAGCACCGGTCCGGTCAGTGTTGAGTCGATGGGCAGCTCAGATGCGGAAAGCTCAGCGGGCAAGCTCATGACAACTCCTTAGCGTTATTACATGTCGACCGAAGCGAGCAGGTGACCGATCTCGACCTTGGAGAGGTTACGGACGGTACCCTGCTTCTGCGAACCAATACGGATCGGGCCCATCTCGACGCGGACCAGGCGCTCAACCGGGTAGCCGACAGCGTCGAAGAGACGGCGCACGATGCGGTTCTTACCGGAGTGGATGGTCACCTCAACGAGCACGTGGCCGGGAGTGGAGTCCACCAGCTTGAACTCGTCCACGCGAGTCACGCCGTCTTCCAGGCGAATACCCTTCTTCATGGCTGCGCCGACGCCGGGCTCCATCGGGCCGGGAACCTGCACCAGGTAGGTCTTGGGCACCTCGTAGGAGGGGTGGGTGAGGCGGTTCGCCAGTTCACCGTCGTTGGTCAGCAGCAGCAGACCCTCGGTTTCGACGTCCAGGCGGCCCACGTGGAACACGCGCTCGCTCATGGAGGAACGCAGGAAGTCAGAGATGCAGGGGCGACCTTCGGGGTCTTCCATGGTGGAGACCACGCCGGCGGGCTTGTTGAATGCCATGTAGACGAGCTTGTCGTTGGTCTGAACGGTCATGCCGTCCACCTGCACGGTCACCTTGGAGGGGTCCACGCGCACACCCAGCTCGGTCACGACTTCACCGTTAACGGTGACGCGGCCTTCGGTAATCATTTCTTCGCAGACGCGGCGGGATGCCACACCGGCCTGAGCCAGCAGCTTCTGCAGGCGCACGCCGTCGTGGTCGTAGAACTCGTAGTGGTCTACCGGGGCGTTGCGGGGGCGGCGGGGGCGGTGCGGGCCAGCGTAGTTGCTGACGCGGTATTCGCCGCGCTCGTTTGCGAAGGCTTCACCGGAGCGGTAGGGGCGGCCCGGTGCGCGGCGTTCGCGCTTGGGCAGTTCGGTACCGCGGCCTCGACCTGCGCGGCCTGCGCCGAACTTCTTCTCGCCAAACTTCTTCTCGCCAAACTTCTTGTCACCGAACTTCTTCTCGCCGAAGCCCTTTGCGCCGCCCTTGCCTGCGCCGCTCTTCGGTGCGCCGGGACGACCGCCGCGTGCGGATGCGCCCTTAGCGCCGGGCTTACCGCCCTGACCGGGACGAGCAGCGCCGGGACGGCCACCGCGGGAGTTCTGGGGGCGACCGGATGCAGAGCGGCCGCCGCGGGAGGAGTTTCCATATGCCATGGTGTTCTTCTCTTTTCTGTCGTATAGTGCGAACGTTTCAGGCTTTTCCAGAACGTTCGTTCGTCTTATTGATTCGTTGTCTTAGTCGTTGCCCTCGGCAAGCACTGCGGCTTCCGTGTCATCGGGCAGGAAGGGCGCGAGCGCCGGTAGCTCCTCCAGGGAGTTCAACCCGAGCTTCGCCAGCAGCAGCTCCGTGGTTTCGTAGAGGGTCGCGCCGCTTCCGGCTTCTCGCCCTGCTTCACGAATCAGCTGCCGTTGCAACAGCTGACGGATTGCCGCGTCCGCGTTTACGCCTCGAATGGAGGCTACCCTCGCCCTGGTCACCGGCTGCTGGTAGGCAATCACGGCAAGCGTCTCGTAGGCGGGCTTGCTGAGGGTCGCGCTCTTGGAGCGGGTCACGAAGCGTGCCACCCAGGGGGCGAAGTCGTCGCGGGCGTAGAGCTTCCAGCCTCCTGCGATGTTCCGCAGCTGGAATCCGCGCGGTTCGGGCGCCACCCGGTTTTCGTCTTCTCCGTAGCCGCTTTCTTCGCCGTTGTACTCGCGGTACAACTGGTCGAGCGCGTGCTCAACAGCTCGTTCGCTGACGATGAGCGCGGCGGAGAGTTCTTTGACGCCCACGGGCGCTTCGGCAACGGCGAGGATCGCCTCGATGGCGCTTTTGACGCCGCCGGGGATTGCCTCGACCTTGGAGAATTCGGCTTCGGCATCGACCGCCACACTGGGTGCGGTGGAGGGGCCTCCCGCCGGAATCTTCGCAGGTTTCTTCTCTGCGTGGGGCGCAGGTTCCTGCGGTGCCTCGGAGCTGTCGGAAATGTCGGAACCATCGGAGTCCTCTACCGTTTCAGCGGCTTCAGCCTCCTCAGCTTCTTCGGTCACCTCATCCAAAGGAGCTGCCGATACCGCATGCTCAGCCGGCTCAGCTTCCGCCTCAGCAGGCTTCGAGATTTCAGCCTCTGCCGCCTCTACCGGCGCCAAATCGGCCTGTTCCGAATCCTCGTCTGCGTTCGGATCCCAGTAGCCCATGTTCACGATGGCAAGGTCGTCAGGGGTGAATTCACGGTCAAAGCGTGAGCCGTGATTACTCATAATCCTCCTCTACCTGTTCCGTGTTAGCTTCAGATTCGTTCGCAGAGTCGTTCACTTCGGGTGATTCAGGCGCTTCACTGATTTCGTGCGCTTCCTGAGCGCCTGCGGCATCTGCAGTTTCTTCGCGAATCACGAATTGTGCCGCGCTCGCGCGTACCCGAATGGCTCCGAGCGGTGCGTCCTGTTCTACGTGCAGGGCGCCTTCTTTGTAAAGCTCCAGTAGCGCCAAGAAACGAACCACCGCGATTTCTAGCTCACCGGATCCTTGAACCAGTTCGGTGAAGCTGAGTTCCCGCGCCGCGGTATCGAGCAGGCTGTGCAGAATGTAGTGTTCTTCAGCCGCGATAGTGGTCAGCGGAACGTGCAGGTGCTCGTTGAGTTCTTCAACGATTTCTTCGGGTTCCGGCTCGGGCTCTTTGGGGGTTCGGCTCAGCGCGGCGGCGGCGATGCGGGCGAACTCTTCGGCGCCTCCGGTGAACACCAGCTCGGGTAGCGCCTGGGCGAATCGTTCTTCGAGGGCTACCGCACGAGGAAAACGTTGTGCTTCTTGCGCCCAGCGTTCAGCAAAAATATCGGCAACTTCGCGGTAAGCGCGGTATTGTAGCAGACGGGCGAAAAGCAGGTCGCGTGCCTCCAGCAGTGCAACGTCCTCTTCGAGGGGTTCACGATGCTGCGGGAGCAGGCGTGCGGTTTTGAGTTCCAGCAGGGTTGCGGCGGTGACCAGAAATTCGCTGGCTTCGTCGAGTGCGCGTTCGGTGCCTTCAGCGTAGAGGGCGTGCAGGTATGCGAGGAACTCGTCGGTGACCTCTGCGAGCGCCACCTCGGTAATGTCGAGTTTGCGGCGCGAAATCAGGGTCAGTAGAAGATCAAAGGGACCCTCAAAATTACTGAGGGTGAGGGTGAAACCGCGTTCCGGGTTCTGCAGGCCGCGGCCCTCAGTCCGGGCGTTTGCGGCGGTGTCTGCGTTCGGTGTCGGTACCCTCACGGCAGCGACGTTCGTGGTCATAAACGACCTATTCTCCTTAGGTTTATTCTCCCCGGCTTCGTTGGTGCCGTCTCAGATGCGGCTTCCACTTCGCCTATTTTCGGCGCGAGTAGTGTGCGGGGGTCTTTAGAATCCACACAATTATACGCCCTCTGCCGGTGTGACTCAAGGGTGAGAGTCACCTCAGCAGAGGGCGTATAGATGTGGGGGCTTTAGCGTGCGCCGCCCTTATAGATCAGTTCGCGTGCCACCTGGCGGTATGCTTCCGCGCCGGGGTGGCTGGAGGCGTAGCTGAGAATCGGCTCAGCGGACACCGACGCGTCCGGGAACTTCACGGTGCGCTTGATGACGGTGTCGAAAACCTTGTCGCCGAATGCGTCCACGATGCGTGCCAGAACTTCCTTGGAGTGGATGGTGCGCGCATCGAACATGGTGGCAAGTACGCCTGAGATTTCGAGGTCGGGGTTCAGACGGTCCTGAACCTTCTCGATGGAATCGACCAGCAGTGCGACGGCGCGCAGTGCGAAGAACTCACAAATCAGCGGAATGATGACGCCTTCGGAGGCGGTCAGTGCGTTGACGGTCAGCAGGCCCAGGGAGGGCTGGCAGTCGATGAGGATGACGTCGTATTCGTCGCGGACCTTGCGCAGCGCCGAGGCGAGAACCTGCTCGCGAGCCACTTCGTTGACCAGCTGAACTTCAGCTGCGGAGAGGTCAATATTGGCGGGCAGCAGGTCGATGTTCTCCACGCCGGTAGGCAGGATGACGTCCTTGATGTCGACCTTGCGGTCCATCATGACGTTGTAGACGGTTAGGTCCAGTTCGTGCGGGTTCGCACCGAAACCGGCCGAGAGAGCACCCTGCGGGTCGAAGTCGACCAGCAGCACCTTACGGCCGCATTCTGCCAGTGCCGCGCCCAGGTTAATGGTGGAGGTGGTCTTACCCACGCCGCCCTTCTGATTCACCATAGAGATAATGCGGGCGGGACCGTGGCTGCTCAGCGGAGCCGGGTCGGGGTATACGCGCAGGGGTCGACCGGTGGGGCCGAGTTCTTGAGCCTGAGCTTCAGTCAATGGTTCACCTTCATCAATGAATTCGAAGTTTTAAAGTTTAAGCGTTGTCTATAAGGTTACCTCAAGAGCGCCTGTTCCGCGGATTGACGGGGTTTTATCCCCGTTCGTGGGCACGCGGATGCGCCATGCGGTACACCTCCATGAGCCCCTCAGGCGTAACCTTGGTGTACACCTGAGTGGTGGCGATGGAAGCGTGCCCGAGCAGTTCTTGCACCACGCGAATATCGGCACCGCCCTGCAGCAGGTGCGTTGCGAAGCTGTGGCGCATGGAGTGCGGTGAGAAGTCGGAGCTGAGCCCGGCGGCTTCGGCGGCTTCCTTGAGGATGAGCCAGGCGCCTTGGCGTCCGAGTCTGCTGCCTCGGCCGTTGACGAAGAGCGCGGCGGTGCCTTTACCGTGCGCTACGAGGGAGGGGCGGGCACGCACCAGGTAGTCTTGGATTGCTTTTTGGGCGTAGCTACCAATAGGTACGAGTCGCTCTTTATTTCCTTTGCCGAAGAGTCGAACGTAGCCGGGCAGAGTGATCTGGTTGCCGTCTTCATCGGTGAGGGTTCCTTCGAAGTGCACGTCGTCGATATCGGCGTTGAGCATTTCGCTCACGCGCGCGCCGGTGGCGTAGAGGAATTCGAGGATGGCTCGGTTACGTAGCCCGGTTGCGGTTTCGCGGTCGGGTACGGCGAGTAGCCGCTGGATGTCTTCTACGCTGACTGCTTTGGGTAGGCGTTTAACGTTCTTGGGCGGGGTGACCGGTGCCGCCGGGTCGGTGGGCACGATGAGCGCGGAGACCCAGAAGGCGTGTGCTCCGCGGACTGCCGCCATGGTGCGGGCGATGGAGTTCGGGCCCAAGGGCAGGGGCAGGCTCGGCGCGCCTTCAGCGGTTGGCGTTTCTTTTTCTGGCGCCCCGGCTTTCTCCGGCTGCCCGGCACGACCTTTTCCAGTACCTCGCCCCGACTCGGAGGCGATCATCAGCGCCAGCGATTCTGCGGCTTCTTCCTGTACTTCCTGAAATTCCTGCGCGTTCTGCTTGTTCTTCTCCCCCGCTTCAAATCCGGCAAGGGGCACGGTGGGGGCGGCGAGTTCCCGCATGAAGGAGCGTACCTGCGCGGTGGTGATGCGTTCGGGGTCGATGACGCCGAGGGTCGCCATGTAGGCGCTGTATCGTCGCAGGTCGCGCGCGTAGGAGGCGATGGTGTGTTCACTGCTTCCTCGCTCCACGCGCAGGTGGATGAGGTACTGCTCGATGGCTCTCTGCAGCGGGGTCTGCGCCTCCTGGTGGGAAGCACCCAGGGCAGAAGAACCCAGCATGGAGGAACCAGCAGAAGAGGGCACGCCGAGCAGACCCGCGCCGCGGGGTGTCTTGCTCACCGTACTTTTTGCCTGCTTCACGCTATCTCCTCTGCCGGTTCTGTTGATATTTGGGCCTCTTGACGTTTGGGTTTGCCGTAGGCGAGACTACTCCCCCGCCCTACGTTCGGTTCTTAGTGGTTGCGGAAGTTCTCCGGCTTTTCGCGGCGCTGTCCCATGTAGGGGTGGAACTCCCAGCCGCCCTCGGCGGGGCGCAGACCTTCAAAGTTGTTCTGCGCCGCCGCGTAGGTGGCGAGTACCGCCTGGATAGCGAGCGCGTTGTGAACCTTTCCGCCCAGTACCAGCTGTACTGCCTCGGCGAGGGGCACCCAGCGGTAGGTCATTTCTGCTTCTTCGTCGGTGCGTTCGCTACGTTCTTCGGCGGGCAGTTCCGAGAGGTTACGCGCCAGGTAGACGCGGCCTGCTTCGCTGGTTGCGCCGGGGCTGCTGAAGTAGTCGGTCAGTGCGTTCCAGGTGTCTGCCTGCAGGTCTGCCTCTTCGGCAAGTTCGCGCTGCGCGGCGACCAGGGGGTCTTCACCGTCGATGTCGAGCAGTCCTGCGGGTACTTCCCAGAGGTTCATGCGCACCGGGTGGCGGTACTGGTTGAGCATCAGCAGTTCGTTGTTGTCGTTGAGGACCGCCACGGCGACGGCGCCGGGCATTTCCACGACGTCGCGGGTCAGCACGGTGTTTTTGTTGAGTTCGTACTCTTCAACGGTCGTTTCGATCACGTAGCCGCTGTACTTCACGGTGCGGGTGCGGATGGTGCGTTCGGAGGGTGCATCAATAATCTGCTGGTTGTTGCTCATTCTTTCATTGTAGGCGGCTTCTTAGCCCCGCTACGTTTGGCGCGTCAGGTACGGGCACGGAATAAGGCATGTTCAGGTTTAAACGAAAGCATCCCGCTCTCCCCTGCGCGGGGTGAGCGGGATGCTGAACGTTTGTGCCTAGACGTTAGGCGCCGCGGCGCTCCAGAGCAGCCTTAATCAGGCCGGAGAAGAGCGGGTGCGGGCGGGTCGGACGCGAGCGGTACTCGGGGTGTGCCTGAGTTGCCACGTAGTAGGGGTGTGCTTCTGCAGGCAGTTCCACGTACTCGACCAGCGAGGAGTCCGGGGAGGTACCGGAGATGCGCAGGCCTGCTTCTTCAAGCTGCTCGCGGTACTCGTTGTTCACCTCGTAGCGGTGGCGGTGACGCTCTGCAACCTCGGTTGCACCGTACGCCTTAGCTACCTGAGAGCCGGGAACAAGGTTTGCCTTGTACAGGCCCAGGCGCATGGTGCCGCCCAGGTCGCCTGCACCTTCGACGAACTGCTTCTGCTCTTCGATGGTTGCGATGACCGGTACGGAGGTTTCCGGATCGAACTCGGTGGAGGATGCTTCGGTCAGACCCAGTACGTTGCGTGCGTACTCGATGACCATGGACTGCAGGCCGAGGCAGATGCCCAGGGTCGGAAGCTTGTGCTCGCGTGCGTACTTGAGGGCACCGATCTTGCCGTCCAGGCCGCGGATGCCGAAGCCGCCGGGCACGAGGATTGCGTCCATGTTGCGCAGCTGGTGGTCTGCATCTTCGTCGGTTGCGCACAGGTCGGCTGCAACCCACTTGATGTTGACCTTCACGTTGTTTGCGAAGCCGCCGGCGCGCAGAGCCTCGGAGACGGACAGGTATGCATCGGGCAGGTCGATATACTTACCGACCAGGCCAACGTTGACCTCTGCTGCGGGGCGGTGCACTGCGTCGAGCAGGCGGTCCCACTGGGTGAAGTCCGGTGCGGGAGCCTCAATGCCGAAGTAGTCGAGGATGTAGTCGTCGAGCTTCTGGCTGTGCAGGGTCTTGGGGATGTCGTAGATGCTGGGTGCGTCGGCGCAGGAGATGACTGCGTCGCTGTCCACGTCGCATGCGTTACCGATCTTGGTACGGTGCGAGACGGGGACCTCACGCTCACAGCGCAGGATCAGACCGTCAGGCTGGATGCCCAGGCCGCGCAGTGCTGCGACGGAGTGCTGGGTCGGCTTGGTCTTGAGCTCGCCGGAGGGGCCGATGAAGGGTACCAGGGAGACGTGCAGGAAGAAGACGTTCTTGCGGCCAACATCGCGGCGTACCTGGCGTGCTGCCTCCATGAAGGGCAGGGACTCGATATCGCCGACGGTACCACCGATTTCAGTGATGATGATGTCGGGTGCGTTTTCAATTTCCGCTGCGTGACGCATACGGGCCTTGATTTCGTCGGTAATGTGAGGGATGACCTGGACGGTGTCGCCGAGGTATTCGCCGCGGCGTTCCTTTGCGATGACGGAGGAGTAGACCTGGCCGGTGGTCACGTTAGCGGACTGGTCGAGGTTTTCGTCCAGGAAGCGCTCGTAGTGTCCGATGTCGAGGTCGGTTTCAGCACCGTCGTCGGTGACAAAGACTTCACCGTGCTGGAAGGGGTTCATCGTACCGGGGTCGACGTTCAGGTAGGGGTCGAACTTCTGCATGGTCACAGAGAGGCCACGTGCGCGAAGAAGCTGACCGAGGGAAGAGGCCGACAGGCCCTTACCGAGAGAAGATGCAACGCCGCCGGTCACGAAAATCTGGCGGGTTACCTTGTCGTTAGAGGACGCGTTCAGAGCGTTATTTTTTTCATTCACCACGGAATTCAAGCCTACCATTTTCTTGTCTGCTATCCAAGCAGAGGGTTTTGCCGCGAGAGGATTCTCTCAGGCGGCTTTCCCTCCCCTATTTGTCCTTATCACCACTGTAAACGGAGCTGGGGATTTATTATTCCCGCCGCGCCGTGTAGAAGCAGGTGTAGGAGCATTCACAGAGTATCTCACATCCTCTGGGCTCCATGCGCCGCTATTGGTCACCGGCGCGGGTAACACCGACAACTTTCTGAGGCGTGCTCGCGTGCCTCAGCACCTTTGATGGTCTTTGGTACGAAAGATGCCACCTTTCGGCGCTTTTGCCAGCACTTTCCTCATGCTTTTCCCTGCCGGTTTGCCGCCGGCTTGCCGCCGGCTTGCCGCCGGTTTCAGCGCCCCTGCGGCACTTCTCGACCGGCGGCAAGCAACTCTCGGGCGTGCTCTCGCGCCGATTCTGATTGATCGTGCCCGGAGAGCATTCGCGCCAGTTCCACCACGCGTTCCTCTTCGGAAAGTACCTTGACCTTTGAGAGGGACGCGTCATCGTTTTTCAGCACGAGGATGTGCTGGTCCGCGAAGGCGGCAACCTGCGGCAGGTGGGTGACCACCAGAACCTGCACGTGTCGGGCGAGCATGGCGAGGCGGCGACCGATTTCGATAGCGGCCTTACCGCCCACGCCGGAGTCCACCTCGTCGAAGATGAAGGTGGGTACGGGGTCCACTTCGGCAAGCACTACCTCCAGGGCGAGCATCACTCGGGAGAGCTCGCCGCCGGAGGCGCCCTTACCGAGCGGGCGCGGCACAGCGGTTCGGTGGGGCGCCAGCATGAAGGTCACGGTGTCTCGACCGTGTACCGAGAACTTTTCGGCTTCGGCAACTTCCACGACCAGGGAGGCGTTCGGCATGGCAAGAGCAGTGAGCTCCTCGCTGACGGCATCCGCCAGTTTCTGCGCGGCGGCACGGCGCAGGGCGGTCAGCTCTTCTGCCTGGGCGCCAAGTACCTTGCGTAGCTGTACCAGCTCGGTTTCCAGGGTTTCCTGTCGCTGCGGGTCATCCACCAGGGTTTCGAGGCGTGCGCTGGATTCTTCGGCCCATTCGAGGACCTCTGCAATGTCGGCACCGTACTTGCGGGTGAGGGTCGCCAGCTGGGCGCGGCGAGTCTGCACCTGCGCCAGACGTTCGGGGCCTTCAACATCCAGGGAGGCCATGTAGGAGGACAGATCCGAGGAGATATCGGTGGCAAGAATCAACAGTTCGTTGACGCGCGCGGCGAGGGAGGCAAGCTCTTCGTCAGCGTCTGCCTGCGCCTGTAGCGCGGAGCGGCTTGCATCGAGCAGGCTCATGACGCTCTGCTCGTCGCCGGTGGAGTATTCGCTACCGCTGAGCGCTGCGGAGGCGGTTGCCGACGCAATGCGTAGTGCCTCCACGTTCATGAGCTTCACCATTTCGGCTTTGAGCTCTTCTTCTTCGCCCGCCTGCGGGTTGACGGCGCTGATTTCTTCGAGGGCACCCTGCAGGGTCTGCGCTTCGAGGGCTCGTGCGCGCGAGTTTTCGCGTACTTCCTTCAGCTCTGCGGCGGCGGCGCGGTATCGCTCGTAGTTTTCGCGGTACTTCTCCAGCAGGTTGGCGAGCTCTTCGCCGGCGTACAGGTCGAGGGACTGGCGCTGCTCTGCCGCTGATTTGAGGCGCAGCTGATCGGACTGGCCGTGGACTGCAACAAGAGTCTGACCAATCTGAGACAGGGTTCCGATGGGTGCGGAGCAACCGCCGACGTGGGCGCGGGAGCGTCCCGAGGCGTTGACGGTGCGCGCCAGAAGCAGTTCGGAGGTCTGTTCGTCAATGTCTTCGGCGGTGCCGCCGGCTTCTTCGGCAAGCTCGAGGGCGCGGTGCCCGTGGGGCAGGCGAATCACTGCTTCGGCGAGGGCGCTCTTAGCACCGTTGCGCACGCTGGAGGCGTCGGATCGGGCGCCCAGGAGCATGCCGAGGGCGGTGACAACCATGGTTTTACCTGCGCCGGTTTCGCCGGTCAGCACGGAGAATCCGGGTTCGAGGGGGAGCCTCGCATCGGTGATGATGCCGAGGTCTCGAATATGGATTTCCTCAATCACGAACGTTCATTCCTTTTCTTTAGTGCTTCTCGGTGTCCTGCGGGCCGCGCCAGCCACGGATCGGAAGCTCAAATTTACGCACCAGTCGCTCTGAGAAGGGAGCCGGGTGGATACGGGCGAGCAGCACCGACTTTTCGGAGCGTCGCACCTCAATACGGGATCCGGGGTCCAGCTCCACGGTTCGGCGGCCATCGCACCAGAGCACGCCGGAGGCACCGTTTCCGGGCATCATTTCTACCGCCAGGGTGGAGGTTGGCGCTGCTACCAGCGGGCGCGCGAAGAGCGCGTGAGCCGAGAGCGGCACCATGAGAATTGCTTCAACTTCGGGCCAGACGACCGGGCCACCGCCGGAGAAAGCGTAGGCGGTCGAGCCGGTGGGGGTTCCCATGACCACGCCGTCGCAGCCAAAGCTGCTGAGCGGGCGGCAGTCCACCTCGATAATGACTTCAATCATTTTTTCGCGGTTGCCCTTTTCGACACTGGCTTCGTTCAGCGCCCAGTCGCTGTGCACGCGCTTGCCGTCGTTCCAGACTTCCACATCAATTGCCATGCGTTCTTCAACGGTGTATTCGTTGTTGACGATGCAGCGAACGGTTTCGGTCAGGTCGCTCTCTTCAGATTCGGCGAGGAATCCGACGTGTCCCAGGTTCACGCCAATGAGCGGAACGCTGGTTCGGCGTACCATTTCTGCGGCGCGAAGAATCGAACCGTCACCGCCGAGCACCACGCCGAGTTCAATATCGATGAGCGCTACAGATTCGTGGACGACCTGCACGGGGACGGGCTCGTCCCAGTTTTCGCTCAGGGTCTCCAGATCGGAGCGAGTCATGACGGGTGCGAGTCCCGCTTCGTAGAGCTGGGTGCATGCCTGTCGGGCGGCATCTCGTGCTTCTTTGCGCCCCACGTGGGCGAAGACGAGAATCTTACGGTGACGCTGCCCTACCGAGTCTTCGGAACCATAACGATCAGGCTCATGGCGTTCGGAACCATAACGCGCACCTGCGGCAGCCACCTGTGCGGTTGCCTCCTGCGGTGCGTGGCTTTCGTGTTCTGCCATAACGACTCTCTCCCATCGGGTGTTGAGATGGTGTATCTACACCTATCATACCGAATATGTTCTCGAAAATTTCCCAAAGCACCATATTTTTAGAAAATTATTTCGAATAGCGTACAGCTGGGTCTCTCTAAAATACCCATGACTATAGCGCCAGTGAATAGCACGACAGCCTGAGAATACCCCGTCCTCAACGCGTCCTGCGTTACCGGGCGGGTTTCTCAGACTGCCTGAGCACTATTTATTTTCGACACCATATCTATTTTCGGCACCGTGTTTATTTTTGACACCAGAGGAAGTACTCTACGTTGCCGTCCTGTCCGGGGAGCGGGCTGGGTTCCATACCCATCACGCGCAATCCGTGGCTTACCGCAGATGCCTGGACTTTTTCCACTGCTTCACGGCGGGCGGATTCTTCGTGCACCACTCCCCCGCGTCCGATGCGGTGCTTGCCGACCTCGAATTGCGGCTTGACCATGAGCACCAGGTCGCCGCCGGTTTCGGTTGCGTTCGCTAGCGCCTCCATGACCAGGGTCAGCGAGATGAACGAGAGGTCAGAAACCGTCAGTTCGACCTGCCTACCAATGTCTTCGGGCTTCATGTAGCGAACGTTGAGCCCTTCGTACACGCCAACTCGCGGTTCTTCGCGTAGCGTGTCCACGAGCTGCCCGTGTCCCACATCAACGGCGGCTACGTGGGCGGCTCCTCGACGAAGCAGCACGTCGGTAAAGCCTCCGGTGGATGCTCCCGCGTCCAGGCAACGCTTGCCCTCCACCTCAATATCGGGGAACGCGTCGAGGGCACCGGCGAGTTTGTGCCCTGCGCGGCTGACGTATTCGGTCAGCTCGCTCTGGCGCACGTAGAGGGTGTCCTCGGGACCTACGAGCATGGACGCTTTGCGTGCAACTTTGCCGTTGACTTGCACGTCTCCTGCCGCAATGAGTTTTGCGGCTAGGGTTCGGGAGCTCACGAATCCAGCTTCAACCAGGTATTTATCGAGGCGCACAGTGTCCTTGTCTTCTTTCTCTCGTCTGGTGACGGGTTATCTAGTGCCCCCTCAGAGCATCGCTGTTCTGAGGGTTCACCGCCGCGAACTAGGAGAGGTTTTCGAGGTCCTTCTCCAGTTGCTCACTCATCGTTTCGAGGCGCTTGACGCGCTCTACGGGGTCCATGGCGAGGGTCGCCGCCAGCTGACGCTCAAATTCTGCGTCAAGCTCAGTGTTTTCCTCTGCCGTGCTGTTAGTCTCCGGTTCTTTAGGCACCGGGAATCCCCTGGATGTTGGGGCGTGCACCCTGTTCGGGGTTTGCTGCCCACCATGCCGCGCAGGCTACACGCCATGCTTCGGCTTCGCTCTCGCTGCCCGCGAATGCTTCGACATCTTCATTCTCGGGGCCGGTCAGGCTGAGGTTTTCACCGCGAACTCGTGCCTGCCAGGTGGGGCCGGTTGCGATGACTTCGTCGCCTTCGTAGAGCACCTCAATTTCAGGGTAGGGTGCAAAGAAGTCCTCGAGGGTGCGCAGAATATAGGTCGGACGCTGGTTCGGCACGGCCTCGATGACGTCCTGGTAGGTCTGTACGCCGGTGAGGACGAGGGCGCCGTCCATCTTTGCATTGTTGGCGCCGAGAATGTCGGTGTCCAGGCGGTCGCCCACGATGACGGGGCGGCTGGAGTTCACAGCCTGAGCTGCGGTGTGGAAGATGGGCGCTTCGGGCTTGCCCGCGACGAGCGGAGTGCAGCGGGTTGCGCTTGCCACGGCTGCTACGAGGGTGCCGTTACCGGGTGCCTGGCCTCGTTCCTTGGGGATGCTCTGGTCGGTGTTGGTTGCAATCCAGAGGATGTCGGGGTTTGCGAGGGTGTAGGCGGCTTCCGCAAGGTCTTCCCAGCCGATCTTGGGGTCGAATCCCTGAATGACGGCTACGGGGCCTTCTTCTTCCTTGCGTACGGTTTCGAGGCCTACTGCACGAACGCAATCGGCAAGTGCTTCGGTGCCGGTGATGAGTACCTTGGAGCCTGCGGGTACATGCTGTGCGAGCAGTGCGGCACCTGCCTGTGCGGAGCTGACGACGCGTTCTGCTCGGGTGTGCACACCCAGTTCACGCAGGTGCTCTGCTACAGATTCTACGGAGCGCGAGGCGTTGTTGGTAACGAAGATAACCGGTACGTTGAGTTCTTCTTCGGCGCGGTTGAGCGCTTCGGGTGCACCTTCGATAGCGAAGGGGCCTGCATAGACTACGCCGTCCAGATCGGAGAGGAGGGCATCGTAGCGGGATAGGAGTGCGTTCGTGGTCATAGAGTGTTCCTCTCGGGGTCTCTGGCGGTTGTCGCTATTAATCGTACCTGTTAGACACTCTAGCGTTGGTGCCTTCGGGCGATTATATGAAAAACCGCTGGACGCTCTCCCCTGCTTGGGTGCGGCGTCCAGCGGTTTCACGCTGACACGTAGGTCAAGTATTCAGAATTCTTAGATTCGCTGCAGTCTTATTCTGCGGAGTTTTCTTCTGCTTCTTCAGGCTTGGGTGCTTCGGTCTTAGGCGCTTCGGTCTTCTCGTCCTCAGCTACTTCGTCCTGGGTTTCGCTTGCTTCCTCTTCTGCGGAAGCTTCAGCAGTCTCTTCCGCTTCGTCTGCAGTCTCAGTGAGTTCTACGGACTTCTCTTCCTGTTCGAAGAGGCCTGCTTCACCGAAGATGTCGAAGATTTCGGGTTCTGCGAAGTTGCCCTGGCCCAGTGCTGCTTCTGCCATGAAGGCGAGGCGTGCCCAGCGTTCTGCTTCCTGGTTGCGGCCTGCGTTAGCCAGCGCGTCGGAGTATGCGCTGAACAGGCGGGGGCTGTACTCGAAGGCGCGCTTGGGGTTCAGCTGAGGAATCTGCAGTGCTACGACAGCCTCAGACTTCTTGCCCTGATCGCTGAGGATACCGGATTCAACGATGGCGAGCTCTACGCGCACGTTGGCGGGCAGTTCTTCCTTCTTGAATTCTGCAATCATTTCCATTGCCTTGGGCAGGCGGCCGAGTGCACGCTCGCAGTCCACCAGCAGTGCTAGGTGGTCTACGGAGCCGCTGATACGGCGGTGGGTGCGCAGTTCGCGCAGTGCCAGTTCGAAGTCTTCTGCCACGTATGCGGCGACGCCAACAGCTTCGCGTACTGCGGCAATACGACCCGCGCTGCGGGATGCGGCAACGGCGTGTTCCAGCGCGAATTCGGGGTCGATGTCGAGGTAGCGACCTGCCATGGCGAGGTGCTTTGCGACGGTTTCTGCGTTGCGCGGTTCTAGGGCGCGCAGCTGACGGAAGGTTGCACCGTCCAGCTCACGGCCGGTGATGTCGTCGTCAATTTCCGGTGCCTTGGGCTTTGCAGGACGGTAGCCTGCACGGCCACCGATGCTGCGTACTTCTTCGCGAGGTGCTTCAGCCTCGGGACCGTTGGAGCGAGGTGCCTTGGAACGGGAGTCGGAGCGACGACCGTCGAACTTCTTGCCTCCGCGGTCGTTACGTTTGAAACCGCCCTTGCCGCCAAAGTTCTTGCCGCCCTTCTTGGAGCGGAAGTCCTTTCCTCCGCTGTTCTTGCGGTGCTGGCGGGGGCCGGAGCCGTTAGACTCGTGACGGGGGGTCTCAGACATGAATCTCCTTGGGAGGTATCCGCCAGTGTGGGCGGGTAGGGTATGCAGTCGATTCGGGCGAACCGCTGCCTGAGGCATCAACTCTATGAGGGGTGCTTTAGATACACCCGCTAATGCCTAAACATAAGCCATACCATTTTAGTATAGAGAGCACCTTCCGTGCACCCGTACTGATGGGATGTTAAAGACAAATGGGGAGGCCGTTAGGTCTCCCCAAACAAAAATAGCCCCGGCGAAGCCGGGGCTATTGAATAATAAAGCGGCGATGACCTACTCTCCCACACCCACAAAAGTGCAGTACCATCGGCGCAAAGAGTCTTAGCTTCTGGGTTCGGAATGGAACCAGGCGTTTCCCTCTTGCTATAATCACCGCAAACCTACGGGATTGTTATCCAAAAACCATACAGTGAACGCAAACAACAAAACACTTCTTGAAAAGTAAGCCTTCGGCCTATTAGTACCAGTCAACTCCACGAGTCTTCAGTCCCCGCTTCCATACCCGGCCTATCAACCTCATCATCTATAAGGAGCCTCACACACCAAAAAGTGCCAGGAAATCTCATCTCGAAACAGGCTTCCCGCTTAGATGCTTTCAGCGGTTATCCCTCCCGAACGTAGCCAATCAGCCATGCACCTGGCGGTACAACTGACATACCAGAGGTTCGTCCGTCCCGGTCCTCTCGTACTAAGGACAGCCTTTCTCAAATTTCCAACGCGCGCAGCGGATAGGGACCGAACTGTCTCACGACGTTCTGAACCCAGCTCGCGTACCGCTTTAATGGGCGAACAGCCCAACCCTTGGGACCGACTCCAGCCCCAGGATGCGACGAGCCGACATCGAGGTGCCAAACCATGCCGTCGATATGGACTCTTGGGCAAGATCAGCCTGTTATCCCCGAGGTACCTTTTATCCGTTGAGCGACGGCCGTTCCACAACGTACCGCCGGATCACTAGTCCCGACTTTCGTCCCTGCTCGACCTGCCAGTCTCACAGTCAAGCTCCCTTGTGCACTTACACTCAACACCTGATTGCCAACCAGGCTGAGGGAACCTTTGGGCGCCTCCGTTACACTTTAGGAGGCAACCGCCCCAGTTAAACTACCCATCAGGCACTGTCCCTGAACCAGATCATGGCCCGAAGTTAGACATCCAGATTGACCAGAGTGGTATTTCAACAACGACTCCACACAAACTAGCGTCCATGCTTCACAGTCTCCCACCTATCCTACACAAGCCAAACCAAACACCAATACCAAACTATAGTAAAGGTCACGGGGTCTTTCCGTCCTGCTGCGCGAAACGAGCATCTTTACTCGTACTGCAATTTCGCCGAGTTCATGGTTGAGACAGTAGGGAAGTCGTTACTCCATTCGTGCAGGTCGGAACTTACCCGACAAGGAATTTCGCTACCTTAGGATGGTTATAGTTACCACCGCCGTTTACTGGGGCTTAAATTCTCAGCTTCGCCCAAAAAGGGCTAACCAATCCTCTTAACCTTCCAGCACCGGGCAGGAGTCAGTCCGTATACATCGTCTTACGACTTCGCACGGACCTGTGTTTTTGATAAACAGTCGCTTCCCCCTGGTCTCTGCGACCCATACACGCTCCAGGCAGCAAGTGCCCATCACGCTCAAGGTCCCCCTTCTCCCGAAGTTACGGGGGCATTTTGCCGAGTTCCTTAACCATGATTCTCTCGATCGCCTTAGTATTCTCTACCTGATCACCTGTGTCGGTTTAGGGTACGGGCGGCTAAAACCTCACGCCGATGCTTTTCTCGGCAGCATAGGATCACCAAATCCCCCAAAAACGGGGTCCCATCACGTCTCAGGCACACAGCCGGCGCATTTAACAACCGACAACCCTACACGCTTAGACCACGACAACCATCGCGTGGCTTGGCTACCTTCCTGCGTCACACCTGTTAACACGTTTACCTCCAAAGATCGGGTCCCACAACCCACACAACACACAAACAAAAGCCTGCACATCATGCTTCGCATGGTTAGCATCACAATATCAGTATGGGCGGTTTTTCACCGGTACGGGAATATCAACCCGTTATCCATCGACTACGCCTGTCGGCCTCGCCTTAGGCCCCGACTAACCCAGGGCAGATTAACTTGACCCTGGAACCCTTGATCATCCGGCGGATGAGTTTCTCACTCATCTTTCGCTACTCATGCCTGCATTCTCACTCGCATAGCCTCCACCACTGGTTTACACCGCAGCTTCACCGGCTACACGACGCTCCCCTACCCAACAACCCTCAAAGGGTCATTGCCACAACTTCGGCGGTGTACTTGAGCCCCGCTACATTATCGGCGCAGAATCACTTGACCAGTGAGCTGTTACGCACTCTTTCAAGGATGGCTGCTTCTAAGCCAACCTCCTGGTTGTCTAAGCAACTCCACATCCTTTCCCACTTAGCACACGCTTAGGGGCCTTAG